>NZ_JBIVFO010000002.1:0-39185 GCF_044748225.1 Streptomyces sp. NPDC090021 | reverse complement strand
CCCGCTCGTCGAGACACGGACCCACGAAGTGGAAGTCCGAACCGAACGTCTCCCCCGCGTACTGGAACTCCCGCGGCAGGAAGACCAGCGCGGGCCCCGACTCGCTCGTACCGAAGAACTCGGAGGCGGGGATCGGCGATCCGATCCGCTCGAACATCGCGCCGACCTCCTCGAAGGCGGCGGCCAGGGCCGCGTTGTGCTCCTCGAACGCCGCGTACTTGCCGTCGGCCCCGAGCGACCAGTGCTCGTTGGCCGCGAACGTCGGGATGCACCGGACGGCCGGAGCCCCCCAGCACGCCGCGAGGAGCCGGCCGGACCAGCCCGACAGGCCGTCGTAGACCACGAGGTCCGGGCGGTCGCCCGCGAGCGCGTCGACCAGCTGCGGCAGCACCGTCTCGGTCTCCAGCGCGAGGGCGCGCAGCACCTGGGCGAAGTCGTCGGCGGTGAACCGGTCGGGGTCGCTCAGATTGGTCATGGTGGCCCGGAACTCCCCCATGGCCGTGCGGTACGGCACCAGCCGGGCGCCGACCCGGCTCACTTCGCCGCCGTGCTCGGCGGTGACGGCGTAACTGACCCGGTGCCCCCGGGCCACCAGCTCGGCCACCAGGCCCACCGTCGGATTGACGTGCCCGGCGCCCGGGATGGTGAAGAACGCTATGTGCGCCACAAGCCCTCCAGCTCTCCAGCTCTTCTGCTGCATCAGCTTTTTTTACCGCATCACCGCTGCCGAATTACTGCGGAACAGGCACGGCGACAGTAGCAAGTGCACGCGGTGGCCAGAATTGGCAGCAGGATTCCTGGCCGGCCGGCCAGCCAGGTGGAGCGGCCGTCTCGAACCCAGGTGGGAGACCGGCCCGGCGGCTCCCCCTGGCATCTGATGGCGAAAGCCAGTCGACCGGCCGAAGATCGCCCACGCTTTCCTTGCCAACATGTGCAACGGTCGGCCGAATGGGCTGGCCGAAGAAATCGACGACCCGATCGGCAACCCGGTCGGCAACCCTGCGGAGGTACCCATGCCCGTCGCCGAACTCCTCGTCGACGACCTGCTCGAACTCGACGACCTGACCGTCGAGGACCTGCTGAAGGTCGAGGCCGACGACACCGAGATCAAGGCCGCGCTGTGCTCCTGCTGCTGCTCGTGGTGCGCCTGCTGATCCAGTTCCGGTAGCGGATCCTCGGGGGGCGGCCCGCACCGGACCGCCCCCCGAGGGCCCCAGCGAGATGTGAGAATCCATGGAAAATGCCGGACAGTGGGGCCTGCCAGCCGCCGATGAATTCCCCGTCGGAATTCGCCGTCTGCTGCTCGTGGCGAGCGGATCATCCAATGCTTCTTTTCTCCCGCTATGGGTGAACTGGTTCCAGTTCTCATATCCGGAGACCGAGCTCCGGATTGTCCTGACGCGGTCCGCCCAGCGATTCGTGACGCGGGACGCGCTGTCGGTCCTGACCAATCGCCTGGTATTCGAGGATGTCTGGTCCGAGGAGCCGCAGACCCGCAAGCTCCACGTGGAACTGGCCCAGTGGCCGGACGCGGTCGCGGTCTATCCGGCCGGAATGCATTTCATCGCCCGGCTCGCCCAGGGACTGGCCGACACACCTGCGACGATGGCCCTCCAGTGCACCACCGCCCCGATCGCGCTGGCGGCGGCCCTGCCGCCCGGCGGGTGGGACAGCCCGGCCATGGCGGACCACCGCGAGCGCCTCGCGAAGCGCCGCAACGTCGTCGTGCTGCCGCCGGTGCCCGGCCTCAGCATGACCACCGGACGCAGGGACGGCGGACAACCCGCGCACTTCCCCACCGCGATCCGCCGGCTGGAGGAACTGCGGGCACGGCTCGCCGCGGAGGACGACCCGAAGGACGGCAGTGGTGCTGTCGACTCCTGAGCCCGGGCGAAACCACAGCGCCGCGCACATCGCGGTGTTCACCGCCCCCGCCCACAGCCACGTCAACGCGCTCCTCGGCATCATCGAGGAGCTGACGGCGCGCGGGCACCGGGTCAGCTGGGCGACGACCCCGGAGTTCGCGTCGGCGGTGGAGGCCGCGGGCGCGACTGCCGTGATCCACGACCCGGGACTGCCGCAGGACCCCGCCGCGTGGCCGACCGACGTGCACCGGCTGCCACTCCTGTACCTGGCGGCAGCCCGCACGGCGCTCCCGCACCTGCTCGCCGGCTTCGCCGCGGACCGCCCCGACCTGGTCCTGACCGAGGACCCGGCGGGCGCGGGCCGGCTCCTGGCGGCGACCTGGGGCATCCCCGCGGTGCAGGTCTGGTCGTACGCCGCCTCGCCGGACCACTGGTCGCTGCGCCCGCCCGCGGCCCCGGGGGCGAATCCGGCGGCGGGCGAGTTCCTCGCGCAGCTCACCGGCCTGCTCGCGGCGCAGGGCGTCGGGGACACCGCGGAGCAGCACCTGACCGGCGCGCTCGACGGCGGGATCGTGCTCCTGCCGCGCGCCTTCCAGCCCGGTGGCGACGGCTTCGGTCCGCAGTTCCACTTCGTCGGCCCCGCGCTCGGGAAGCGTCCGGCACAAGGCACTTGGGCCCCGCCGCCGTCGGGCCGTCCGGTCCTGCTGGTCTCGCTCGGGTCGATCGACAACGCCCACCCCGAGTTCTACCGCCTGTGCTTCGACGCCTTCGCCGACCTGCCGTGGCACGTGGTTCTGCCGATCGGCTCCCGGGTCGATCCGGCGACGCTCGGCCGGGTCCCGGCCAACTTCGAAGTGCGGGAGCAAGTTCCGCAGTTGGTCGTCCTCGCGCACGCGTCGGCCTTCGTCCACCACGGCGGCATGGGGAGCACCATGGAGGGACTGCACCACGGCGTGCCCACGCTGGCGCTCCCCAGACTCCCCGAACAGGCCGTCAACGCCCGACAACTGGTTGCGCTCGGACTGGGCAGAGCACTGCCGCCGCGGACCCTCACGGCCGAACGCCTGCGGGCGGCCGTACTCGACGTGGCGGAGAACCGAGCGATCAGCGAGCGGGTCCGGGCCATGCAAAAGGCGATCCTCGATGCGGGCGGCGCCTGCGCCGCAGCCGACGTGATCGAGGACCGGCTGCGCCGCCCCCGCCGGACCCGGCCGGTGTGAACGCGTCGTAACCGGCACCTGGAGCCCCATGGCCGACGGGGCTTCAGGTGCCCGGAGCTCCGACTTTCCCCTGAACGTCATACGGTCTTCTCGGCATGTCCGACCGTCACCCTCTCGAGTGCGCCGCCATCGAACCGGCGCTGATCGGCGTGGCCACGCACTGCGTGTCCGACAACTCCTGTCACTGAACCCGCCCGTCCCGAGGCGTTGCGGTGATCGCCGCCTCGGGGCGTCGCACCGACTCCTCCTCCACAGCCGAGATCTGACATTGAGCACTTGAGGCGCAGGAAGCAGCATGGCGTCACGCCACCCGACTCACGGAGTACTCAAGCGCCGTACGCACATGAGTCGAGTCCATACCTCCGGGGCAGACCTGAGCCGAATCCGGGACATCTACCCGCGGACCAGCGCATGGCGGGGGATCGCCTTGAGGTGCGCCGGCTCCTGGTCTCCCGCATGGACGAAGTGCAGTGCGTGACGCGCCCGGGTGGCCAGCACGTAGTAGGTCATGCGCAGCTCCGCCGAGGTGGGGTCCATGGCTCCGTCCGTCTCCGTGTCCGGCACCACGACGGTGTCGAACTCCAGCCCCTTCGCACTGGCCCGGTGGACGATGGCGATGCCGGGGCGAGTGAGGTCGAGTGTGCGATACCGGCCGCCGGTCGCCTGCGCCGTGTACATCTGCGGCCTCAGCCGGGGCGCCTTGCGTTCCAGGCGGGTCAGCAGGTCGAGCTGCGTCCGGGTCGAGTGCACCACCACACCGATGGTGTGACGCGGCTGCCGCTCGGCGAGCCCGATCAGCAGGTCCGCCACCGCTCCCTGGTGCGGCAGCGCGTGCAGCCGGGGCAGCGGTCCGTCACGGCCGGGCAATGCGGGCGGCTGCCGGCCGGTGTGAAACCAGGCGGCCAGCTCGGCCGTCTGCCGGGTGTTGCGGTGATTGCTGTCGAGATCGTGGAGTGAGCACCTACCCAGCCCCTGGACGATCTCCTCCAGGGTGGAGCGGGATTCGGTCAGCCGCTGGCATTCGTCGGCGAACACCGTGGTGGGCGCGCCGATCATCCGGCACAGGCGGTAGAACTCCGGCGGTAGGTCCTGCCCTTCGTCGACGACCAGGGCAATGGGACCGTCCGCTTCAATGAGGACCGCACGCTCGTAGAAGGCGGTCCAGTCGAACCATCCGTCGTCGGTCCGAGGGGCGTCCGGCCCGTACCAGCGGGCGAGCCAGCCGTGCACCGTCTCGACTCCGACGTCCGCACTGTCCAGACAGAGGTCCGACACCAGCGGCCACAACGACTGCCGCAGGAGGTTCGATCGGGTCAGCAGGACGGTACGGGTGCCGGTCAAGGCGAGCATCACGGCCCACTGCGCAGCCAGGAGGCTCTTGCCGCTCCCGGGCGTCCCGTTGACCAGGTGGTTCCCGTCGAACGACAGCCCGTCGAGCAGGGCACGCTGGGCCGGCGTCGCATCGAGGTAGGTCAGGGCCATGGCTCACTCCTTGGCGGCCGCTGCGCGGGCGGCGGCCACGATCGGCTCGAAGAATCCGGGGACGCCGCCCCCGCCCACGACGAGGGCGCGGTCCAGCAGGGTGTTTCCGGTCTCGCAGCTGGTTTCGGGAAGCAGCGCACAGGCGTGGCAGGCCGCCCGGTTCAGGTTGCCGAAGCCCTGACCGGTGTGTTCCGAGCACAGCGGGTCGGCCGAGCACCAGGCGGCCGCTTCCGCCGTCCTCAGCAGCGTCTCCGCGAGCCGGGGCGGCTCCCCCTGTTGAACGAGACCCCCCAGAGTGCCTTCGGCGTCACCGGCCGCCGTGTACACGAGGATCCCGCACTGGCCGTGTTCGGGCCGGGCGTACACCCGTTCGCGCAGGCTGGCCGTGGCGTATCCGGACTCGAAGGAGAGCTGGCGCACCACCAGGTGAGCGAGGGTGTGCAGGAGCACGAAACGGGGCGGCAGTTCGGGGCCGGTCAACGCCTGGAGCCGGTCTTTCTGGAAGGA
Source organism: Streptomyces sp. NPDC090021 (assembly GCF_044748225.1). NCBI lineage: Bacteria > Bacillati > Actinomycetota > Actinomycetes > Kitasatosporales > Streptomycetaceae > Streptomyces > Streptomyces sp. NPDC090021. Next base: position 34,111 of record NZ_JBIVFO010000002.1, on the reverse strand, counting down.
CCGGTCGAAGTCGGCCTGGAGCCTGGTCACCCTGGACCGGACGGCGGGCAGGTCTTCCCAGGCGGCGAGCGCGTCCGGGTCGAGTGTGATCAGGACGCCCTCGCCGAAGACCTCGACCGCGGGCAGCCAGCGCAGCTTGCGCGAGGTGTCGGCGGGGACGAGCGCGGCGTCCGGGGAGACCCGGCTGAATCCGGACAGGGCGCGTACTTCGCGCAGCCGGTCGGCGAGGACGATCCGTCCCATCCGGCGGTGCAGGCCGGCCCACGGCTCCGCGCTCTCCCCGTCGAGTCCGAGAGGGGTGCCGCGTACCGAGAAGTCGCTGGTCAGGGGCGGCTCGGCGGCGGTCAGTGCCGCCCATTCCTCGCGGCGCAGGTCGGATCCCGCGGCGAGCGCGGCGTCCGCGGTGCCGGTCCGGGCCGGCGTGCCGGTGCCCGTCTCCTCGGCGAGGAGGGCGTCCAGCAGGCCGTCGTCCGCGCCCGTGTCCTCCTTGATCATGTCCCGGAGCACCTCTGCCCGAGGGGTCCCAGCGGTCTTGCAGAGCAGCACCCAGTACTCGCTCTCGCGGACGCGCTCGGCGAGGGCCTCCTCACCCGGAGCCGGTACGTCGGTCTCGGGGAGGGAGAGCGCCGAGTGGACCAGCGGGTAGTACAAGTTGCCGGCCGTGCGCTGTACGACCTGTACGGGCTTGGCGCAGTCCACGGCTTCGCCCAGCCGCTGCCAGGGGTTCCTCCCGGAGCAACGCATGCCGTGCGTGCCGAGGATGTCCAGCAGGTCCCGGGAGGCCTTGCAGCCCGGTGCCGCGCATGAGACGGACAGGGCTTCCAGGCCCGTCGCACGGTCCGAGACCCGGAACCGCAGACGTTCACGCGAGCCGCAGGACTGCCGGGCGGCGGCGTCGAGCCGGGCATGCGCCCAGAACCACCAGTCGACGTCGCCGAGGTGCCCGGCAGCGCAGATCTGAACAAAACGCATCGGGGCGAGCCGGCGCACCGGCGGGCAGGACGGGCAGCTCGGCGGGGTACCGGGCTTCTCGTCGGCGATGCGCCACCGCACCATGCGGCGGCAGGATCCGCAGAACAGCCAGGCCGGAAAGCGGATGTACGGCGCGCCGGGGGCGTCGGCCCGGTCGAAGCGGTCGTTCAGCGTGGCGGGCGCCGCGAAGAAGCCGCTCACCCCGAGCCGCGCGGCCAGTCGCGGCGATGCCACGGGCTGGCGCATCCGCGGCCAGTCCCCGATACCCGTCGCGACGAACGATTCGCCCTGGATGTCGAAGACCGCGCCGACTCCGAACGGCAGCACCGTCTGGGCCTGTCGTACCCGAAGCTTGCGCGTCACTGGTCGGCTCCCTTCACCGTCACCTGGCATTCGCGGTCCACGCTGCGCATGGAGTGGAGGGTGTCCCACAGCCCTCCGTGCTGTTCGAAGTTCTTCAGCAGGTTGTGCTGACCCTTGCCCTGGCTGCGGTAGTAGAACTCCTTACCTTCCTGCTCGGCGTTGCGTGCCGCTTCCTCCCAGGCGGCGAGGAGCTCGGCCAGCTCGGTGCGGACGGCGTGCGCGGCATGCCGGTCGCTCGCCCCCGCCTTCCGTGCCAGCGTCTCGGCCAGGGCCCGAGCCTCGTCGAGCCTGGCGGGCAGTTCCCCTGCCTGGTTCTCCCCGCTGAGCCCGAGCCGGTGGCGTACGAGGATGACGAGCGCGGCATGCAGAGCCCGTCGGCGTGAGGGGAGGGACCAAGGCGTGACGCTGGTCGGTTCGACGTGCCGGTACAGGGCCCGGTGGTAGGGGCCGAAGGTCTCGTAGTGAGAACGGTCCCTGGGACGGGTGGCGTTGAAGAAGGTGACGACGAGACCGGGCACGTTGTGCCGGCCGACCCGGCTGGTGGCCTGGATGTATTCGGCGGTGGTCTTGGGCTGGCCCTGCATCAGCATCAGGGCGAGCCGTTTGACGTCCACGCCGACCGACAGCATGTTGGTGCAGGGCAGGAAGGACACGGCGTCCTGCTGATCCCAGGACTTCTCCAGCCGGTCGAGCAGCACGGGCTGTTCGGTCCGGGCGAGGTTGCTCGTCAGCTCCTGCACCTGGTGGTCGGCCAGCGGGCGTACGCCGGCACCGGCGTCCAGGCCCGCGAGCTGGGCGGGGATGTCGTCCGCCGCGGCGGTGACGGTACGGCCGAGTTCCCGCAGGCTGTGGTGGTAGGCGACCAGGGTCCAGTAGGCGTCCCGGTGTTCCTCGGGGAGTTCCCAGGCGCCCTGGAGCATCGCGGCCGCGGCGGCGACGGCGGCACGGCCCGCGGTGTGTCCCTGGGCCATCACCCCGAGATAGCGACGGCCGGCGCGCGAGGTGTCGGGTTCGGCGAAGTAGGAGTAGCGGGCGTCGAGACCGGCCGGCGGGAACAGCTGCACCTCCGACCCGTACAGGGCACGAACCTGTTCGCCGGAGCGGCGGATCGTGGCGGTGGAGGCGACCACCTTCGGTCCGATTCCGTCCGCCGTGGTGCAAAGGCCGAGGATGGCCGCCTCGTAGAGGCCCACGGTGGTGCCGAGCGGCCCGGTCAGTAGGTGCAGCTCGTCCTGGATGACCAGAGAGGGCGGCCGACAGCCGGCTTCCGCACCGAACAGCCGCCCGGCCCGTGGCTCCCAGGCGAGCCGGGCGAACTTGTCGACGGTCCCGAGGACGAACGTCGGCGGGTGGTCGTAGAGCTGCTGGTCGACGACGGCGACGGGCAGCTCGTCGTGGAAGACACAGGTGTCGCGGGGGCAGAAGAACGCGAACGAGTCGGCCGCGGCCCGGATGCCGTAGTCCGCATGGTCGCCGGAGCGGTACTCCGGCACGATCCGGGTGCCGCACCAGGGACAGCGGTCGAGGATGAACACGTCCTCGGGTCGGGCCGCGGAACGGATGTCCTGCGCGGCCTTCACCGCGGCGTCGTAGGAGTTGGGCGAGGTGGCCTCACCGACCCACAGGCCGATCGAGAACGGCTCTGCGCCGAACCGGCCGGGGTCGGCCCGGCGCAGTGTCTCCAGCGCGCACACGGTGGTCGCGGCACGCTGGAACTGCTGGGTGGTCAGCAGGCTGAGGGTGTACCGGCTGAGGACCGCCGTGCCACCGGCCTTCGGATCCTGCCGGCGCAGCACCATGACGAAGGCGGCGAGCAGCAGGTACGCCTCCGTCTTGCCGCCGCCGGTCGGGAACCAGATGAGGTCGGTCATGCTCCGGTCGGGATGGCGCGGGTCGGCGACACCGTCCAGGGCCAGCAGGAAGAAGGCAAGCTGGAACGGACGCCAGGTGGCCTCGGGGTCGGGTGTGGGGTCCGTCTGTACGGGGTCTCGGCGGGACCGGCGCGCCCCCGCCTGGTCGCGGGCGGAGTGCCTCATCTGCAGGGCCATGGCGAGGTTGGCGGTGCGGAAGGCGTCCAGCAGCTCTGGGCACCCGGGATCGCAGAGGGTGCGTACCCCGGACTCCATACGGGCGACGGCGGTGCCGATCCGCTTGAGTACTCGCTCGGCTGCGCCGCGGCCCCAGTCAGGCACCTCGGTGCGCAGCTGTTCCTCGTACCAGTCGCGGTAGTCGGTGGTGAACTCCGTGAGTTCACGGCGGAGCTGTGACACGGGCAGCGCCGGGTCGGCCAGGTGCAACACGTTGAGGACGGGGGCGCTGGTGAGCCCGGCCGGGCGGGTCGCGGGCACCTCGGCTTCCGGCAGCACCGCTGCGCGCAGCCCGGTGACGGTCTCGCCGTCGTGTTCCTCCTCGACGGCGCACCCGTGACCGACGGCGTAGGTGCGGACGTGCCGGTACTGGAGCCTCAGCTCCTGTTCCTCGGGGTCCCGGCTGGCCAGCCGGACGCTGGGGTACTGGAGTACCCGGCCCTCGCAGGGCCGTACGCCGAGGCTGACTTGGAACAGCATCCGCTCCCACTGGGCCGCGCGGCCCAGGGCCGGTTCGGTGCGGGCGGCGTTCACCAGGGCGACGGTGACCAGGTGCCCGGCGCCGAGGGGCCGCCGGCGCAGCCGCAGCTCGGCCCGCCCGTCGAGGACGGGAACGGCCTCCTGGTCCGGGCCGACGCAGTGCGTCTCGTCTTGGAGCGGGATCCGCTGCCAGCGGCGTCCGTGCTCACCGTCCGCCGGCAGCGTCCGGTAGCGGGCACCGCCGCAGCTGATCTCCAGAGTGGGGCTGTCGGTGTAGAAGCTCAGGCCGAGGGAGGAGGGCAGCCAGGCGTTGGACTCCGGTACGGGGTCGTCCGCCGGGTCGGTGTCGACGGCCGCGCCCTCGGTCCCGATGCCGTCCCCGTCCTCGGCCGCCAGCGTGAGCTGCCGTTGCAGGTCCGCGTCCTGGGGGTAGAGGGTGCCCATCAGGTACTGGCGGTCGGGCGGCCCGTCCAGGATCTCGTCCTCGCCCAGGACCGGGCCGACGAGCTGGCGGTTGAGGTAGTCGACGAGTTCTTGTCTGGGGTCCATGGGGTCCTCGGGAGATGGCTTGGACGGTGGTGACGGACGGTGCGCGGGCGATCAGCTACGGCGCCACATGTCGCGCAGGGTCCGGCGCTCGGGTGCGTCGGTGAGGGCTGTGAGCTGGGCTTCCAGTTCCGCGATCCGCCGGTGGGCGTCACGCGTGGCGGCTTCGGTCTCCGCGATGCGGTGCGCCGCCCATCGCTCGACGGCCTCGGTCGCGGCCGCCACGCCGTCCTCGGCCTGCCGCAGTGCCGTCTCCCGCTGGGCGACCGCGAAGCGCGCCCCCCGGAGCTGCTCCTCCAGGGAGTTGAGCTGAGCGCGGAACTGCCGGCCGGCTTCTTCCACCCGCGCGTCGGCCTGCGCCGCACACTCCTCCGCACGCGCCGCACGGGCTCCGGCCTGCGCCGCCTCCTCTTCCGCGCGGACCGTACGGGCGCAGGCCTGCGCCGCGCGCTCCTCCGCGTCGGCCGTCCGCGCTTCCGCCTGCTGCAGTCTCACCATGAGCGCGGCCGTCTGCGCCTGGTGCTCCTCGCGCTCGCGCCGCAGCCGGACGTCCGCTTCTTCCCCCAGCCGGGCCGCGCGGGCGTCGTACTCCCGGTGCAGCGATCGCGCCTGCCGTTGCAGGGCCCGGTCGACCCGCCCGAGGAACGCGGCCTCCAGCTCGTCGAGCCGGCGCTCGGCCTCGGCGTCCAGGGCTGCATTCCACTCGGCGGCCGAGTACCCGGCCCGCCGGTCCTGCGCCGTAGCCGTCTCCGCGGGAGCGGAGGGGGCTGCCGCGCTGGCGGCGGCTGTGGTCGCGTGCTCCGGTTCCGCCGCGGTGCCGGTCGCTGCCGGCGTCTCCGCCGCCCCGGTCCCGTCCGATGCTTCCGCACCGGCCGCAGCCGGAGCCGTCACGGCCGGCCCGGCCACGGCGGGACCGGCCCCGGCGTCGGACGCCGCCGGGGCCGCGGGGGTCTGCGTGAACTCGCGAAGGGCAGAGCGGACGGCGAGGGGGGACTCACGGCTGACCAGGGGGCGTTGGGCCAGGTAGGACCTCGGCGAGGCCCCGTTCAGCGCCTGGAAGGACCGGTCGAGGAGGTCCGCCGGGCGCCGGCCCGCAGCCTTGAGCGAGTCGAACACCTTCTGGAGCACCTCAAGGGCGGTGACCACGGGACGGTCCAGGGTGCCCCGCCGTTTCAGCACCGCCACCACGTCGTCAGCCGCGGCCCGTCCCAGTACCTGGGCCAGCTCCTCGTACCCGAGGGCCAGCAGCGCGTACTCGGAGAGCCAGGCCACGCTCCCGGAGAACTGCACCGGGATGGCCAACGCCCGCTCCCAGTCCGCAGCATGCGCCTCACCCGCCCCGCGCTCCCGCACGGGAGCACGCGCAGCCACAGCCCCAGGCACGGGCGCGGCACCAGACACGGGGGCGGGCACCGGCTCGGGCTCAGCCACGGGCTCGGGCTCGGGCTCGGGCTCGGGCTCGGGCTTGCACCCAGGCGTCGGAGCGGAACCGAGCGCAGTGGCCGGCACGGGGTCGGGCACGGGCGCAGCCGCAGGCGCGGCCTGCCGCACGCCGGTGCTCGGCCCGTCCTCCGTTCGCACGGCGTACGGCTGCACCACCGGGTCCGGCCCGGCACCGGGTTCGCCCCCGGCACCCTGCGCCCCCGGAACCGGCGGCACGATCGCCTGCCCGGCTCCCCGCCCCCCAGCCTGGGCGGCCAGGGCAGCACCGGCACCCGCGGCATCGGCAGCCTCGGCGGCACCCGCAGCCTCGGCGGCCTCGGCGAAACGGGCCACACGCACGGCCCGGGCGGCCCGGACAGCCCGGGCCGCCTCGGCGGCGCGCGCCGCACGGGCGGCACGCGCCGCCCGCTGCGCACGCGTAGCCCGCTTGCGCGGCTCCGGGTCGGGCACCTCGTCGTGCCCGGGCCCGAAGCCGGCCTCCTGCAGCATCTGCCGCAGCGCCTCGAAGGCCTTCACTTCCACCTGGCGGATGCGCTCACGCGTGACGCCGAACTCCTTGCCCAGGTCGTCCAGGGTCGACCGCTCCCCGTCGTCCAGCCCGGTCCGGCGCAGCAGGATCCTGGCCTCCCGCTCCCCGAACCGGTCCAGGAACGACAGCAGGTACACATGGTGCAGCTGCTCCATGACCAGCTGCTCGGCCGAGGGCAGCGGCCGGTCCAGCGCGACGAGGTCGCCCAGGTGGGCGCCGTCCCCGACGATCCGGTCCAGCGAGTCCGTACGGCGGCTCAGCAGCCGGATCTCTTCCACCCGCTGCACGGGCATGTCGCACGCCACAGCCACGTCGGCCGGGCGCGCGGACCGTCCCTGCGACTGGAGCGTCCGCTCGGCCAGGGCGACCTTGCGCATCTGCTCGTGCATGTGCACGGGGACGCGGATGACGGATCCCTCGTTTGCGACGGCCCGGGTGAGTGCCTGCCGGATCCACCAGGTGGCGTACGTGGAGAACTTGTAGCCCTGGGTCGGGTCGAACTTCACCGCCGCCTTCATCAGGCCCCGGGCCCCGTGCTGGAACAGGTCCTCGTAGTCGAGTCCCTGCTCCAGGTACTTGGGGACGATGCTGTGCACCAGACGCTGGTTGTGGACGACGAAGCGGTCCCGCGCCCTGACCCGGATGTCGGTGGCGGGCAGCGCGGCGATCTCCTCCTCCGTCACCTCGCGGTCGATCCGGTCGGCTCCGCCCCGCACCAGCGCTCCGAGTCCCACCTCTTCCTGGGCCGACAGGAAGCGGTTCTCCGGCCGCCGGATGAAACGGCTCTCGTCGAGGAGGGCACGAGCGGCCTCGACGGCCCGGCCCACGTCACCGACCGCGCGCGGCTCGCCGGCCGGCGGAAGAGGCTCCGCGCCCTCCGCCACCTCCGGCCCGTCAGCCGGCACCGGCACCTCCGGCGCCGGGACGATCAGCCCGGCCTGCACGGGCGCCTCATGCGTGGGGACGGCCGGAGCGGCCGGCCCCGGAGCGGCCGCCTCAGCCGCCACCCGCCCTACCGCAGCCTCACCCCTCGGCCCGGGTACGGCGGTTCCTGCGGCGGCACGCGCCGACGGCCCAGGACGCACCGCGTCGCGCAATGTCCGCGTCTCCGCCGGCGTCAGCCCGCAGAGGCGCGCGACACCGTCGACCATCTCGGCAGTCACACGCCCGTGGCCGTCCTGGTAACGGTGCAGGAGGCCCTGCGCGACATCCAGCCGGCCCGCAGCCACCGTCGGCGGCACCGGCACCGGCGGTGCAACCATCCGGCCGTCCCGCTGGTCCTGACTGGCGTGTTCCGCTTCCTTCCGGACCCTCACTCCCAGGCGGGCCAGCTCACCCCGGAGCCGGTCCTGCTCCCCCTGGACCAGCCCGAGCCTGCCCACACCCAGCTGGAACTGCCGTTCGGACACCACGCCCGACACGGCAGCACGCATCAGCTCGCCGTACACCTCGCGGAGAGCGGTCCGGAGTTCGGCAGCGCTCCGTTCACCCCGGCCTCCTGCGTTCACGGCACCCCTCCCTCGCCTGGACCCCGGGAGAGACTCTAGGTTCAGCTTGTTTACATTGTCAACGCATTCTCTCTAGAAGCCGCGGGTCTCCTTGTGTACATTCGGGAGGTCTACGGGCTTGCGCATCCGGGCGCATTCCGCCTCTGCGACCATGAACGGGGCACCTGGCCGCACATCCGGGCAGGGCCCACCAGGTCAGGGCGGGGCGAGCCCGGGGGCCAGGGCAGCGTGACGGAGACGTGACGCAGACGCGACGAGAGAGGGGTGGCAGTGGCCGAGCGGTTGATCGGGGGCCGGTTCCGGGTGACGGGGGTCATCGGGGCCGGGAACATGGGCGAGGTCCACCGCGCCGAGGACCTGCACCAGGCGGAGGGCACGGCGGCTCGCACCGTCGCCGTGAAGACCATCCTCCGGCGCCGGTCCGGCGCCCATCTGGACACCGCCGACGACGCCAAGGCCGTCCAGCGGTTCGCCCGTGAGGTCCGCATCATGCGCCGCCTGGAGCACCCCAACCTCACTCGCCTCGTCGACGGAGGCGTGGACGAGGCGGACGGCCGCCCCTACCTGGTGATGGAGTACCTGGACGGCGAGACCCTGCGCGACCTGATCGAGGAGGAGCGGCAGCTCCCCGTGACCTGGGCCGTCGCCATCGGCGCGCAGATCGCCGCCGGTCTGGCCGCCGCGCACGCGGCCGGGGTGGTCCACCGGGACCTGAAGCCGGCCAACACCATGCTGACCAAGGGCGGCACGGTGAAGGTGCTCGACTTCGGCATGGGCCGGATCGTGGACGACCCCGCGGACGCGAAGCTCACCAGCACGGGGGTGAGCGTCGGCACCGCCCGCTACATGGCGCCCGAGCAGTTCGAGGCCCGCCGGGTCACCCAGGCGGCCGACCTGTACGCCCTCGGCTGCGTCCTGTATGAGATGCTCGCCGGCGTACCGCCGTTCGTCAGCGGATCGGCGTACGAGCTGGGCCGCAAGCACGTCGAGGAGACCCCGACGTCCGTGAGCTCTGTACGGCCCGCCACCCCCGCGGCCCTGGCCCGGCTGGTGAACCGGCTGCTGGCCAAGGACCCCGCCGAGCGTCCCGCCGACGCGGTGTCCGTCCGCGAGGCCCTGCTCCCGCTGTTCCCGGAGGCCTTCGCGGCCGACGGGACGGACCCCGGCGAGGAGGGTTCCGCGCTCCCCCACTGGAGCGCGCTCGACCCGGTCCGCTCCGTACGCCGCGCCGCCCCGGCCGCGGCGGTGCCGCCTGCGGCGCCGGCCGTCGAGCGCCCCCGGCGGGCTCCCGCCGGTCCCGGCATGGACGTCTTCGGTGTCCACCGCACCCTGATCGAGGACTACCGTTCCTTCACCGAGGGCGGCACGGTCATCCGCGACGACCGCATCGCCTCGTTCGTCGAGGACGACCTCAACGCCAAGTCCCAGTGGCCCGACCCGTGGCTGTCCCTCAACCCGTTCTTCGCGAGCGGTGGTACGGTCGTCGAGCTGACGGGGCAGGGCGTGCTGCACCCCGAGTGCGCACGGATCTTCCAGGCCCGCAAGACCCAGGGCGGCACGGTGTGCGACGGCCGCCCGCTCACCCTCCACCAGCACCAGCGCGAGGCTGTCGACGCCGCCGCTTCCGGCGAGTCGTACGTGCTGACGACCGGCACCGGCTCCGGCAAGTCGCTCTCCTACATCGTGCCCATCGTGGACCGGGTCCTGCGGGAGCGCGAGGCAGAGGGCCCACGGGCGGCGAAGCGGGTACGCGCGATCGTCGTCTACCCGATGAACGCGCTCGCGAACAGCCAGCTGAAGGAGCTGGAGAAGTACCTGCGCGACGGGTACGGAGCCGACCGCGAGCCCGTCACCTTCGCCCGCTACACCGGCCAGGAGGACGACCAGCGCCGCAAGGAGATCCGCGACAACCCGCCGGACATCCTGCTCACCAACTACGTGATGCTGGAGCTGATGCTGACCCGCCCGGCCGACCGCGCCAGCCTCATCAGCATGGCCCGCGGCCTGGAGTTCCTCGTCTTCGACGAACTGCACACCTACCGCGGCCGGCAGGGCGCGGACGTCGCCCTGCTGATCCGCCGGGTCCGCGAGGCCTGCCGGGCCGACCGGCTCCAGTGCATCGGCACGTCGGCCACCATGTCCACCGAAGGAACCGTGGACGACCAACGCCGGGTGGTCGCGGACACCGCGACCACCCTGTTCGGCACGCCCGTGCATCCCCGCAATGTCATCGTCGAGACGCTGGTCCGGGCCACCGACGAGGCGCCGGCGACCGTCCCGGCGGACCGGCTGCGCGCACCCGGCGCCCCCCGCGCGTACACCGACCTGGTACGCGATCCGCTGGCCCGGTGGATCGAGACCCGGTTCGGCCTGGCCGTGGACGGCGGCCGGCTGGTGCGGCAGCGGCCGGCCCAGATCGAGGTCGCGGCCCGGGAGCTGGCCGACACCTCCGGCGTGGACGCCGAACAGTGCCGGCGGGCCATCGAGGCGACGCTGGAGGCCGGCTCGGAGGCCCGCCACCCGGTCACCGAGCGGCCGCTGTTCGCGTTCCGGCTGCACCAGTTCCTGTCCAAGGGCGACACCGTGTACGTCACGCTGGAGGACCGGCTCACGCGCCACCTCACGCGCTCGTACCAGCTCGAACAGCCCGGCGGCGACGGCAAGCTGCTGATGCCGCTGGCGTTCTGCCGCGAGTGCGGCCAGGACTACCTGACCGTCTGGCGTACCGAGAAGGACGGCGAGGTGCGTTACGAGGCCCGCCGGGACACCACCGCGACCGGCGGCCGGCAGGGCGACGGCTACCTGTACGTCGACCACGACAGGCCCTGGCCGTCCGCCGTCCAGTACGCCGTCGACGACCGCCGGCTGCCGGAGTCCTGGCTGGAGGTGGACGACCGCGGCCAGGAAGTCGTCAGGAAGTCCTACCGAGACCGGGTGCCGCGGGCCGTCACCGTCGACCCGCGCGGCATCGAGGGCCGGGGCGAGCTCCAGGCCGCGTTCATCCCGTCCCCGTTCCTGTTCTGCCTGCACTGCGGTGTGGCGTACGAGCAGACCCGCGGCAAGGACTTCGCCAAGCTGGCCACGCTCGACCAGGAAGGCCGTTCCTCGGCCACCTCGCTGATCTCCGCCTCGGTGGTCCGGTCGCTGAAGTCCGTTCCCGAGGAGGCCCTGGAGAAGGAGGCACGCAAGCTCCTCACCTTCGTCGACAACCGCCAGGACGCCTCGCTCCAGGCCGGCCACTTCAACGACTTCGTGCAGATCACCCAACTGCGCGGGGCGCTGTACCGGGCGGCTCTGGACGCCGGCGAGGACGGCCTGCACCACGAGGACCTGGCGGCCCGGGTCGGGGACGCGCTCGGCCTGCACCCGGCGGACTACACCGACGGCGGCCGCAGGCTGGCTCCGGCCATAGCCCGTGCCGCGGCCAAGACCCTCCGCGACGTGATCGCGTTCCGGCTCTACCTGGACCTGGAGCGGGGCTGGCGCATCACCATGCCCAACCTGGAGCAGACCGGGCTGCTGGAGATCGACTACGCGGACCTCGACTGGGTGGCGGCGGAGGAAGACCTGTGGGCCGCTGCCCTCCCGGTGCTGCGCGAGGCCGATCCGACGCTGCGCGCCGAGATCATGAGGGCGCTGCTGAACGAGATGCGCCGGTCGCTCGCCATCGACGTGTCCTACTTCCGGGACGACTTCGACGCGCTCCAGCGGGCGAGCGAGGAACGGCTCGTCGACCCGTGGGTGCTGTCCGCCTCGGACCGGCCCAAGGTCGCCACCGCCTACCCGCACCCCTCGGGCAAGGGCATGGACCGCTCGGCGCTGTTCCTCTCCGCCCGAGGCAAGTTCGGCAAGTACCTGTGCCGGGCGGACCGGTCGTTCAAGGAGCTGGACACCGACGCTCTGCAGCAGGTCATCGCCCAGCTGCTCAAGGTCCTCGCGGAGGCCGGACTGGTCAAGGAGGTGAGTGAGGCGCCCCAGCGCGCCGGGCGGTTCCGCAGGCCGGCGGACTCCACGGCGACCGGCTACCGGGTCGCCGCCCAGTCCCTGGTCTGGCGTGCCGGAAAGGGCGAGACCGGTACCCACGACCCGCTGACCCGCACGTACCAGAGCGGTGACGGTCCGCGTGTGAACACCTTCTTCCGCGACCTCTACAAGGAGGCCGCGGGGGCGCTGGCCGGCCTGTTCGCCAGGGAGCACACCGCACAGGTGTCGCCGGAGGAGAGGGAGAAGCGCGAGAACGCCTTCCGCGAGGCCGAACTGAAGCTCCTGTACTGCTCTCCGACGATGGAGCTGGGCGTCGACATCTCCTCGCTGAACGCGGTGATGATGCGCAACGTGCCGCCCACCCCCGCCAACTACGCGCAGCGGTCGGGCCGGGCGGGCCGCAGCGGCCAGCCCGCCCTGGTCACCACCTACTGCGCCACCGGCAACAGCCACGACCAGTACTACTTCCGCCGTTCCGAGCGGATGGTGGCGGGCGCGGTCGCCCCGCCCCGTCTCGACCTGGCCAACGAGGACCTGGTCCGCTCGCACCTCCAGGGCATCTGGATCGCGGAGACCGGCCTGAAGCTGGGCCGGGCCATGTCCGACGTCCTCGACGTGCCGGCGCCCGACAGCGACGACCGTCTCACCCCCGTCCTGGAGCTGCAGCCCGACATCCGCGAGGGCTCCCTCGACGAGGCGGCGAGGCGCCGTACCGTGGACGCCGCGCTGCGCGTCCTCGGACCGCTGCTGCCCGACTTCGCGGACACCACCTGGTGGTACGACGAGTGGATCGAGGACCAGGTCCGCACCGTCCCCGAGCGTTTCGACCAGGCATTCGAACGCTGGCGCAAGTTGTTCCGCTCCGCGCTCAAGGACTACTACGTCCAGAGCGAGCGCCGGATCGACTACAGCCTCACCGAAGGCGACCGCAAGCGGGCCAACACCCGCCAGCGCGAGGCGTGGACCCAGCTGAACCTGTTGATGAACGAGAGCGCCGACAGCAAGTCGGTCCTCTCGGACTTCAACCCGTACCGCTACCTCGCCTCCGAGGGCTTCCTGCCCGGCTACAGCTTCCCCCGACTGCCGCTCGCCGCCTACATCCCGACCGTCGGCCGTTCCCGCGGCGAAGGCGACTTCCTCCAGCGGCCCCGCTTCCTCGCCATCCGCGAGTTCGGTCCCGGCGCGCTGATCTACCACGAGGGCGCCCGCTACCAGGTCACCCGGATCCAGCTGCCGCCGGACTCCTCCGGTGACCTGGCCACCAGCGAGGCTCGCCGCTGCGCCCAGTGCGGCTACCACCACGACCCGAAGGACCGGGACGACCGCTGCCGGATGTGCGACGAACCGCTCGGCTCGTCGACGTACGGACTGCTGCACCTGCACACCGTGTACACCACGCGCCGGGAGCGGATCTCCTCGGACGAGGAGGAGCGGCGCCGGGCGGGCTTCAAACTGGAGACGTCCTTCCGCTTCCATGACCACGGCACCCGCAGCGGCCGGCTGAACGCCTCCGTCACCGATACCGCGGGCGCGCCGGTCGCCGAGCTGGCGTACGGCGACTCGGCGACCGTCCGCATCACCAACACGGGCCGGGTCCGGGCCAAGAACGACGAGCCGCCGGGCTACTGGCTGGACCTGGCCGACGGCCGCTGGATGAACGACGCGGATGCGGCACAGGCATCGGGCGACTCCGGCGAACTGCCGGTGATCGACGAGGCCGGCAACGAGCGGCGCCGCAAGAAGCGCGTCACCCCGTTCGTCGAGGACCGCCGCAACATCCTCGTCCTCACCCTCGACGAGGCCCTGCCCGAACCGGTCGCCCTGTCCGTCATGTACGCCCTGGAACGGGGCATCGAGGCAGCCTTCGAGCTGGAGGACGCGGAGCTCACCAGCGAGCTGCTGCCCCCGAACGACGGCCCGCGCCGGCGCCTGCTGTTCACGGAGGCCGCGGAGGGCGGCGCCGGTGTGCTGCGCCGCCTCCAGGCGGAGAAGCACGCGCTGGCCAGGGCGGCCCGGGAGGCCCTGTCCATCTGCCACTTCGACGCCGCCGGCGAGGACCTGGGCGGCCCCCACCCCGACCGGCCGTGCGCGCTCGGCTGCTACGAGTGCCTGCTCACGTACGGCAACCAGCTCAGCCACGCCCTGCTCAACCGGCACACGGCGCGGGACCTGCTGGTCCGGCTGGCGTCGGCGTCGGCCACCCGCGACCCGCGCGGCGAGTCCCGGTCCGAGCAGTTCCGGCGGCTCCTGGACGGGGGTTCCGCGACTCCCACCCGGGTGGAAGACGTGGTCGCGGAACGCCTGGGCAAGCCGGCCCAGGACAATCTCCTCACCTGGCTCAAGGCCCGGGGCCTGCGCCTGCCCGACGAGGGCGAGAAGCTGGTCACCGAGGCGAACGCGCTGGTGGACTTCGTCTACCGCCTCCCCGGGGTGAAGGTCGCCGTCTTCGTCGACCTCCCGGGCGTGGAGATGACAGCTCTGCGCGACGAGGACGCGGAGGAACGCCTCCAGGACGCCAGCTGGGATGTCATCCGCTTCCCGCACGACACCGACTGGGACGAGATCGTCCAGCCGCACTCCCGCTACTTCGGCACGCCCGCCGCCGACTGACCCGAGGACGAGACGACAGACATGGCACTCACGTACACCGCCGGATCGCTGGTCACCGCCCGCGGCCGGGAATGGGTGGTGCTCCCGGACAGCGAGCCCGATCTGCTGGTGCTGCGTCCGCTGGGCGGTTCGGACGACGACATCGCCGCGGTGTTCCCCGCCTTCGAGGAGGTGGAGCCGGCCCGGTTCGCCGACCCCGAACCGGGAGACCTCGGCGACCAGCGCGCGGCCGGCCTGCTGCGCACCGCCCTGCGCATCGGCTTCCGCTCGGGCGCCGGCCCGTTCCGCTCCCTGGCGGGCATCGCGGTCGAACCGCGCGCCTACCAGCTGGTGCCGCTGCTGATGGCGCTGCGCCAGAAGACGGTCCGCATGCTGATCTCCGACGACGTCGGCATCGGCAAGACCGTCGAGGCCGGCCTGATCGCGAGCGAACTGCTCGCCCAGGGAGAGGCGACCGGCCTGGCCGTCCTGTGCTCCCCCGCCCTCGCCGAGCAGTGGCAGCAGGAGCTCCGCACCAAGTTCGGCATCGACGCGGAGCTCGTCCTCTCCTCCACCGTCTCCCGCCTCGAACGCGGCCTCGACCTCGGCCAGTCCCTCTTCGACCGCTACCCGAACGTGATCGTGTCGACGGACTTCATCAAGTCCCCCCGGCACCGCGACGACTTCGTCCGGCACTGCCCCGACCTGGTGATCGTGGACGAGGCCCACACCTGCGTTGCCGCGGACGACAACTCCGCAGGCGCCCAGAACCAGCAGCGCTACGAGCTGCTGTGCCGGGTCGCCAAAGACCCCGACCGGCACCTGCTGCTGGTGACGGCGACCCCGCACAGCGGCAAGGAGGCGGCGTTCCGCAACCTGCTGGGCCTGGTCAAGCCCGAACTCGCCACCGTGGACCTGGGGTCGAGGACCGGACGCGAGCAGCTCGCCCAGCACTTCGTGGCACGCAAGCGGGCCGACGTACGCCAGTACCTCACCAAGGAGGACGGGCTCGGCGACGACAGTCTCGCCGAGCGGACCGCCTTCCCCACCGACCGCTACTTCAAGGACGAGACGTACAAGCTGTCCCCGGCCTACCGCGCCCTGCTCGACGACGCCATCGCGTACGCGAGCGAGCGGGTCGAGGCCGCCGGCGGCCAGGGCAGGCGCGAGGCCAGGATCGCCTGGTGGTCGGCGATCGCCCTGCTGCGCTCCCTGGTGTCCTCTCCGCGCGCGGCCGCGAAGACCCTGAGCACCCGCTCGGCCGCCGCGGTGGCCGACTCCCCCGAAGAGGCCGACCGGCTCGGCGCCCCCCTCAACAGCGACGCCTCGGACAGCGACACGCTGGAAGGCATGGACGTGGCGCCGGGCGCGGAGACCGAGGAGGCGGCCGGCGGCCGCCTGGCCGAACTCGCCCAGCGGGCCGAGGCCCTTCAGGGCACGGAGCACGACCTCAAACTGAAGGCACTGGTCAAGCACCTCAAGGCCCTGCTCGCGGACGGCTACCACCCGATCGTCTTCTGCCGCTACATCCCCACGGCCGAGTACCTGGAGGCCGAACTGGGTGAGCGGACGACCGAGGACGGCAAGAAGAAGCGTTCCCCGCTCGGCGCGAACACCGTCGTCAAGGCCGTCACTGGCACGCTCTCCCCGCAGCAGCGCGTGGAGCGCATCGACCAGCTGGCGGAACTGGCCGGGGACGACCCCGCCGCCCGCCGGGTGCTGATCGCGACCGACTGCCTGTCGGAGGGCGTCAACCTCCAGCACTACTTCGACGCGGTCGTCCACTACGACCTGGCCTGGAACCCGACCCGCCACGACCAGCGCGAGGGTCGCGTCGACCGGTACGGCCAGCGCCGCGACGAAGTCCGCGTGATCACCCTGTACGGCGCGGACAACGGCATCGACGGCAAGGTCCTGGAAGTGCTGATCAAGAAGCACCGCCAGATCAAGAAGGACCTCGGCATCTCGGTCTCCGTACCCGACGAGATGTCGACGGGCGTCACGGACGCGATTGTCGAATGGCTGCTGATGCGCGGCCGGGAGGACCAGGACGCGCTGTTCAGCGCGGACGCGTTCAAGGTCAGCACGGCGAAGCTGGAGAGCGACTGGAACTCGGCGGCGGAGCGGGAGAAGGCATCCCGCTCGATGTTCGCGCAGCGCGCCGTCCACCCCGAGGAGGTGGCCCGCGAGGTCGTCGCCATCCGCGGCGCACTGGGCGGCACCGGCGAGATCCGCACCTTCGTGCGCCAGTCCCTGGAGGCGCTGAACGCCGTGCTGCGCGGCACCGGCGAGGACTTCACCGCCCAGGTCGGCGGTACTCCGGCCGGTCTGCGGGACGCGCTCGCGCCGCTCGTCGGCATGGACACGGTGGACCGGGACCGCCCGGTCCCCTTCCGCACCGACCCGGCAATCGGACGCGGGGAGGCCGCCTTGGTCCGCACCGACCCGGTGGTGGGCGCCCTGGCCGCGCACGTCCTGAACACCGCGCTCGACCCGCGGGCCGAGGGCCCCCGCCCGGCCCGCCGCTGCGGCGTCATCACCACGGACGCCGTCACCATCCGCACCACCCTCCTGCTGGTCCGGTACCGCTTCCACCTCACCCTGCCCTCCCGCAGCGGGGACAAGCAGCTGGTCGCGGAGGACGCCCGCCTGCTGGCTTTCCAGGGCTCCCCGAAGAACGCGGTGTGGCTGCCGCAGCAGGACGCCGCCGCCCTGCTGGACGCCACCGCCTCCGCGAACACCGACGCGTACTTCGGCGAGCGCACCATGACCCGCATCCTCGGGCAGCTCCCGGACGTCTCGGAGCACCTGGCCGCGTACGGCGAGGAGCTGGCCGCCGAACTCGACGCCTCGCACCGCCGTGTGCGCGCCGCGTCCGGGGACATCGTCCGCGGTCTGACGGTCACCGCCCAGAAGCCCGCCGACGTCCTCGGCGTCTACGTCTACCTTCCCGCCGACCCTGCCGCCCCTGGAGCGTCCGCCTGATGCCCGCGACCACCCGCAACCAGGTGTTCACCGCCGTCCACACGGTCGGCGCACTACTGCCGGCCGACATGCTGCTCCGTATCTCCGAGGGCCGGGTCTCCAAGGACCTGAAGGGCATGGCTCCGGCCGACTACCGGATCGCCGGCTCCCGTACCGTGCGGGACGAGGCCGAGCGCCACTGGGACAACCTCAAGGGGCTCTGGCTGGAGCTGCGCGAGAAGCTGCCGTACGCGCCCGAGTCCTCGGTGCCCCCGGACACCACCGGCTACGCCGGACCCAACTGGCTGGACCCCCTCTTCGAAGCGCTGGGCTTCGGTCACCTCTCGGCCGTGGGCGCCGAGGGCATCCCCGCCTCCGACGGCACGAAGACGTTCCCGGTCAGCCACCGCCGCGACCACACCCTCGTCCACCGCATCCCGTGGAACGCCTCCCTCGACAAGCGCCGGGCCGCCGGTAGCCCGGCCCCGCAGTCGCTCCTCCAGGAGGCCCTGAACCGCACCGAACCCCACCTGTGGGCCCTGCTCACCAATGGTCGGCGGCTGCGCCTGCTCCGCGACTCCAACGCCCTGGCCACCACCTCGTACGTCGAGTTCGACCTCGAAGCCATCTTCGACGGCGAGCTGTTCCACGAGTTCGTCCTGCTGTACCGGATCCTGCACGCCTCCCGCTTCGAGCCCCCGGCCGGGGCCGAGAGCGGGGCGGGGCAGCGCGGCTGCTGGCTGGAGCTGTGGCGGGACGCAGCGATCCGCTTCGGCGCCCGCTTCCTGGACGACATCGGCGAGGGCGTCCGGCTCGCACTCAAGGAGCTCGGCACCGGCTTCCTCAAGCACCCCGCCAACACCGCTCTGCGCGCGAACTTCGACCGCGAGACCTATCACGCGGCCCTGCTGCGGCTGGTGTACCGCCTGCTGTTCGTCTTCGTCGCCGAGGACCGCGAGGCACTGCACGACCCGGAAGCGAGCCCCGAGGCCCGCAAGCGCTACGCCGACTACTTCTCCACCGCCCGTCTGCGCGACCAGGCCCGCCGCCGCCAGGGCACCTCCCACTCGGACCGGTACGAGGCCCTCCGTCTGGTCCTCGACGCCCTCGGCGACGAGGCCGGCCGCCCCGAACTCGGCCTCCCGGGCCTCGGCGGCATCTTCGACGACACGGCCGCGGACGCCCCGCTCAAGGGCCTGTCCCTGTCGAACCAGCACCTGCTGGCCAGCGTACGCCACCTGTCGGTCGTCTTCGACACCGAAGCCAAGCGGTGGCGGAGCGTGGACTACCGCACCCTGGACGCCGAGGAACTCGGCGTGATCTACGAGTCCCTGCTCGAACTGGTCCCCCAGTACAGCGCCACGGAACAGACCTTCGAGCTGGTGAACCGGGCGGGCAACGAGCGCAAGAAGACCGGTTCGTACTACACCCCGAGCTCCCTGGTCGAGGTCCTCCTCGACTCCACGCTCGACCCGGTCATCGACGACGCACAGAAGCGGGGCGAAGCTGCGGCAGCCGAGGCCGGAGAGCCCGACGCACGGGAAGCCGTCGAGCGGGAGCTGCTGTCCCTGACCGTCTGCGACCCGGCGTGCGGCTCCGGCCACTTCCTGGTCGCGGCGGCCCGCCGCATCGCCAAGCGGGTGGCAGCCGTACGCGACCGTACGCCCGAGCCGACCCCGGAGAGCATCCGGCACGCCCTGCACGACGTCATCGCTAGATGCGTCTACGGCGTGGACCTCAACCCGATGGCGGTGGAACTGGCCAAGGTCTCGCTTTGGATGGAGGCCCTGGAACCGGGCAAGGCCCTCGGCTTCCTCGACGCGCATGTCAAGCACGGCAACGGACTCATCGGTGCCACGCCGAGGCTGCTGCGGGGCGGCATCCCGGACGAGGCGTTCAAGCCGGTGGAGGGCGACGACAAGTCGGTGGCCACGCGCTGGCTGAAGGAGAACAAGGACCAGCACAAGGGCGTCGTCACCCTCGACGCGGCGATGGACGAGGAGGTCAGCGTCACCAACGCCGCCTTCGCCGCCGAGCTGCGCCAGCTGATGGACGACGCCCCCACCGACGGCGTCGCCCAGGTCCGCGCCCTGGCCGAGCGCTACCGCGCCTGGGAGGACTCCCCGAGGAACCGCGACGCCCACAAGCTCGCCGACGCGTGGTGTGCGGCGTTCATGTGGAAGAAGACCGACGACGCGCCGGCCCCGGTCACGCAACGCGTCTTCCTCGCCCTCCAGAACCCGGAGGGGGCGGGCACTCTGGAGGAAACCCACCACGAGATCGCCCGCCTGAGCGAGGAGTACCGCTTCTTCCACTGGCACCTGGAGTTCCCCGACGTCTTCGACGTGCCGGACGCCCCGGGGGCTCCGGGGGTGGACCCGGTGACGGGCTGGGGCGGCGGCTTCGCCTGCGTGCTGGGGAACCCGCCGTGGGACAAGGTCGACTTCGAGGACAAGAAGTACTTCAGCGTGATCGAGCCGAAACTGGCCGAGATCTCGGGCACGGCGCGTCGTACGGCGATCGCGGCGTGGGCGGCCGAACACGAGGAGGAGGGCGCCCGCTACGCGGCGGCCCGGCGCAGGGTCAAGTCCTCGTTCCTGTTCCTGGGGTCGTCGGGGGCGTACCCACTGCTGCGGAAGGGGTTGTCGGTCAAGGGGGTCAACTCCCTCCAGACCGACCAGCTGTTCACCGAGCGGTTCGTCTCCATCACTGCCCCGGAGGGGCGCTGCGGGACGGTCGTACCGACGCAGATCGCCACGGGTGCGGGCGCGCAGTTCCTCTTCCAGGACCTGACGCGGCGTGGTGCGGTGAAGCACCTGTACGACTTCGAGAACGGCAAGCGGGAGAAGCTGTTCCCCGCGGTGCATGCGAGCTACCAGTTCTCGCTGATCTCCCTCGCCGGCCGCGGCCTGACCGAGCACGCAGCGAGGTTCGCGTTCTTCCTGGGGCACCCGGAGGAGCTCGAAGGCGGACGTGCTGTGTTCGCGCTCTCTCCTCAGGAGATCGCCCTCATCAACCCGAACACGGGGACCCTGCCGGTGTTCCGCACGCGGAGGGACGCCGACCTCACTGCTGCCATCCAGAGCCGCGTGCCGGTGCTGATTGACGACGATGGTCCGGAAGGCAACCCATGGGGCCTTGCCTTCAAGCGCTTGTTCGACATGACAGACGACTCGGATCTGTTTCGGAATCGCGCCACGCTGGAGGCAGAGGGTTGGGAGTTGGAGGGGAACGTCTTCGGGCGGGAGGGAGAGCGGATGCTGCCTCTCTACGAGGGCAAGATGGCCCATCTCTTCGACCACCGCTGGAACCGCTACTACGGCCTGGGGAACGACGACTACGAGCGCGTCCCCACGGAGAGCAAAGAGGATCCGTACGGCGTGACGATGCCGCGCCACTGGATCCAGGAGAGCGGTCGGATCCACACGATAAGGAACGGCAAGGAGATCAACGCTCCAGGCGTGGACCTTCGCCTGGAGGAACTCCATTGGGAGCGAGGGTGGTTGCTCGGCTGGCGCGATGTCGCCCGTACTACTGATGAACGGACAGCAATTCCGGCGTTCCTACCGAAGACGGCCGTTGGGCACACGTACCCCCTCATGTTCCCTGCCGGACCAGTCGAACTCACCGCGGCCTTGGTAGCGGCCCAAAGTTCCCTGGTATTTGACTTCGTGGCCCGCCAGAAGGTCGGCGGCATCCACATGGCCCTCATGACGTGGAAGCAGCTCCCCGTCCCCCACCCGAAGGACGTTGCCGCACATACGCCCTTCATCAGCGGACGCATGCGGGAACTGGTCTACTGCTCATGGGAGCTGAAAGAGCTGGCACGGGATCTCGGTGACGTCGGTGCCCCCTTCACCTGGAACGAAGACCGCCGCGCCCAGCTCCGCGCCGAGCTGGACGCCTACTTCTTCCACCTCTACGGCGTCTCCCGCAAGGACACCGACTACATCCTGGAGTCGTTCCAGACCGAGACCGGCGGTCTGAAGAACAACGAGATCGCCAAGTACGGCGAGTACCGCACCAAGCGCCTCGTCCTCACCGAGTACGACCGCATGGCCGCAGCCGGGCTCAGCATGGAGACCCCGCTCGTGGACGGCGTGAATTACGCCTCCACCCTCACGCCGCCCCCGGGCCACGGCCCGCGCCACCCCGAACGCGACACCTGATCCACCGCTCCCCGCACAGCGCACGAAGCATCTTGGCGGTCGGCCGGCACCCACCCGTCGGCCGGCCGCCACGGAAGGATCCTCCATGGAGCCTCGCGGCTACCGCATGGTCGTCTCGACCCAGCAGGACTTCGTCACCGCCAGCGCACTCGCCGAGCGCCAGCTCTACACCTGGCTCACGAACAAGAGGTACGACACGTCCGCCCTCGACGAGGGCCGCAACGACATAGCACCGAACGTCACCCTCGACCAGGACTCCGCCTCGGGCCGCCGAGGCGCGTACACGCGCTGGCGCATGCGGGAAACCCCCACCGCGACCAGCGGCACCTGGCAGTCCACCCTGGTCGTCCGCGCCGACCACCGTGACGACCACCGCCGCACCTGGGTGCAGGTGGACGTCGAGCACCGGCCCGCATCGACGGACCAGGTTCCCACGCGGGCGAACACTCCTGCCATCGCCCGACTCCTCCTGGACGCCCTCGAAGCCCGTGACGGACTGGCCGACGTGAAGGCCAAACCGGCCTTCATCGAGCCGGACGACGTCACGGAGGTGATCGAAGAGCTCTGCGACGCGGAGCGCCGCCTGCCGATCGTCGTCGCCAGCGTCCCGTTCGGAGTCGACCCGGACACCTGGGCCGAATCCACGGTGGAGAAGGCATACCGCTATCTCCCGGGGCTCGCCGTGCTCTACGTGCTCTCGCCAGAGGCACAGCCGCGCTTCAACCAAGCGCTGGAATTCCACCCGGTGTTCGGCGGCGGCATACGTACCTACCTCCCGGGCATCGATCTGGCCTGGAAGCCCGACGCACAGCGACACCCGGTGATGTCGCGGCGCACCATCGAGGCGAACCTCGGGAAGGCGGCCTCCACCCTGGCCTCGCTCCCGCAACGCCTGGCTCAGCGCCAACCGCTCCCGGGAGTCCTGGACAGCCTGCCCATCCAGCGGACCAGGCCGCGCCCCCAGGTCCACGGCTCCGAGTTGCAGAAGCTGGTCCACGAGAACGCCACCCTGAACGAAATGCTCAGTGAGGCGGAGCAGACCGAGGCATCACAGGCGAGCCGGATCAGCGACCTGAGCGCCGAACTCGACAAGAACGAGCGCAACGCGAACGGCCTGCTGGGCGAGAACGAGGAGCTCTACGACCAGCTCCAGTCGGCCCAGCGCCAGATCCGATACCTCCAGGAGCAACTGGCCGACGCCGGCAAGTACGAGGCCGCGTACGCGCCCTCGCACGGCCCCGAGATCAGCTACCCGGAGACCTTCGCCGACCTCCTCACCCGCCTCGGCGAGCTGCCCCGTCTCTCCTTCACAGGCAAGGAGAAGATCACGCGGGACCTCGACAGCCAGTCGGTGGACAACTGGCTGCGGGTGGCGTGGGACGCGTTGCTCGCCCTGAACGACTACGCCCGCGCCTCGGCGGAGGGCACGGCGGGCGGCGACTTCCTCGGCTGGTGCAAGGCGGAGCAGTCACGCATCCACCCCTTCCCAGCGGCGAAGGTCGCGATGCGCGAATCGGCCACCGTCACTGCCAGCGAGAAGCTGCGCCGGGAACGGATCCTGCCGGTCCCGAAACAGGTACACCCCGATGGGGAGGTCTTCATGCAGGCACACCTGCGGATCGGCTCCGGCAACACGATCGCGCCTCGCCTGTACTTCTACGACGACGGCCCGAAGACCGGCCTCCTGTACATCGGCTACCTCGGCCCGCACATGCGCAACACCCTGACCTGAGGGCCTCGGCCGCGCGATCAGTGATCGACCGCGTACCGCACGAACCGCTCCCAGCCTTCGCGACCAACCGTGAAGGCTGAGCGGGTCAGGTCCTTGGAGTCCCGTACGCGGACGGCCTCTTCGGTAGCGGCCACCTCGACACAGCTGTCGCCCTGGGTACCGCTGTAGCTGGACTTGAACCACACGAGTTCTGTCGCGCTCATAGCTCTCCTCGCAGTCTCTCCAGCAAGCCCCGCGATTCCTTGGGGTTCAGGGCTTGCGAGCGCAGTGTGTCATAGCGCTGATGAAGGAGGCTCACTTCGTGCGGACCGCTAATCAGCCGCCCGTTCTGCTGCCCCTCGGAGTACGCAAGTCGCTTCCCTTCCGGCGTTTCCAACAGCTGCAACGGTCCATCCAGGCACGAGTGGGACTCCGCCTCCAAAGGCACCACCTGAAGCGTCACATTCCTCGGCGCGCTGTGCTCCAGTACGTGATCGAGCAGGGTCCGCATGACCTCGCGCCCGCCCAGCCTCCGGCGAAACACCGACTCCTCCACGATGAAACTGAACGGAACGTGCAGTCGCTCGCGCAGCATCCGCTGCCGGTCCAGCCGGGCCGCAACCTGCGCTTCCACCTGCTCGTCCGTCAGCAGCGGGATGCTGTTGTCGAACACGGCCCGCACATAGGGCTCCGACTGCAACAACCCCGGCACCAGCCTGCACTCGTACGTGCACAGGCTCACCGCCACCTTCTCCAGCCGCGTCCACCGCCGGAACCACGCCGCCAGCCCCGGCTCGCCCCGCGACAGGTGACGGGCCGCCTTCCGCAGGGCGCCCGTGTTGCCCAGGGCCTCCTCCGCCCGTTCCACGAACGCCTCGTCCGGCATCCGCCGGCCCAGCTCCACCGACTCCACCGTGTGCTTGGAGAACCGGACCCGGGTCCCGAACTCGACCCGGCTGAGCCCCGCGTGTTCCCGCAGGGCCTGGACCACCGCCCCGAACGTCCGCAGACTGTCCGACGGATCCGGCTCCCGCTCCCCGTCCCCGCACACCTCGCCCACGTCGCCCTCGACCACCGTCATCCGCGGTCACCTCCACGTACGTACCCGCGGGACCCACCCGCACCCGACTCACCCAGCGTGACGGCCAGTTCACCGTACCGTCCACCCTGTGTGCCCGTACGCTGACTGCGCGTACGGGGTGCGCCTCTCGCGGCACAGCGTGCGCGACCGCCACCGTGGCCCCCATGAACCCCACCACCCTCCACCTGGCGGGCCACACCCGCACCTTCTCCCAGCTGCTGTCCTCCACCCGGCGCGGCGCCCGCCTCGCCCGGCTGCTCGCGGTGACGGAACTCCGTACCTGGCACCTCCCCCTGGAAGTCACCGAGCGTGCCGAACTGCTCGTGGCCGAACTCGCCGCGAACGCCGTGCGCCACGGCCGGGTCCAGGGCCGCGACTTCCGGCTCCGGCTGCGCATCGCGCCCGCCGCCCCCGCGCGCCCCGTCACCTCCGCCGCCGTCGCCCCGGCACTGCGCATCGAGGTCACCGACGCGCGCGGCGAGCGGCTGCCCGCTCCGTCCCGCCCTGTCGCCGACCGCCCGGAAGGAGGCGGCCACGGCCTGGTCCTCGTCGCCGCGTACGCGGACCGTTGGGGCTGCGAGCCCCATCCCCCGGGCGGGAAGACCGTGTGGGCCGAGGTCGATCTCCCGCACCGGCCGCGCTGACCACATCCGGCCACCTGGCCGGAGGAAGCCTTTGATCAAGGAAGGCAGGCCGTCTTACGCTCGCTCCGGCGGACGGCACCAGCACCTCCGCCGCCCCGGTGCCCACCACTCCAGGAGCGTGGTCCATGGCCTTCCCCACCAGCGACGTCCTCGCCGCGCACGGCAAGTGGATGTACTTCTCGGGTTTCGCGGACGAGCTCCGGGAACGCCACCCCGAACTGGCCTCCCGCGTCTACTTCAACTCCGGCGGCCCGCGTCTCTACGTCAGGGTGAGGCTGTCGGGTGAGAGCGGCGTCGGGCTGGCGATCACACGTATGGGGACGATGGAGGCTCTCACCCTCATCACGCCGGAACTGGGCAGCCTGCCGTCCGTCTGGGCACCCGGCACCCCCCGTGAGGTGCTGGTCGACGCACTGGCCGCCCACGCCACCGCCCGGCTCGCCGGGGAGCCCGTACCGTCGCCCTGGCGTTGGAACCAGAGCGAACGGTCGGATGTCACGGACCTGGCCGACCTGCTGGCCGACAGCGGCGTCACGGTCCGCCGCGTGGTGGCCGGGAACAGGTGGTTCGCCTACGGTGCGCCGCTCGACCCGAGGGTGGGCATCGTCGAAGGCGCGCGCGGCGACTCCGTCGAGGTGGAGCTGGCCGGGGGCACCATCGTCCGCGCCTCGCTCAAGCCGCGCCTCGGCTGGGTGCTCGACCGGCACCTCCCTGATCTGAGTGCGTGGGGACGCATCGATCTCAGCCTCGCGCTGTGGGGGCGCAGCCGTCCCACTCCCGGAACGCCCG
The DNA here is from genome assembly GCF_044748225.1 of Streptomyces sp. NPDC090021. NCBI lineage: Bacteria > Bacillati > Actinomycetota > Actinomycetes > Kitasatosporales > Streptomycetaceae > Streptomyces > Streptomyces sp. NPDC090021. The sequence continues at coordinate 8,252 of NZ_JBIVFO010000002.1, read as the reverse complement.
TCACGGAGGCCGACGTGCACCGGATCGCCGAGCTGATCGCCGGCGGACCGGCTAAGTGGTCCGAGGACATCCTGCACGCGCCGGCCGGCTGGTCCGCCCCGCCTGCGCCGTTCGGCTACCACTTGGAGGACGCCGTCCTCGCCCAGCTGCCCCTCCTCGGCTTCCATGACCTCGGGCCGGGCGACGACGAGGTGCTCGCCCGGTCCGAGACCTACCACGTCCTCTGGCGCGACGGACGGGACAGAAACCTGTCGAAGCCTGAGCTGGAGCGGCTGAACGGGGTGGCGGCGGCAGCCGGATCCGACCGGCCCAAGCGCCTGATCCTGGTCACCGCCGGCTGGCTCAGCAAGCCCGCGGCGGCCTTCGCGGACCAGGCCCGGGCCTTCGTCTTCCACGCGGACCCGGACACCGGCCGGCTCGAAGCCGTCAACCCGCTTGCCCGGGAGGCGATGCCGCCGTGGGACGATCCCCGCAAGCACGATCCGGAGCCCTGGTAGACACCCGGCCCTCACTGTCGGTGGCGCGCCGTACGCTGCCTGCGAGTGATCCGACCAACCGAAGAAGAGCGAGAGGAACCCATGACGACGGCGGACCAGTACCCCGAATTCCGCCTGCGGCTGCCGAACGGCGGGCCGGAGGCACGCGGGCGTCACACCGACGAGATGGGGACGAACGGCAGCCGCCGGTTCGTCGTCCTGGCCGGCCAGCCCGTCCGCCCGAACGTCGTGCCGTCGTTCCAGCAGGTCCGCTCGGCCCACCGGCTGCGCGAACAGCTTCTCGCCGAGGGCCGGATCGCGCCGTCGGGTACCTGGCCGGGCTGGCTGGAGACCACGGACACCATCACCTTCAACTCCCCGTCCGAAGCGGGCGCCGTCCTCACGGGCAGTGCGGTCAACGGCTGGCTCGTCTGGAAGACGGCGGACGGCAAACCGCTCGCCGACTTCCTCCCGGGCGCCTCCTGGGGCCCCAACCGCGCCTGGCTCGTGCGCGGGTCCAACGTCACCGGGCTCGACCTCGTGCAGCGCATGTGGCTGCCCGAGGGGCGGGTCAGCCTGGCCGCCGCCCGGCTGCGGCAGGGCGTGCAGCCGGGCCTCAGCAAGGAGGATGTCCGCGCCCTCGTCCAGGAGGACTACGAGGCCACGGCGACGTACAGCCAGAAGCAGGACCTGGTCGAGGAGCTGCACGCGTTCCTGTCCCGGATGAAGCCCGGCGACACGGTGTGCACCATCTCCGGCGGGCGGCTCTACGTCGGGGAGATTACCGGCGGGGTCGAGCAGACCGAGTCCGAGGACCACCGCTCCAACCTGCGCCGCCCGGTGACCTGGCAGGACGAGGGGCATCCGTACGACGAGCTGCCCGAGGCCCTCCAGCAGAAGCTGTCCGTCCAGCACGACGTGGTGGAACTGACCGCCGTGCAGGCCGCCATCGACGGCCTCGGGCTCACCGACGAGGAGCTGGCCGACGAGGCCGAGGCCATAGAGCGCGATCCGAGCGTGGAGATCCCCGCGATCACTGTACGGCGGGACCCGGAGCTGCCGGAGCCGACCGACGAGCTGGCCGCCGAACTGCTCGTCCACGAGACGGCGTGGCTGCGCGAGGTGCGGGACCTGCTCGCGGACGACCGGCAGCTCGTGCTGTACGGGCCGCCCGGCACCGGGAAGACGTATCTGGCGCTGAAGCTCGCCGAGTTCTTCGGCGGCGGGCCCGAGCAGGTCAAGCTGGTCCAGTTCCACCCGTCCTACTCCTACGAGGACTTCTTCGAGGGGTTCCGGCCCCAGGAGCACCCCGAGACCGGGGAGGTCGCCTTCCGGCTGACCGCCGGCCCGCTGCGGGAACTGGCGGACCTGGCCTCCCGCGAGGGCAACCGGCACATCCCGCACTTCCTGATCATCGACGAGATCAACCGGGCCAACCTGGCCAAGGTCTTCGGCGAGCTGTACTTCCTCCTGGAGTACCGGAACAAGTCGGTCCGGCTGACCTACTCCGGTGACGACTTCGCCCTCCCGCCGAACCTGTTCGTCATCGGCACCATGAACACCGCGGACCGCTCCATCGCGCTGGTGGACGCGGCGATGCGCCGCCGGTTCGCGTTCGTGGAGCTGTCCCCGCGGACCGAGCCCACCAGCGGCCTGCTGCGGCGCTGGCTCGACGCACAGGGGAAGGACGCCGAACCGGCCGACCTCCTCGACGCCCTCAACGCCCGCATCGAGGACCCCGACTTCCGGATTGGGCCGTCGTACCTGATGAAGAAGGGCGTGTACCGGGACGGCGGGCTGGAGCGCACCTGGCGGACGAAGATCCTCCCGCTGCTGGAGGAACACCACTACGGCGAGGGCATCGACATCGAGAAGCGGTACGGGCTGACCGCGCTGCGCCGGGCGCTGCCGGAGCCGGGCGCGTGACCACGGTCGTCGAACTCGTCGAGCACGCCCCGGCCACCGGGCACACCCTGCGCGACGCGGTCGGCCGGGCCCTGGCCGCGGCAGGGATCGTGGAGGCGTCTCCCGACCCGTACACCCCGGGGCGCTGGCTGCTGCGGGCCGGCAGCAAGGTCGGGGCCGTGGCCGTCGGTGTGCCCGGCGGCGAACCGGTCACCGTCCGCATCACCCCCAAGGTGCCGGTGACCCGGCTGCTGTTCCTGCTCGGCTACAGCCTCGATCCGACGGGCGCCTGGCGGGACGGGCAGGTCGACGTGGGCGAGCACCGCGACCTGCTGCCGGCGCTCGCCCACGCCGTCGAGCGCCAGATCGACCGGGCCCTGCGGCAGGGTCTGCTCCAGGGCTACCGCGTCACCGAGGAGAGTGCGCTCGTCGTGCGCGGCCGCATCCGGGAAGCGGACCAGGTCCGGCGCCGTTTCGGGGCTGTCCTGCCCGTCGAGGTCAGGTACGACGAGTTCACCACCGACATCGCCGAGAACCGCCTCCTGCGAGCGGCCGTCGAACGCCTGCTGCGCCTGCCCCGCATACCGCAGGACGTGCGCCGACGACTGCTCCACCAGCGCTCCCGGCTCGCCGGGGTGAGCCCGCTCGTACGCGGCCGCCGACTGCCCTCCTGGCAGCCGAGCCGGCTCAACGCGCGCTACCAGCCCGCCCTGAGCCTGGCCCGTGCCGTCCTGGAAGGCTCCTCCCCCGAGCACACTCATGGCCAACTGGCCATCGAAGGCTTCCTGTTCGACATGAACAAGCTCTTCGAGGACTTCGTCACGGTCGCCCTCCGTGAGGTCCTGCGCGGCTCCGGCCTCACCTGCCGCCTCCAGGACCCCCACCACCTCGACGAGGCGGACGCGATCCGCATGAAACCGGACTTCGTGGCCTACGACGTTGCCGGCACGCCCGCGATGGTCGCCGATGCCAAGTACAAGGCGGAGAAACGGGACGGCTACCCGGACTCCGACCTCTACCAGATGCTCGCCTACTGCACGGCCCTCGGGCTGCCGGAAGGACACCTGATCTACGCCAAGGGCAACGCCCCGCACGCCGCCCACACCGTGCGGCACGCGGGGATCCGACTGCACCAGCACGCCCTGGACCTCGACCAGGATCCGGCCGGACTGCTGGCCGAAATCAGCTCCCTGTCCCGGAAGATGGGCGCTGACCTGCCCGTATGATCGGCCGCGGAGTGTCCGTCCGTGGTGGGGAGTCAGGTCGTGCCGCAGCTCGCGTTCGCCAACAGCTTCTGGGAGAGCTACGACGTCCTGGAACGCCCCGTCAAAGCCGGCGTACGCAAGGCCATGCAGAAGTTCCAGCAGCTGACGGTGCCCGGACTGCACGCGGACAAGGGACTGCACCTGGAGTCCGTGGAGAACGCCCGCGACCCGCGCATGCGGACGATCCGGATCAACGACTTCTGGCGGGGTGTGGTCCTCGCGCCCGATGACGGCACCGACGTGTTCCTTCTGGTCAACGTGGTGCCGCACGACCACGCGTACACGTGGGCCGCCAAGCGGCTGTACACGACGAACAAGGCCACTCGCGGTCTGGAAGTCCGCAACGTCGTCGCCATCGAGCAGCTGACCCCGGCCCTGGAGAAGGCCGCCGCCCAGGCGCCCCGGCTGCTGTTCGGCCAGTACTCGGACAGCGTGCTGCGGGATCTTGGCATCGACGAGCAGGTGCTGCGAGCGGTGCGGACCGTGATCGACAAGCCGCAGCTGGACGCCTTCGGCACCCTGCTGCCGGAGGACCAGTTCGAGGCGTTGCAGTACCTCGCCGAAGGGTTCAGCCCCGAGGAGGTGTACCGGGACGTCGTGGCGGTGCGCCGGCCGGCGGATCCCGGACCCGACCCGGACGCCAGCCTGGCCGAGGCCATCGCCAACACCACCAGCCGCATCACCCTGGTGACCGGCGCGGACGAGCTGACGGAGGTACTGCAGAAGCCGTTCGCGGCCTGGCGGGTTTTCCTGCACCCCTCGCAGCGCCGGGTCGCGTACCGGGTGTCGTACGGCGGCCCGGTACAGGTGACCGGCGGACCCGGCACCGGCAAGACGGTGGTCGCCCTGCACCGGGTGAAGCATCTGCTGTCGCGGTCCCCGGACACCCGCATCCTGCTCACCACCTACACCAACGCCCTGGCCCAGGCGCTGCGCGAGAACCTGTCCCTGCTGCTCGACGGCGACGAGGCGCTGCTGGCCCGGGTGGACGTCACCACGGTGAACGCCTTCGCGCACCGGATCACGGCCGAGCGGGGCGGCCGGGCGCCCGCGCCTGTCGGGGACCGTGAGGAGCGGCAGGTCTGGCAGCGGGTGCTGAAGCGGCTCCAGCTGCCGTGGTCGGAGCAGTTCCTCGCGCAGGAGTACCGGCATGTCGTCCTGGCCCAGGACATCCGGGACCTCGACGGCTACCGCACGGCCCTGCGCCGCGGACGGGGCAGCGCGCTGTCCGCGGCTCGCCGTGAGCAGCTCTGGCCGGCCGTGGAGCTGTTCGAGGCGATCCTGGCCGGGGAGAACACCACCACGCACCTGCAGGTCTGCACGGAGGCCGCCCGGCTCCTGGCGGACGGGACGCCGAGGTACGAGCACGTGGTGGTCGACGAGGCCCAGGACCTGCACCCTGCCCAGTGGCGGGTGTTGCGCGGCGCGGTCGCGCACGGCAACGACGACCTGTTCATCACCGGAGACCCGCACCAGCGCATCTACGACTCCAAGGTGTCGCTGAGCTCGCTGGGCATCTCGGTGACCGGTCGGACGAGCCGGCTGCGGATCAACTACCGCAGCACGGAGGAGATCCTCGGCTGGTCGACGGGCATCCTGGCGCCGGTGGCGGTCGAGGACCTCGGAGGTGCGGGCTCGGACAGCCTCGCCGGATACCGCTCGGTCCTGCACGGCCGCCGTCCGCGGGCGGAGCGGTCCGGCTCCGAGCAGGCGGAAGTCGTGGCGCTGGTGGAGCGGATCCGCGAGTGGATCGCGCAGGGTGTGCGTCCCTCCGAGATCGGTGTGTGCACCCGGTTCAACCTGCTGCTGGGCAGGGTGTACGAGAAGCTGTCGGCGGCCGGCATCCCAGTGGTGCGGGTGCGGGACAACCCCGGTCCGGACGCGGACGGGGTGCGGCTGGCGACCATGCACGCCATGAAGGGGCTGGAATTCCGGTGCGTGGCGGTGCTCGGTGTGACGGCCGGGTCCCTGCCGTTCGCCCGGGAGGTCACGCCCGCTTCGGTCGATGCGCTGCAGCACGAGTCCGACCTGCTGCGTGAGCGGTGCCTGCTGTTCGTGGCGTCCACCCGGGCCCGGGAGGCGCTGTACGTGTCGTGGACGGGGGCGCCGAGCCCGTTCCTGCCGCAGGCGGCGGACCCCGCGGCCTGATCCGCCGACGCCGCCCGCCGCCCGCCGGGCGGACGGGGCGGTCAGCCCGTGCGGTCAGCCAGTGGGACCGGCGGGCGGTACGAGCCCTCCGCTGCCCAGTCCGTCGCGGGCGAGCGCCACGGCCTGGCGGCCGAGTTCGGCGAGCTCTCTGATGCGTTCATCGAAGGCGTCGACCGCCGTGAAGGCCCGCCCGTACCGGCGCTGGGCCTCGATATCCATCTGCGGCACCCGGCCGCTGCGGACGTCGAAGCGGTAGGTGCCGCTGGCGCTGGTCGAGCGCCTGGTGTTCGCCGCGCTGCGCAGGAAGCCCCGCAGGTAGGCGTCGTCCAGTTGGTCGCTCGCCGACCTGAGGTCGTCGTCGCCGTACTCGACGAGGCCGGCCCGGGCGAGTTCGCCGACGCTGACCGTGGACGCCTCCAGCGCTGCGGAGCCCGCCCCTTCCGCGAGCACGGGCAGCAGCTCGGCGAGGCCGCCGAGCTGCTCCTCCAGCCGGGCCCTCAGGGCCTCGTACTCGGCCTGATAGTCGCGGTGCGCGGCGTGCACATACCGTCCGGGGGTCAGGTCGACTGCATCGTCCAGCAGCTCGACGGCCGGGATCTGCGCCACCTGATGGGGAGCCGGGTCCAGCGGTCCGTCCGGCTGGTTGGCGGTCAGGTCCACGAGGCGCACGGATCCGGGCGTCGTGCCGGTGGCCGGCGGCCGGGTGAGTTCCCACAGGTGAACGGGGAGTGCGTGTGAGGCTGCCGTCCCCGCGGGCAGGGCGACGAGTTGCGTGAGGATGCCGCGCCGTACGAGTTCGGCCCGGATCCGGCGGCCGGCCTTGCGGTAGGCCACGGAGGCGGGCATGACCATCAGCACCCGGCCGCCGGGAGCAGTGCGGGCGTACGCGTGTTGCAGCCAGGCCAGCTCGCCTTCCGCCTTGGGGGGCGTACCGAACTCCCAGCGGGTGTCGAGGAGCAGGTCGTCCCGACCCCACTCGGTGACGGCCACCGGCGGGTCACAGACCACCAGGTCGGCACTGACCTCCGGCAACCGGTCCGCGCGGAGGGAATCGCCCTCGGTGACGACGATGGCGGTGTGTCCGGCGAGGTCCGCGCGGAGCTGGGCGAGGCGGGCCCGGCGGGGGTCCCGTTCCTGCCCGAATCGTTTCACCCCGGCAGCAGATCCAACGACGAGCAGGAGACTACCGATGCCACACGAGGGATCCAGCACCGTGGCGCCCTCGGGGACCCCTCCTGCGAAATGCCGCACAGCTCGAAGGATCCGGTGCGAAGTCACATGGTCCGAACCGGACCTGCCTGCCGAATCAGTGATCCTGGCGACCAGTCCTTCGACGACGACGGCAGCCGAGGCCGCGCGCGCGAGTACGCCGGCCAGCCGGGCCGCGTCGGCCGGGAGATCCGGCGCTGGCTCGAAACCGGCCAGCTGCCGTGCCACGTCGGAAACAGCAGCCACGGTCTCCTCGCCGTAGGCGGACCGCAGCGCCTGCCAGAGCCGCACCTCGTCGGAGACGCCCTGCCCCTTGTTCTGCCGCTCCAGCCACGCCTGCACCTCGCCCAGGGCGAACAGGGGACTGTTCACACCGCCACCCCGCGGGGGCGGAAAATCGTCGTAGCGTCGACGCCAATTGGAGACTGCCGCCCGCGTCACCCCTGCGAAGCGGGCAATCTCCGAGCCGGAAACGAGCCGTTCCGGCGAGCCACGGTCCACGTCAGCCATAGGGCGAGCGTACACGACAGCATCGATTAGTGATCCATGCGGCGCGTTGACATCGCTAACAGACTGTAGTCCGAGCCAGGGACACACGCTGCCGCGCGGTGCACCCTCACTTTGCCCAAGATGGGCTCCAGCAGGGGCCCGGACCTTCACGGGCGACAGGTCCGGGTCCGACTGGCCAAAGCGCGGAAGACAGTCGACCCGATGCGGATGTCACGCAGTGTGACTATCGAGAAAGGGACACACATCCAGGGCCAGGGTCTGCAACACTGCTGCGCTCTTGAGGAAGGTCTCGCCGCGAGGCGTGGTGGTGGTCGCCTGTCCGGGCATGGTGTGTGCTTCCTCTCGTCGTGTGCTGTGGTCGGCGGGGCGCCGGGGGCGGTCCCTAGCGGGTGAGTGGGGTCTCGGAGTCGAGGTGGGTGAGCTTTTCGGGGTTGCGGACGAAGTAGAGGCCGGTGATGCGGGTGTTCTCGACGCGGACGGCCATGACGCCGTCGAGCGCGCCGTCCAGGTAGGCGGCGAGCGCGGGGCTGCCGTTGACGACGGTGGGTTCCCAGGTGACGGTGGCCTGGAGCTTGGCGGTGCCGCCCAGGTAGAAGCGGACGATCTTCTCGGCGCCGACGACCGGGTGCAGGGCCGCCTTCTTCAGGCCGCCGCCGTCGCTGAGCAGGACGACGTCGGGGGCGAGGACGTCGAGAAGGTCCTGCGGGTTACCGGTCTCGATGGCGCGCCGGAACGACTC
>NZ_JBIVFO010000001.1:0-265310 GCF_044748225.1 Streptomyces sp. NPDC090021 | reverse complement strand
GGGGGGGCCCCCCGGGGGGGGGGGGGGGCGGGGCGGCGGCCCCCGGCGCCCCCCCCCCCCCCCGGGGCGCCCCCGCGCCCCCACCCCCCGTCCCGACCCCGCCCAGCGACCACACCCCCCCGCCAGGGCACACCTCCCAGCGGTAGCTGGGGCAGCCTGGCCACCGGCCCGCAGCCGCAAGGGCAACCGCACCCGCCCGGCCAGGGCAACCGCACACGCCCGGCCAGGGCAAGGGCGGCCACCGGCCCGCAGCCGCAAGGACGACCGCAACGGCCCGGCCAGGGCAAGGGCGGCCCGACCGGCGAGGTCAGAGGCCCAGTTCGGCCGTCGTCAGCCTGGCGACGGCCTCCTTCTCGCCCTCCAGCGTCACCGCGGCAGCCGCCTGACGGCCGAAGCAGAACAGGGTCAGTTCCCCCGGCTCGCCCGTCACCGTGACCACCGGCGCACCCTTGTGCGCCACCGCCGTCTGCCCGTTCGGACGCCTCAGCACCAGGCCCACCGGCGAGCGGCGCCCCGTCAGCCGGGCCATCCTCTCCAGCCGGGACCACAGCGCGTCCGAGAACACCGGGTCCAGCTCCCGCGGCGACCAGTCCGGCTGGGCCCGGCGGACGTCCTCCGCGTGGACGTAGAACTCCACCGCGTTCGCCGCCTCGTCGATCTGCTTCAGTGCGTACAGCGACATCCTCGGCGGACCGGTCCGGATCAGCTGGAGGAGCTCCTCGTACGGCTTGGCCGCGTACTCGGCCATCGCCGCGTCCAGCCGCCCCTTCAGCACGTTCAGCAGCAGGCCGCCCGCCGCGTCCGGCCGCCGCTCCCGTACCACCACGTGTGCCGCCAGCTCGCGGCACCGCCAGCCGGTGCACAGCGTGGGGGCCTCCGGACCGGCCGCCTCCAACAGGTCCGCCAGCAGCAGTCGTTCACGCTTCGCATGGGTAGACATGGGCGCCAGCCTACGGCCGGAACGCATCGTACGCCCGCCCATCAGACGGACATGGATCACCACGCCCATCCGGGCCCGGCACAATGGCCCCATGAGTACGCCCCCCCGCCCCGGCAACCTCGATCCCGCCATCGCCGCGCGCCTCAAGCGCTCCGCCGACGGCCTGGTACCGGCCATCGCCCAGCAGTACGACACCGGTGAGGTGCTCATGCTCGGGTGGATGGACGACGAGGCCCTGCACCGCACCCTGACCACCGGCCGCTGCACGTACTGGTCCCGCAGCCGTCAGGAGTACTGGGTGAAGGGGGATACGTCCGGCCACTTCCAGCACGTCAAGTCCGTCGCCCTCGACTGCGACGCCGACACCGTGCTCGTCCGGGTCGACCAGGTCGGGGCCGCCTGCCACACCGGATCCCGCACCTGCTTCGACGAAGATGTCCTCCTCCGCGCAGCCGACTAGGTAGGGGCCCCACGCAATGGATCTTGAGACGTTCCGCAAGCTCGCGGCCGACCGCCGCGTCATCCCCGTGAGCCGCAAGCTGCTCGCCGACGGGGACACGCCCGTCGGGCTGTACCGCAAGCTGGCCGCCGAACGCCCCGGCACCTTCCTCCTGGAGTCCGCCGAGAACGGCCGCTCCTGGTCGCGGTACTCCTTCGTAGGGGTCCGCAGCGACGCGACCCTGACCGTCCGGGACGGCCGGGCCCACTGGATCGGCACCCCGCCCGTCGGCGTACCCACCGACGGCGACCCCCTCGACGCCCTGCGCGCCACCGTCGAGGCCCTGCACACCCCCCGCGACCTCGCGGGCGGCATGCCGCCCTTCACCGGCGGCATGGTCGGCTACCTCGGATACGACATCGTGCGCCGCCTGGAGCGCATCGGCGAGCACGGCAGCGACGACCTCCGGCTGCCCGAGCTGACGATGCTGCTCACCTCCGACCTCGCGGTGCTGGACCACTGGGACGGCACGGTCCAGCTCATCGCCAACGCCATCAACCACAACGACCTCGACTCCGGGGTGGACGAGGCGTACGCGGACGCCGTGGCCCGCCTCGACGCCATGGAGGCGGACCTGGCCCGGCCCGCGCCCTACGTCCCGGCCCCGCTGCCCGCCTCCGAGCTGCCCGAGTTCTCCGCCCTGTGGGGCGGCGAGGAGTACCAGGCGGCCGTCGAGGACATCAAGGAGCGGATCCGGGCCGGCGAGGCCTTCCAGGTGGTGCCCTCGCAGCGGTTCGAGACCTCCTGCGAGGCCTCCGCGCTGGATGTCTACCGGGTGCTGCGGGCCACCAACCCGTCCCCGTACATGTACCTCTTCCGCTTCGAGAACGGCTTCGACGTGGTCGGGTCGAGCCCCGAGGCGCTCGTCAAGGTCGAGGACGGGCGGGCCATGGTCCACCCCATCGCCGGCACCCGCCACCGGGGCGCGACCCCGCAGGAGGACAACGACCTCGCCGAGGAGCTGCTGGCCGACCCCAAGGAGCGCGCCGAGCACCTGATGCTCGTCGACCTGGGCCGCAACGACCTCGGGCGGGTCTGCGAGCCGGGATCGGTGGAGGTCGTCGACTTCATGTCGATCGAGCGCTACTCCCACGTCATGCACATCGTCTCCACCGTGACGGGGCGCGTGGCCGAGGGGAAGACCGCCTTCGACGTGCTGACCGCCTGCTTCCCGGCCGGCACCCTCTCCGGGGCGCCCAAGCCGCGCGCCATGCAGATCATCGAGGAGCTGGAGCCCTCCCGCCGGGGCCTCTACGGCGGCTGCGTGGGCTACCTGGACTTCGCCGGGGACTCCGACACGGCCATCGCCATCCGTACGGCGCTGCTGCGCGACGGCACGGCGTACGTGCAGGCCGGAGCGGGCGTCGTCGCCGACTCGGTGCCCGAGCTGGAGGACAACGAGTGCCGCAACAAGGCCTCCGCCGTGCTGCGCGCGGTGGCAGCGGCGAACCGCCTGAGCGGCTCCTGAGGGCGTAGGGGATAGTGGGGTACGTGAGTGCCGTACCCCCGCCCCGTTCCGATGCCTCCGCCGAGCCCGTGGGCCCCGACGACCGCAGCAGCCGGCGCAGCGTGGCCGCCGCCCTGCTGCTCGGCGCGCTCGGTGCCACCGTCGTACTGCTCGCCTCCGGCCGGGTCTGGGCCCGGGGCACGGCCGCGATCGGCAGCGACTCGCTCCAGCTGAGTGCCGACGGGCGGGCCGTGACCGGGCTGCCGGCGGCCCTGGCCATCGTCGGCCTGGCCGCCCTGGTCGCCGTCTTCGCCGTACGCGGCAAGGGCCGGCTGCTGGTGTCGGGCCTGCTGGCGCTCAGCGGCCTCGGCGCGGCGCTGTCGGCCCTCTTCGGCTCCGACGGCCGCAGCGTCCTGGACGCGAAGGCCGCCCGTACGACCGCGGACAGCGCGGCGCACGTGGCCGGCCTGACGCAGACCACGTGGCCGTACGTCACGGCCGCCGGAGCGGTCCTGATCCTGGCCGCGGGCCTGCTGGCGCTGCGCTTCGGCCGTGGCTGGCCCTCGATGGGCGGCCGCTACGAGCGTGACGGCAGGGCCCGTCCGCGGGCCGTCGCGGCGGTGGATCCGGACCGGCCGGAAGATCTGTGGAAGGCTCTGGACCGCGGCGAGGACCCGACCACGGGTCCGAGCGGCGACCGGACCCGCTGACCCGGCTCCGGCCGGGCCTGCGACCCGGTCGCTGAGCCGACCCCCCTGGACGGCGAAGCCGCCCGGTGCGGGACAATGGCACCGAGCGTCCGACACAGACCGCACGTTCGACCCAGCAGCGCGACAGAGCAACGAGGAGCAAACTCATGGCGGGCACGAGCCACGGACACACCCCGGCCGCCTGGACCGGTGTCATCATCGCCTTCATCGGTTTCTGCGTCTCCGGCGCCTTCATGGTGCTCGCGAACCCGCTCGGCTTCTGGGCCGGCATGGTCGTGGTCGCGCTCGGCGGTATCGTCGGCCTGGCGATGAGGGCCGCGGGCATGGGCGCGCCGAAGGCCGCCCACAAGGACCTGGCCGAGGTCATCGCCGCGAACAAGGTCCCCGCCAAGGCCTGAGCACGCCACCTGCGCCGGTCCTGGAAGAGAGCCGAAAGGCGCGGCCCCGCCGGGCTGCGCCTTTTGTCGTGAGCGGAGAGAATCAGCAGGTGGACGCCTCCAGCACCCCCGACGCCGGGCCCGGTCAGCAGCCCTGGCCGACCGCACCCGCGATGCCCGCCGAGCGGGCGTCCCGGGCCAGGCGGCTCGCCGCCCCGGCGCTCTACCTGGCCGCGGTCGGTGCGGCGTTCGCGTACGTGGGCGCCGTGGACCCCAACGAGCCGGGCCACTACCCGGTCTGCCCGCTGCTGCGGCTGACGGGCGTCCTGTGCCCGGGCTGCGGCGGGCTGCGCAGTGCGTACGCGTTCGCCCACGGGGATCTGGCCGCTGCTTTCGGGTCGAATGCCCTCGCCGTCGTCGGCTACTTCGTCTTCGCGGGTTTCATGGCCCTGTGGCTGGTTCGCGCCTTCCGCGGCGGGCCGGTCCCGAGGATCGTGCTGCGTCCCGCCCACGCGTGGGCGGTGGGCGTGGTGGTACTGGTCTTCGCCGTTGTCCGAAATCTCTCTTTCGGGTCGGCGCTGGCGCCCTGAGCCCCGTCCGCGGCCGGGATGAAGGGCGTATTCCGAATGTCCAGTTACTGGGACGCCGTCAACCGAGTGCGGAGGGCGACGCCTCCGCCGGATACCATTTGATTGCCGACCTTGCAGTGGTACGTGTCTGCAGGGCGGCCGACCGTCATCGACCCGGAAGGGGGCCGCTCGCGTGAGTGTGCTCGACGAGATCATCGAAGGGGTCCGCGAAGACCTTGCCGAACGGCAGGCCCGCGTGAGCCTCGACGAGCTCAAGGAGCGTGCCGCCAAGGCGCCCCAGGCCAAGGACGGCGTCGCGGCCCTGCGCGGCGACGGCGTCAAGGTGATCTGCGAGGTCAAGCGCTCCAGCCCCTCCAAGGGCGCGCTGGCCGCGATCGCGGATCCGGCCGGGCTCGCCGCGGACTACGAGGCGGGCGGTGCGGCGGTCATCTCCGTCCTCACCGAGCAGCGCCGGTTCGGCGGCTCGCTGGCCGACCTGGAGGCCGTCCGCGCCCGCGTGGACATCCCGATCCTGCGCAAGGACTTCATCGTCACGGCGTACCAGCTGTGGGAGGCCCGCGCCTACGGCGCCGACCTCGCGCTGCTGATCGTCGCGGCCCTGGAGCAGGAGGCCCTCGTCTCCCTCATCGAGCGGGCCGAGTCCATCGGCCTCACCCCGCTCGTCGAGGTCCACGACGAGGAGGAGGTGGAGCGCGCGGTGGCCGCCGGCGCCAAGATCATCGGTGTCAACGCCCGCAACCTCAAGGACCTCAAGGTCGACCGCTCCACCTTCGAGCGTGTCGTCGGCGAGATCCCGCCCCACATCGTCAAGGTCGCCGAGTCCGGAATCCGCGGACCGCACGACCTGATCGCCTACGCGAACGAGGGCGCCGACGCCGTCCTCGTCGGCGAGTCCCTGGTGACCGGCCGCGACCCGAAGGCGGCCGTGGCCGACCTCGTCGCCGCCGGAGCCCACCCGGCCCTGCGCCACGGACGGAGCTGACCCGTCCCATGACCCATGACCGCCCGTCCGTCCGCACGCACCGCGTGCCGACGGCGCACGCGCCCCTGGCGCGCGGCTGCCGCCCCCGCGGCTGCCGCGCCCCGGCCCGGCGCGTCCACGGGCGGCGGGTCCGGTACGTGATCGGCTCCGAGCCCGGCCAGGTCAACGGCATGCGATGGCGCCGCGCAGGCGCGCCGTAACGAGGGCTGCCGCGGCCCGGTACGCGAGACGTACCGCGCCGCAGGCGGTCCCGTACGGCCTGCTGCCCGGGCCGACCGGCTCCGGGAGCGGGCCGCTGCGCACCGTACGCGCGACATCCCCCAGCGGGGTGTCCGCGGCGGGGGCAGGCGGCGCAATACGGTGAAACCACCCGCCGCATCTCGCACCCGTAGGAGCACTGGACATGTCCAGCGAGTTCTTCATCCCGGACCCGGAGGGTCACGTTCCCAACGCCGAGGGTTACTTCGGCGACTTCGGCGGCAAGTTCATCCCGGAGGCGCTCGTCGCCGCCGTGGACGAGGTCGCCGTCGAGTACGAGAAGGCCAAGGGCGACCCGTCCTTCGCGGCCGAGCTGAACGACCTCATGGTCAACTACACCGGCCGCCCCAGTGCCCTCACCGAGGTGCCCCGCTTCGCCGGGCACGCGGGCGGCGCGCGGATCTTCCTCAAGCGCGAGGATCTCAACCACACCGGCTCGCACAAGATCAACAACGTGCTGGGCCAGGCGCTGCTCACCAAGCGCATGGGCAAGACCCGGGTCATCGCCGAGACCGGCGCCGGCCAGCACGGCGTGGCCACCGCCACCGCCTGTGCCCTCTTCGGCCTCGAATGCGTCATCTACATGGGCGAGATCGACACCCAGCGCCAGGCGCTGAACGTCGCCCGCATGCGCATGCTGGGAGCCGAGGTCATCGCGGTCAAGTCCGGCTCGCGGACCCTCAAGGACGCCATCAACGAGGCGTTCCGCGACTGGGTCGCCAACGTGGACCGCACCCACTACCTCTTCGGCACGGTCGCCGGCCCGCACCCCTTCCCGGCGATGGTCCGCGACTTCCACCGCGTCATCGGCGTCGAGGCCCGCCGCCAGATCCTGGAGCGCGCCGGCCGGCTGCCCGACGCCGTCGCGGCCTGCGTCGGCGGCGGCTCCAACGCCATCGGCCTCTTCCACGCGTTCATCCCGGACACGGACGTCCGCCTGGTCGGCTTCGAGCCCGCCGGGCACGGCGTCGAGACCGGCGAGCACGCGGCGACCCTGACCGCAGGCGAGCCCGGCATCCTGCACGGCTCCCGCTCCTACGTCCTGCAGGACGAGGAGGGCCAGATCACCGAGCCGTACTCCATCTCGGCCGGCCTGGACTACCCCGGCATCGGCCCGGAGCACTCCTACCTCAAGGACGTCGGCCGCGGCGAGTACCGCGCCGTCACCGACGACGCCGCGATGCAGGCCCTGCGCCTGCTGTCGCGTACCGAGGGCATCATTCCGGCGATCGAGTCGGCGCACGCCCTGGCGGGCGCCCTGGACCTCGGCAGGGAGCTGGGCAAGGACGGCCTGCTGGTCGTCAACCTGTCCGGCCGCGGCGACAAGGACATGGACACGGCGGCCCGCTACTTCGGGCTGTACGACGGCGAGAGCGCCGAGGGGGAGCCGAAGTGACCACGGGCAACATCCAGCTGCTGAGCGACACCCTCGCCAAGGCGAAGTCCGAGGACCGCGCGGCCCTCGTCGCCTACCTCCCGGCGGGCTTCCCGACCGTCGACGGCGCCATCGAAGCGGTCAAGGCCGTCATCGAGGGCGGCGCCGACGTGGTCGAGATCGGCCTCCCGCACAGCGACCCGGTGCTGGACGGCGCGATCATCCAGACCGCCGACGACATCGCCCTGCGCGGCGGGGTCAAGATCGCCGATGTGCTCCGCACGGTCCGCGAGGCGCACGAGGCGACCGGAGCCCCGGTCCTGGTGATGACCTACTGGAACCCCATCGACCGCTACGGCGTCGAGCGGTTCACGGCCGAGCTGGCGGCGGCGGGCGGGGCCGGCTGCATCCTGCCCGACCTGCCGGTCCAGGAGTCCGCGCTGTGGCGCGAGCACGCCGGGAAGCACGGCCTGGCGACCGTCTTCGTCGTCGCGCCGAGCAGCAAGGACGAACGTCTCGCCACCATCACCGCGGCCGGCTCCGGCTTCGTCTACGCCGCCTCGCTGATGGGCGTCACCGGCACCCGCGAGTCGGTCGGCAACCAGGCCCAGGACCTGGTCCGCCGTACGCGGGCCACGACCGAGCTGCCCGTCTGCGTCGGCCTCGGCGTCTCCAACGCCGTCCAGGCCAAGGAGGTGGCCGGCTTCGCCGACGGCGTGATCGTCGGCTCGGCCTTCGTGAAGCTGCTGCTGGACGCGCCGGACCTGCCGGCCGGGCTGGACGCCGTACGGGCGCTGGCGGGCGAGCTTGCGGAAGGCGTACGCAGGAGCTGAGACAAAACGGACACCCGATCGGGTTCTGTAGTCCGATCGGGTGGAATGGCGAGCAGGGAGGCACGCGAGTGCCTCCCTGCTTCGTTTGGCGGAGCGTGAGTGACAAGAACGACGGTGCGAACCGCGATGCGACGAAACGATCGGCCCGGGAGCGACTCCTCGCGGAGCGCGAGCGGCAGAAGACCCGGGACAAGCGCCGGCGGACCCTCATCGTGGCGGCGGCGGTGGTCGGCGTCCTGGGTCTGGCGACGGTCGTGGGTGTGATCGCGGCCAACGCCGGCAAGGGCGACAAGTCCGACTCGGCCGGCCCGGTCGTCGCCCCCTCCGGCGCCACCGGCAAGGACGCTCTCGCCATCCAGACGGGCAAGCCGGAGGCGAAGGCCACCCTCACGGTGTGGGAGGACTTCCGCTGCCCCGCCTGCAAGGCCTTCGAGGACAACTACCGGGACACCATCCACGAGCTGGAGGCCAAGGGCCTGCTCAAGGTGGACTACCACCTGGTGACGCTCATCGACGGGAACATGGGCGGCAGCGGCTCCCTGAAGGGGGCGAACGCGGCGGCCTGCGCGCAGGACGCCGGCAAGTTCGCCGAATACCACGACGTCCTCTTCCAGAACCAGCCGGAGGAGATCGACGACGCCTACGGCAAGAACGCCAAGCTGCTGGAGCTGGCGGGCAAGGTGGACGGTCTGGTGACCCCCGAGTTCACGGCGTGCGTCGAGAACGGCACGCACAACAGCTGGGTGGGCAAGTCGCACGAGGCCTTCGCCGCCGGGAACTTCCGCGGGACGCCGACGGTGCTGCTCGACGGCAAGGACATCTTCTCCGACCAGGCCGACCCGCTGACCCCGCAGAAGCTGAAGGCGAAGGTGGAGGCCGGCGCCACGGGCTCGGGCGGAGCCGGCGCGAAGGGCTCCGGGGACGGGGCGGGCGAGAAGGACACCGGGAAGGGCGCCGGGAAGGGCGAGGCGAAGGCCTCGGCCTCGCCCTCGGCCTCCAGGACGGCTTCGAAGAGCTCCGCGAACGGGTCCGGGTCCGGGTCCGGGTCAGGCAACGGGTCCGGTTCCGAGGCCGGGAACGGGGCCGGGAGCGGGGTCGGGAGCGGGCCCTCGGGGGGCTGACTTCCGCCGATCCATGTGTGGATTTGGTTTCGACCCTGCCGGGCGGGTTGCGGTACGCACCGTCCGGCAGGGTAGCGTCAGGTCTGCCATGGACATTGCTTACATCCCCAGTCCGTCGACCGGCGTGATCCATCTCGGACCGATCCCGCTCCGCGGCTACGCGTTCTGCATCATCATCGGCGTCTTCGTCGCCGTCTGGCTCGGCAACAAGCGCTGGGTCGCCCGCGGCGGCAAGCCGGGCACGGTTGCGGACATCGCCGTGTGGGCGGTGCCGTTCGGGCTCGTCGGCGGTCGCCTCTACCACGTGATCACCGACTACCAGCTCTACTTCGGCGAGGGCCGCAACTGGGTCGACGCCTTCAAGATCTGGGAGGGCGGCCTCGGTATCTGGGGCGCGATCGCGTTCGGCGCGGTGGGAGCCTGGATCGGCTGCCGGCTCCGCGGCATCCCCCTGCCCGCCTGGGCCGACGCCCTGGCCCCCGGCATCGCCCTGGCCCAGGCCTTCGGACGCTGGGGCAACTGGTTCAACCAGGAGCTCTACGGGCGGGCCACCGACCTTCCCTGGGCGGTGGAGATCAGCGCCGGCCCGAACCGGGACGCCGGGACCTACCACCCGACGTTCCTGTACGAGTCGCTGTGGTGCATCGGCGTGGCCCTCCTGGTGATCTGGGCCGACCGCCGCTTCAAGCTGGGCCACGGTCGGGCCTTCGCCCTGTACGTCGCCGCGTACTGCGTCGGCCGCAGCTGGATCGAGTACATGCGGGTCGACGAGGCGCACCACATCCTGGGCCTGCGGCTGAACGTCTGGACCTCGATCGTCGTCTTCGTGCTCGCGGTGCTCTACTTCGTCCTCTCGGCGAAGCTGCGGCCGGGCCGTGAGGAGGTCGTCGAGCCGGCTGCCTCCGGCGGTGAGGGCGGCAAGGACGCCAAGGAGGGCACGGCTGCCGTCGAGGCCAAGGCCGACGCCAAGGCCGTGGGCAAGGCAGCGGTGAAGGCGGTCGACGCCGGTCCGAAGGACTCCGCGCCGGCCCTCGCCCAGGGCGCCGTCAAGGCGGACCTGCGCAAGCACGCCGCGGACGCCGAGGCCCCGGAGGCCGACAAGTCCTGACCGCGGGAGCGGTCGAGAAGGGGGTGCCCGCACGACGCGGCACCCCCTTCTCGCGTCGGCCGCCTCGTGGCTGCGGGCTGTCGGGGTGTCTCTGGGTGTCCGGGTGTCCGGGTGCCCGGGTGTCGGCCGGTCGCCGCGCGGCGGGCGCAAGGGCTCAGTGGACCGCCGCCCGCGCGGCGAGCGCAAGCGTGCGGTGGGCCGACGCCACGACGGCCGGATCCACGAACCGTCCGTCGGGCAGCGCCAGCGCCCCCGGCGCGGCCCGCGCCGCGCTGAGCACGTCCGATGCGGCGGTCACCTCCTCGGGCGCCGGGAGATAGGCACGCTCGATCACCGGGAGCTGGCGCGGGTGGATGGCCGCCCGGCCGAGGAAGCCGAGGGACCGGCCGCGGGCGCAGGAGACCGCCAGTGCCTCCAGGTCCCGGATGTCCGGGAACACCGACTGGGACGGCGGCGCCAGCCCGGCGGCGCGCGCCGCGACCACCACCCGGGAGCGGCACCAGTCCAGGCCCTCCTCCGCGCCGGCCGCCAGGTCCGCCCGCAGGTCCGCCTCGCCGAGGGAGAGTCCGTGCAGGGCGGGGTGCGCGCGGGCGATCTCGTACGCGCGCTCCACGCCCAGCGCCGACTCCAGCAGGGCATGGAGGACCACTCCGCCCGTGCGGTCCGCGGCCGCGGAGATCTGCTCCGGTGCGCTGATCTTGGGCAGTCGCAGCCCCGCGAGACCGCGGAGCCCCGCGAGCGCGGCGAGATCCGCACCTCCCCACGGGGAGCCGAGGGCGTTCACGCGGACGTGGACCGGGACCGGCGGCCGCTCGGTGAGCAGCTCGACGGTGGCGGCGCGGGCGTACTCCTTGCGGGAGGCCGCCACCGCGTCCTCCAGGTCGACGATGACGGCGTCCGCCCCGCACCCCAGCGCCTTGGCGACCACCGCCGGGCGGTCGCCGGGCGCGTAGAGCCAGGTGAGGATCACAGGGCCCCCTCGGTGCGCAGCGCGGTGATCTCCGCCCCGGTCAGTCCGAGCTCGGCCAGAACCTCCGTCGTGTTCGCGCCGTGCGGGCGGCCCGCCCAGCGGATCCCGCCGGGGGTCTCGGACAGCCGGAAGAGGATGTTCTGCATCCGCAGGGGCCCGAGCTCCGGATCGTCGACCTCGGTCACCGTGTCGAGGGCCGCGAACTGCGGATCCGTCATCACGTCGCGGACGTCGTAGACCGGCGCGACGGCCGCCTCGGCCTCCTCGAAGGCGCAGACGACCTCCTCCGCCTTGTGGCGGGCGATCCAGCCGCCGACCGCGTCGTCGATGACGTCGGCGTGCCGGGCCCGCCCGGCACCGGTGGCGAACCAGGGTTCGGCGATCAGATCCGGTCGGCCGACCAGCCGCATCACCCGCTCGGCGATGGATCGCGCGGAGGCCGAGACCGCCAGCCAGCGGCCGTCGGCGCTGCGGTAGGTGTTGCGGGGGGCGTTGTTGGCGGAGCGGTTCCCCGTGCGCGGCTGGACGTGGCCCAGCTGGTCGTACCAGAGCGGTTGCGGGCCGAGCACGGTGAGGATCGGCTCGATGATGGCCAGGTCCACCACCTGGCCGTGCCCGGTGCGGTCCCGTCCGGCGAGCGCCGTCATGACGGCGTATGCGCAGGTCAGCGCGGCGATCGAGTCGGCGAGCCCGAAGGGCGGCAGGGTCGGCGGGCCCTCCGGCTCCCCGGTGACCGCGGCGAAGCCGCTCATGGCTTCGGCCAGGGTGCCGAAGCCGGGACGGTGGGCGTACGGGCCCTGCTGGCCGAAGGCCGTGACGCGGGCCAGGATCAGGCGCGGGTTGGCGGCGGACAGCTCGGGCCAGCCCAGGCCCCACTTCTCCAGGGTGCCGGGGCGGAAGTTCTCGACGACGACGTCGGCGGTGGCGGCGAGCCGCAGCAGGGTGTCCCGGCCGCCGGGGGTGGACAGGTCGAGGGTGATGGTCCGCTTGTTCCGGCCGAGCAGCTTCCACCACAGGCCGATGCCGTCCTTGGCCGGGCCGTGGCCGCGGGAGGGGTCGGGGACGGACGGGTGCTCGACCTTGACGACGTCGGCGCCGAAGTCGCCGAGCAGGGTCGCGGCGAGGGGGCCGGCGAAGAGGGTCGCGAGGTCGAGCACCCGGAGGCCGCGGAGGGGGCCCTGTCCGGGTCCGGGTCCGTGTCCGTGCGTCTGCCCTGGCCGGGCGTTGACGGGTTTGGCGGTTCCGGTGCCGGTGCCGGTGGCGGTGGCTGTGGGTTCCGTGCCGGTGGCTTCGGCCGGGGCCGGGGTGGCTTCGGTGGGGCCGGGCGCGCGCCGGGGCGTCTCCTCGGGCGCCGAACGGTTCTCGGGGCCGGAAAGCGCGGCGGCGGTGCGTTCGGCGCCCTGCGGGGATCGCCCCGGCACACACCCGGCCCCGGCCGGGTCGGAAGGGCACCGTCCCGGTACGGTGCCTGGTCCGGCGGGGTTGGAGGGGGACCGTCCCGGTACGGTGCCGGGTTCCGCGGGGTTGGACGGGGATCGTCCCGGTACGGTGCCTGGTCCGGCGGGGTTGGAGGGGGACCGTCCCGGTACGGTGCCGGGTTCCGCGGGGTTGGACGGGGATCGTCTCGGTGCGGTGTCGGGTTCGGTGGGGTTGGTGGGGGATTGTCCCGGTGCGGTGTCGGGTTCGGCGGGGGTCATGAGGTGGCTCCGGTGTCGGCCTCGTCGGGGCGGTGGTCCGCCTGCCATCCGGCCAGGGCGAAGGCGTCGGTCTCGGAGCGGGTCGGCATCGAGTCCTGGGCGCCGTGGCGCTGCACGGAGAGCGCGGCGGCCGCCGAGGCCCAGCGCAGCGCCTCCGGCATCGGGCGGCCCTCGCCCAGGGCCACGGCCAGCGCGCCGACGAAGGTGTCCCCGGCCGCGGTGGTGTCCACGGCCCGGACCCGGGGCGCGGGCACGCTCAGCGGGTCCCGGCCGCGTGCCGCGTAGAGGACTCCGGCCGCGCCGAGGGTGATCACCACCTCCGGCACGGTGGCCAGCAGTGCCTCGGCGGCCTGCCGGGGGTCGGTCAGGCCGGTCAGGGCGGCCGCCTCGTGCTCGTTGGGCACGAGGAGGTCGGTGGCGGCGAGGAGTCCGGCGGGCAGCGGCTGGGCGGGGGCCGGGGTGAGCACCGTACGGACGCCGTGCGCGCGGGCCGCGCGGGCTCCGGCGAGTACGGCGGGCATGGGCAGTTCGAGCTGGAGGAGCAGGGTGCCGGTGGCGGCGATCCGGGCCTCGTCACCCGCTTCCAGGCCGGTGACGCTGCCGTTCGCACCGGGGATGACGACGATGCGGTTGCCGCCCTCGTCGTCCACGGTGATGTGCGCGGTGCCGCTCGCGCCCTCGACGGTGCGCAGGGCCGCCGTCTCGACGCCGGCCGCGGTGAGCGCGGAGCGCAGCCGTACGCCGAACTCGTCGGCGCCGACCGCGCCGATCATCACCACCTTCCCGCCGGAGCGGGCGGCGGCGACGGCCTGGTTGGCGCCCTTGCCGCCGGGGACGGTCCGCAGCGCGCGGCCGGTGACCGTCTCCCCGGGGAGGGGGGCCTTGGGGACGTAGGCGACGAGGTCCATGTTGGTGCTGCCGAGCACGGCGATGGCCGTCATGAGCGTGCTGCCTCCTGTGCGGTGAGGTGGGCGAGGGTGTCGAAGCCGATGCCGTCGAAGCCGGGGACGGTGGTGGCGAGGCGGTTCTTGAGGGGGGCGGTCCAGCGGTGCGGGATCCGCTGCGGTGATCCGGTGAGCAGTCCGGCGAGGGCTCCGGCGGTGGCCCCGTTGGAGTCCGTGTCCCAGCCGCCGGAGACGGCACGGCAGACGGAGCGGGTGAAGTCGCCGTCGGCGTGGGTCAGGGCGGCGGCGATCAGGGCGGTGTTCGGGACGGCGTGGACCCAGTGGTAGTGGCCGTAGCGGGCGTGCAGCCGGTCGACGACGACGTCGAAGTCGGTTTCCCCGGCGGCCGTGCGGAGTCCGAAGCGGACGGCTTCGGCGAGGCGGGAGCGGGGCGGTACGGCGGCCAGCCCGGTGCGCAGCGCGGTGTGCACGTCGACGCGGCCGGTGGCGGCCTCGGCGGTGGCGGCGGCGACGAAGAGGGCGGCGTAGACGCCGTTGCCGGTGTGGGTCAGGGCGGCGTCCCGGTACGCCTGGGCCGCGGCGGCGGCCGGGTCGCCGGGGTTGGTCCAGCCGTGGACGTCGGCCCGGATGAGGGCGCCGATCCACTCCCGGAAGGGGTTGTGGTGGGTTGCGGTGGCGGGGGGTTCCAGCCCGAGGAGGAGGTTGCGGTAGGCGATCCGCTCGGCGGTGAACGTACGCCCGGCGGGCAGCTCGTCGAGCCACAGGCGGGCGACGTCGGCGGTGGTGAAGGCCTTGCCGTGGCGCTGGAGCAGGTGGAGGCCGAGGAGGGGGTGGTTGAGGTCGTCGTCCTCGGGCATGCCGTCGATGTTCTCGGCGAGCGAGGTGGGGGCGGAGCGGCGGTTCCAGGGGTGGGCGGCCAGCAGCTCGGGCGGGACGCCGCGTGCGGTGAACCAGTCGTCCAGCGGCCAGTTGCCTGCGGCGCGGGCGAGGGCTCGGATGCCGTCGAGCGGCAGCTTCTCGACGGGCTTGCCGAGGAGACACCCGACGGCCCGGCCGACCCACGCGGCCTCCAGCCGCTCCCGCAAGCCCTCCCCGCCCGACCGGCCGTCTCCACCCGGGCCGGCGGCCACGCGGCCGGGGCCGGTGTGGGCGTGGCCGGGCTGCGCCCCGGGTGCGGCTTTCGGGTGGGCCTGCGGCACGTGGACCACGGGTGGGCAGGCCGCCACGATGGCGGCCCAGGAGGTGGGCTCGTCGGCGGACAGCGGGGAGGGGAGGAGGGCCAGTTCGTCCAGCAGGCGGGTCGCCAGCGTACGCAGGTGCGGGGGAGCCGGGGTGGCGGACGCCCCGGCGCGCTCCGGCGCCGGGTGGCCGCCTGCGGCGGACCAGGCCCGCAGGGCGGGGCCAGGGTCCCGGCCGTCCTCGGCCGCCTGGCGCAGCTCGTGCCCGATGAGATCTTCGGGCTGTGTCCAGGTCAGGCGCACGCCGTCGGCCGGCCCGGGGCCGGGCCCGTCGGGCCGGTCGGCCGCCTGCGGCGTTCCCGCCGACCGTACGTCGGGCCGTTCGGGGGCCGGAGCGGCGGTCGCGGCGGCGCCGCTCGACCCGGGGGCCGTCCCCGCGTGGGCTGCGGGGGCCGCCTGGGACGGCGCTGCGGCGCCGTGGGCGTTGCGGTGGGTCGGGTCGGGGCCCGTGGGGGCGGGGGCGGTCACCGGGCGGGCGGCCGTCGGCCCCGCGGTCGCGTGCGACGGTGCCGCGGTGGTGCGGGCGTGCGGGCGGGTCGGGGCCGGACCCGTGGGGGCGGCGGGGCCGGGGTTCGTCGGGGCGGGGGTCATCGGGGGGTTGCGATCTCGGCGAAGGCCGATTCGTGGGCGCGGCGGCGGGCCCGGTCGCGGGTGAAGATCTCCCGGGCCACGGCGGCCAGCGCGACGGCCGGGGCCTGCAGGTCGAGGCGGCTGGCCTCGGCGACCTGCTTCGCCCAGACCGCCGGGACCGCGGCCTCGCCGCCCAGAGCCCCGGCGATCGCCCCCGCCATGGTGGCGATGGAGTCGCAGTCGCGCCCGTAGTTGACCGCGCCGAGCACGGCCGCGTCGTACCGTCCGTCCGCCACGAGCAGCATTCCGAGCGCGATCGGCAGCTCTTCGATGGCGTGGAGCCGGGACGGGCGGCGGGCGTCCAGCGACGGGTTGCGGTAGTCCGGGCCGACCGAGTCGTACGGAGCCACCGCCGCCCGCAGCGGGGCCAGCGCCGACTCGAAGTCCCGGTGTCCGGAAGCGACTTCGCAGACGGCCGAGATCGCCGCGCGGGTGCCGTCCTTGGCCAGGGACAGGGCCGCCTCCACCACCGAGGCGGCCGTCGCCCCCGGCACGCAAGCCGCCGCCACGGCCGCCGCGAACACGCCCGCCGCCTCCCGCCCGTACGACGACTGGTGCGCGCCGGCGATGTCGAGGGCCTCCGCGTAGGCGCCCGCCGGGTTGCCCGCGTTGGCGATGCCCACCGGAGCCATGTACATGGCCGCGCCGCAGTTGACGATGTTGCCGGTGCCGGCCTCGCGCGGGTCCGCGTGCGCGTAGTGCAGGCGGGTCACCATCCACTTCTCCGCGAGGAAGATCCGATGCAACGGCAGTGCCTCGGCCTCCAGTTCGGGGATCCAGCGCGGGACGGACATCAGGTCGGGCACCAGGTGCTCGGCGACGGCGTACGCGTCGAGGTGGTCGCGTACCGCCTCGTAGACCCGTACCAGCGCGTGCGTCATCAGAGTGTCGTCCGTGACGTGTCCGTCGCCCTTGTGGTACGGGGCGATGGGGCGGGCGGTGCGCCAGTTCTCGTGCCACGGGCCGACGATGCCGTGGACGCGGCCGCCGTGCCGTTCGACGATCTGGTCCGGGGTCCAGCCCTCGACCGGGCCGCCGAGCGCGTCGCCGACGGCGGCGCCGACGAGGGCCCCGCAGGCCCGGTCCTCCAACGTGAGCGTCATGTCCGAATCATCCCTTGGGTGAGGTGAGTTCCGTGCGTGCGAGGAGCGCGGCGAGTTCCACGAGGTCGGTGCCGGCGAGGCGGGGCAGGGCGCAGCCGGAGAGGGTGCGGCAGGCCTCGCGCCAGGCGGCGGGGATCGAGTCGCCGCCGCCGATGGCGCCGGTGAGCGCGCCGGCGAGGGCGGGGGCGGAGTCCGCGACGCGGGACAGGCAGGCGGCGGCCGGTACGGCCTCGGCCGTCCTGCCGCGGGCGGCGGTCGCGAGGGCGAGGGCCACGGGGACGGTCTCGGCGGCGGCGATGCCGTAGCTGTACACGTGGTCCACGATTTCGTGTTCGAGGGTCGGGACGATGGCGAACGCGCCGCCGTCCGCGTGGGCGCGGGCCAGTTCGACGGCGTGTCGGGCGTTGCGGCCGATCTCGGTGGCCCCGGGGAGCAGGGCGAGTGCGGCGTCCACGGCCGCGTCGACGTCCGCGGTGGTGAGGGCGGTGGCGACGGCGGCAGCCATGGCGCGGGCGCCGTGCACGCCGTCGCCGTCCTGGGTGTAGCGGGCGTCGAACTCGGCGAGGTCGGCGGCGGCCTTCGCGTCGCCGGGGTGGACGACGGCGAGGACGCAGGCGCGGACGCAGGCGGCGTCGTCGAAGTAGTGCGGGTTGTCGTGGCCGGTGGCGGGCGGGCGCAGCCCGGTGGCGAGATTGCCGAGGCCGGCGCGTACGGAGATGCGGGCGCGGAGGGGGAGTACGGCGGACTCGACCTCGGGGGCGCGTTCCGCGGCGGCGGCGACCTCGGAGGCGAGGGCGTTCCAGGCGAGGTCGATGGCGGCGCGCATGCGGCGGGACCGGGAGAGGTCGCTGAGGAGGACCCCGGCGGCCGTGAGGACGGACTCGGCCACGAAGGCGGCCCATTCGGCGTCGTCGGACGGGCCGAGGCGCAGCGGCTCGGGGGGCTGGTTGAGGGCGATGGGCACGGGGAGGGTGGTGGTGGCGTTCTGCTCGGCGAAGGTGTCGAGCTCGCGGGTGAGGCGGCGGGTCCACTCGGGCATCCGGCTGGCGCGGTGGCGGGCCGCGGGCCAGCCCGCCGCGTCGCCTGCGGCGAGCCCGAGGAGGAGCCCCTCGATGGGGCGCCGGTCCTCCACGGCCGGCCCGGTCAGTGCCTCGCCGGGCCGTGATCCGGCCCGGATCACGGCCCGCAGCGGGCCGTCCGCCCGCGCCGCGGGCCCGGCTGGAAGGGGTTGCAGCCGTGCGCCTGTCCCCGGGCCCGTCGGTGCGGCCTGCGGCTGGGCTTCCGGCCCACGGGCCGGCGTGGCCGGGTCGGCCGTTACGGCCCCCCGGGCCGCTGGGTCCCGGTCGGCGCGGTCGGTCGGCGCGCCCTCCGTGAGGGCCGTCTCCCGGGTGGGCGGCAGAGGCTGTGGCCGCGCGCCCGCGGGCCGGGGGCGGGTGGGCGGCTCGGGGGCCGTCGTCGCGGGAGCCGCGGCGGACGGGTTGGCTTCGTCGGGGGAGTGGACGGTCATCGGGGGGCCTCGTATTCCGGGGTGAGGAGGTCCGCGATGTCCAGGACGTGGTAGCCCCGCATCGACGGGAGGCAGCTGCCGCGCACCGGGCCGATGGCCGAGCCCCACGCGTCGGGGATCGCCGCCGCCCCCGACATCGCACCGGCCAGGGCGCCCGCCACCGCGGCCGTGGTGTCCGCGTCGCGGCCCATGTTCACGGCGCTGAGCACGGAGGGGGCGAAGTCCCCGCCGCAGGCGGCGAAGGCGCCGAAGGCGAGGCCCACCGCCTCCGGAGCCAGGTCCGTCCACGGATAGCCGCCGATGACCACCGCCGAGCGCACCGCCCGTTCCCCGCGCGGGGCGGCGGTGACCGCCCGGCGCAGGGAGCGGGCCGTCCACGAGTCGGACGGGATCACCGAGAGCGCGGCGGAGACCACGGACGCCGGGCTGCCGCCCGCCATGGCCGCCGCCACGCCCGCTGCGACCGCCTGGCCGCCGTAGATGCCCTCGCCGTCGTGGCTGACCGTGCCGTCGATGGCGACGAGCCGCGCCGCCTCGGCGGGCCGTCCCGCCGCGAAGACGCCGAACGGTGCGGCCCGCATGGCCAGTCCGTCCGACCAGGCGTGCCGGTGCTGGGCGGAGATGGGGGCCGCAAGGCCCCGGCGGAGGTTCTCCAGCGTGCCGCGCTCCGAGAAGCCGGCGCCCCGGAAGGGGCCTTCGTCGAGGTCCGCGATCCAGTGGTGCCAGGCCCGTTCGACGTGGTTGACGGTGAGCGCCGAGCCGTGGCGGGCCAGGAGCAGCCCCGAGAAGATCGCGTACTCGGTGTCGTCCGTCCCGGCCGGGTCCTGCGACACGAAGCCCTCGATGCGGCCCCATCTCGCCCGGATCTCCGACGGTTTCATGTTCTCCGCGGGGGCGCCGAGCGCGTCGCCCACCGCGAGCCCCAGAAGAGCGCCCCTGGCCCGTTCGAGGAGGACCTGCGGATTGCATGCAATCTGCTTCACCGGCTCCATTGGCGCGCCTCTCCCGCTCGGATGGGGCCCATCATGGGCCCTTGGGGGATTTGTTCCACGTCATCCGGTTTGTCGCGCGCCGCGAAACACCCCGGGAAGTCCGGCATCACCCGGTCGCCGAGGCGTAAAACCGCAGGTAAGTACGGCCTTCCTTGCTGGCGGGCCACGAAAATCGTGCGTAGTTTCGAGGTGTTCGGAGGGAGCGGGACGCGTCATGGCGTCCGTTCGCACCCATGGGGAGACAAGGGGAGGCACCGGGCATGTCCATCATCGACATCGAAGCGTCGCTGCACACCGCGCACCGCGACAACCACACCCACCGCGACGTCAACGGTGGATGGCTGCGGCCGGCCGTCTTCGGTGCGATGGACGGGCTCGTCTCCAACCTCGCCCTCATGACCGGCGTGGCCGGCGGTGCCGTCGCCCCGCAGACCATCGTCATCACGGGCCTCGCCGGACTCGCCGCCGGAGCCTTCTCGATGGCCGCCGGTGAATACACCTCCGTGGCCTCGCAGCGCGAACTGGTCCTCGCCGAACTCGACATCGAGCGGCAGCAGCTGCGCAAGCACCCCGTCGACGAGATGGAGGAGCTGGCCGAGCTCTACGTCTCCCGCGGCGTCGAGCCGGCGCTCGCCCGCGAGGTCGCCATGCAGCTGTCCCGCGACCCCGAGCAGGCGCTGGAGATCCACGCCCGCGAGGAGCTCGGCATCGACCCCGACGACCTGCCGTCGCCGACGGTCGCCGCGGTCTCGTCCTTCGGGTCGTTTGCGCTGGGCGCGCTGCTGCCCGTACTGCCCTACCTGCTCGGCGCCACAGCCCTGTGGCCGGCGGTGCTGCTCGCGCTGGCCGGGCTCTTCGCCTGCGGCGCGGTCGTCGCCCGGGTCACCGCCCGGTCGTGGTGGTACAGCGGCCTGCGCCAGCTGCTCCTCGGTGGCGCGGCGGCCGGTGTGACGTACATCCTGGGAACCTGGATCGGCGCAGCCATAGGCTGACCGCCCCCGGAGTGAGACACTATGCGGTACGCAACATAAGTAGTCCGTTACTCGGCGGTTTCGATCCCGTGTCCGCCGGGCATCACTCCAGGACTTCGGGCGGGCAACGATGCTCGCCCTGTACCGGGACCTTCGCCCCACGCGCTACGCGGGGATGCGCGGTGACACGCCGGGATTGCCCGGCGCCACCCCGCGACCCGCCCGTAGAGCGGCGCGAGAGTCCCCTCTTTCTGCCTCGCGCAGTGTCCGCATGTTGGAATGGCATATCCGCTTCTCGGGATTGTCGTCATCATGTAATCTGCACGAAATTTCGCAGAGGGCCAACGTCGTCCCTCGGCTATGCACATATGCCACGACGACGACGGGAGAGCCGATGCGTTCCGCATCCACGCACTCCGCGACCGGCCTGAACACCGCCTGGTCGCCCATGGACGGTCGCCCCGCCCAGCAGGGCATGTACGACCCGCGCAACGAGAAGGACGCCTGCGGCGTCGGATTCGTGGCGAACCTCACCGGCGAGGCCACCCACACCCTCGTCGAGCAGGCCCTGACCGTCCTGCGGAACCTCGAACACCGTGGCGCCACCGGCTCCGAGCCGGACTCCGGCGACGGCGCGGGAATCCTGTCCCAGGTGCCGGACGCCTTCCTGCGCGAGGTCGCCGGATTCGAGCTCCCCGAGGCCGGCGCGTACGCCGTCGGCATCGCCTTCCTCCCCGCCGACGGCACCGCACAGGCCGTCGCCGCGGAGCAGATCGAGGCCATCGCCGCCGAGGAGAACCTCACGGTCCTCGGCTGGCGCGAGGTCCCGGTCACCCCCGACCTGCTCGGCAACGGCGCCCGCGCCACCATGCCCGCCTTCCGCCAGCTCTTCGTCTCCGGGGGCGGCAGCACCGGCATCGAGCTGGACCGCAAGGCGTTCGTGCTGCGCAAGCGCGCCGAGCGCGAGGCCGGCGTGTACTTCCCGTCGCTCTCCGCCCGCACCATCGTCTACAAGGGCATGCTGACCACCGGCCAGCTGGAGCCCTTCTTCCCGGACCTCTCCGACCGCCGCTTCGCCTCGGCGCTCGCCCTGGTCCACTCGCGCTTCTCCACGAACACCTTCCCGTCCTGGCCGCTCGCCCACCCGTACCGCTTCGTCGCGCACAACGGCGAGATCAACACGGTCAAGGGCAACCGGAACTGGATGAAGGCCCGGGAGTCCCAGCTCGCGTCCACCGCCTTCGGTGACGCAGCGCTCGACCGGATCTTCCCGATCTGCACCCCGGACGCCTCCGACTCGGCCTCCTTCGACGAGGTCCTGGAGCTGCTCCACCTCGGCGGCCGGTCGCTGCCGCACAGCGTGCTGATGATGATCCCGGAGGCGTGGGAGAACCACACCTCCATGGACCCGGCCCGCCGCGCCTTCTACCAGTACCACTCCACGCTGATGGAGCCCTGGGACGGCCCGGCCTGCGTCACCTTCACCGACGGCACCCAGGTCGGCGCGGTCCTCGACCGCAACGGCCTGCGCCCCGGCCGCTACTGGGTCACCGACGACGGCCTCGTCGTCCTCGGCTCCGAGGTCGGCGTCCTCGACATCGACCCGGCCAAGGTCGTCCGCAAGGGCCGCCTGCAGCCCGGCAAGATGTTCCTCGTCGACACCGCCCAGAAGCGGATCGTCGAGGACGACGAGATCAAGAACGAGCTCGCCTCCGCCGCCCCGTACGCCGAATGGCTGGAGACCGGCGAGATCGAGCTGACGGACCTGCCCGAGCGCGAGCACATCGTGCACACGCACGCCTCGGTCACCCGCCGCCAGCAGACCTTCGGCTACACCGAGGAAGAGCTGCGCGTCATCCTCGCGCCGATGGCCCGTACCGGCGGCGAGCCGCTCGGCTCCATGGGCACGGACTCCCCGATCGCGGCCCTGTCCGAGCGCCCCCGGCTGCTCTTCGACTACTTCACCCAGCTGTTCGCGCAGGTCACCAACCCGCCGCTGGACGCCATCCGCGAGGAGCTCGTCACCTCGCTGCTCACCTCGATCGGCCCGCAGTCCAACCTGCTGGAGCCGACCGCCGCGTCCTGCCGCAGCGTCACCCTGCCCTTCCCGGTGATCGACAACGACGAGCTGGCCAAGCTCATCCACATCAACGCCGACGGCGACATGCCGGGCATGAAGGCCGCCACCCTGTCCGGCCTCTACCGGGTCTCCGGCGGCGGCGACGCACTCGCCGCGCGCATCGAGGAGATCCGCGCAGAGGCCGACGCGGCCATCGCGGGCGGCGCCCGCCTGATCGTCCTCTCGGACCGCCACTCGGACGCCGAGCACGCGCCGATCCCGTCGCTGCTGCTCACCGCCGCCGTGCACCACCACCTCATCGCCACCAAGCAGCGCACCCAGGTGGGCCTGCTCGTCGAGGCCGGCGATGTCCGCGAGGTCCACCACGTCGCCCTGCTCATCGGCTACGGCGCCGCCGCGGTCAACCCGTACCTCGCCATGGAGTCCGTCGAGGACCTGCTGCGCGCCGGTACGTTCATCGAGGGCATCGAGCCCGAGAAGGCCATCAGGAACCTGATCTACGCGCTCGGCAAGGGCGTCCTGAAGGTCATGTCCAAGATGGGCATCTCCACCGTCGCCTCCTACCGCGGCGCCCAGGTCTTCGAGGCCGTCGGCCTGAACGAGGAGTTCGTCGAGACCTACTTCAGCGGCACCGCCACCAAGATCGGCGGCGCCGGCCTGGACGTCATCGCCAAGGAGGTGGCCGCCCGCCACGCCAAGGCGTACCCGGCCTCCGGCGTCACCGCCACGCACCGCGCGCTGGAGATCGGCGGCGAGTACCAGTGGCGCCGCGAGGGCGAGCCGCACCTGTTCGACCCGGAGACGGTCTTCCGCCTCCAGCACGCCACCCGCAACCGCCGGTACGACATCTTCCGGCAGTACACGGACCGTGTGAACGAGCAGTCCGAGCGCCTGATGACGCTCCGCGGCCTCTTCGCCCTCAAGACGAATGAGAACGGCAAGAGCGACCGCCCCTCGATCTCCGTCGACGAGGTCGAGCCGGTCTCCGAGATCGTCAAGCGCTTCTCCACCGGCGCCATGTCGTACGGCTCCATCTCCAAGGAGGCGCACGAGACCCTCGCCATCGCCATGAACCAGCTGGGCGCCAAGTCCAACACCGGTGAGGGCGGCGAGGACCCGGAGCGCCTCTACGACCCGGCGCGCCGCTCCTCCATCAAGCAGGTCGCCTCCGGCCGCTTCGGTGTCACGAGCGAGTACCTGGTCAACGCGGACGACATCCAGATCAAGATGGCGCAGGGCGCCAAGCCCGGCGAGGGCGGCCAGCTGCCCGGCCACAAGGTCTACCCGTGGGTCGCCAAGACCCGGCACTCCACCCCGGGCGTCGGCCTGATCTCCCCGCCGCCGCACCACGACATCTACTCCATCGAGGACCTCGCCCAGCTCATCCACGACCTCAAGAACGCCAACCCGGTCGCCCGCATCCACGTGAAGCTGGTCTCCGAAGTCGGCGTCGGCACGGTCGCGGCGGGCGTCTCCAAGGCCCACGCGGACGTCGTCCTGATCTCCGGCCACGACGGCGGTACGGGCGCCTCCCCGCTCACCTCGCTCAAGCACGCGGGCGGCCCCTGGGAGCTCGGCCTCGCCGAGACCCAGCAGACCCTGCTGCTCAACGGCCTGCGCGACCGCATCGTCGTCCAGACCGACGGCCAGCTCAAGACCGGCCGCGACGTCGTCATCGCCGCCCTGCTCGGCGCCGAGGAGTTCGGTTTCGCGACCGCGCCGCTCGTCGTCTCCGGCTGCGTCATGATGCGCGTCTGCCACCTGGACACCTGCCCGGTCGGCATCGCCACGCAGAACCCGGTCCTGCGGGACCGCTTCTCCGGCAAGCCCGAGTTCGTCGTGAACTTCTTCGAGTTCATCGCGGAGGAGGTGCGCGAGCTCCTCGCCGAGCTGGGCTTCCGTACGATCGAGGAGGCCGTCGGCCACGCCGAGCTCCTCGACACCACCAAGGCCGTCTCGCACTGGAAGGCGCAGGGTCTCGACCTGGAGCCGCTCTTCTACGTGCCCGAGCTGCCCGAGGGCGCGGTCCGCCACGCCCTGATCGAGCAGGACCACGGCCTGGAGAAGGCCCTCGACAACGAGCTGATCGAGCTCGCGGCCGACGCGCTGAACGCCGAGTCCGCCGAGACGGCCCAGCCCGTTCGCGCCCAGGTCGCCATCCGGAACATCAACCGGACCGTCGGCACGATGCTCGGCCACCACGTCACCAAGAAGTTCGGCGGTGCGGGCCTGCCCGACAACACCATCGACCTGACCTTCACGGGCTCGGCCGGCCAGTCCTTCGGCGCCTTCGTCCCCAAGGGCATCACCCTCCGCCTGGAGGGCGACGCCAACGACTACGTCGGCAAGGGCCTCTCCGGCGGCCGGATCGTGGTCCGCCCGGACCGCGGCGCCGACCACCTCGCCGAGTACTCCACCATCGCCGGCAACACCATCGGCTACGGAGCCACCGGCGGCGAGATGTTCCTGCGCGGCCGCACCGGCGAGCGCTTCTGTGTCCGCAACTCCGGTGCCCTGGTCGTCTCGGAGGGCGTGGGCGACCACGGCTGCGAGTACATGACCGGCGGCACGGCGGTCGTCCTGGGCGAGACGGGCCGCAACTTCGCGGCCGGCATGTCGGGTGGCGTCGCGTACGTCGTCGACCTCGACCCGAACAACGTCAACGTCGGCAACGCGGGCGCCGTCGAGGCCCTGTCCGACGCGGACAAGCAGTGGCTGCACGATGTGGTGCGCCGCCACGAGGAGGAGACCGGCTCGACCGTGGCCGCGAAGCTCCTGGCCGACTGGTCCGCCGCGGCGGACCGCTTCAGCAAGATCATCCCGACCACGTACAAGGCAGTGCTCGCCGCCAAGGACGCCGCTGAGCTCGCCGGACTCTCGGAATCCGAGACCACGGAGAAGATGATGGAGGCGGCGACCCATGGCTGACCCGAAGGGCTTCCTCACCACCACCCGCGAGACCGCCTGCTCCCGTCCCGTCGCCGACCGGCTGAAGGACTGGAACGAGGTCTACGTCCCGGGCTCGCTGCTGCCGATCATCAGCAAGCAGGCCGGCCGCTGTATGGACTGCGGCATTCCGTTCTGCCACAACGGCTGCCCGCTGGGGAACCTGATCCCCGAGTGGAACGACTACGCCTACCGCGACGACTGGGCGGCGGCGTCGGAGCGGCTGCACGCGACGAACAACTTCCCGGAGTTCACCGGCCGCCTGTGCCCGGCCCCGTGCGAGTCGGCCTGCGTGCTCGGCATCAACCAGCCCGCCGTCACCATCAAGAACGTCGAGGTCTCGATCATCGACAAGGCGTGGGACAACGGGGACGTCACCCCGCAGGCCCCCGAGCGCCTGTCCGGCAAGACCGTCGCCGTGATCGGCTCGGGCCCGGCCGGCCTGGCCGCCGCCCAGCAGCTGACCCGGGCCGGTCACACCGTGGTCGTGTACGAGCGCGCCGACCGCATCGGCGGCCTGCTGCGCTACGGCATCCCCGAGTTCAAGATGGAGAAGGTGCACATCAACCGCCGCATCGAGCAGATGCGCGCGGAGGGCACCAAGTTCCGCACCGGCATCGAGGTCGGCCGCGACATCACGGCGACCGACCTGCGCAAGCGGTTCGACGCGGTGGTCGTCGCGGCCGGTGCCACGGTCTCGCGCGACCTGCCGGTCCCGGGCCGCGAGCTGAACGGCATCCACTTCGCGATGGAGTACCTGCCGCTCGCGAACAAGGTCCAGGAGGGCGACTTCCTGGCCCCGCCGATCACGGCCGAGGGCAAGCACGTGGTCGTCATCGGCGGCGGCGACACGGGCGCGGACTGCGTGGGCACCGCCCACCGCCAGGGCGCGGCCTCGGTCACGCAGCTGGAGATCATGCCGAAGCCGGGCGAGGAGCGGAACGCCAACCAGCCGTGGCCGACCTTCCCGATGCTCTACAAGGTCACCTCGGCCCACGAGGAGGGCGGCGAGCGGGTCTACTCCGTCTCCACCACCCACTTCGAGGGCGACGAGGACGGCAACGTCCAGGCCCTCCACCTGGTCGAGGTCGAGTTCGTCGACGGCAAGCTCGTCCAGAAGCCCGGCACCGAGCGCGTCCTCCCCGCGCAGCTGGTGACGCTGGCGATGGGCTTCACGGGCACCGACCAGGCGAACGGCCTGGTCCAGCAGTTCGGCGTGGAGCTGGACGCCCGCGGCAACATCGACCGCGACGCCTCCTACGCGACCAACGTCGACGGTGTCTTCGTCGCCGGCGACGCGGGCCGCGGCCAGTCGCTCATCGTCTGGGCCATCGCGGAGGGCCGCTCGGCCGCCCGTGGCGTGGACCGCTTCCTGACCGGCAGCAGCACCCTCCCGTACCCGGTCAAGCCGACGGACCGCTCGCTGACGGTGTAGCCACCGGCAGCCCCCCGCCCCGCGCAGGGCGGGACCCCTCATACGGTCCGTACAACGGCGTACGGAACACCCGGCACGGCGCCCGCCACGTCCCCGACCAGGGGTGGCGGGCGCCGTGGCGTTTCGCGGTCGTATGAATGCGTTCCGCTGCCCCGGCGTCGTGGTGAGGGCTACGCTGCTGCCCGCCAAGGGAACCGTTGGAGCGGGGAGTTGTCGCATGGCCAAGCCGAAGGGTGAGGGTGGCGCGGCGCAGACGCCGGAGGAGTTCGCCCGTGAGGAACTGCGGCGCCACCGGGAGGCGGCGGGGCTGACCCAGGAAGGCCTGGGCGAGCGGATCTTCACGAGCGGGGCGTACGTCGGCCAGATGGAGTGCGGGACGCGCAGGCTCCGGCCGGAGATCGCGGAGTTGATCGACCGGGTGTTCGGTACCGGGGACTACTTCACCCGCCTGTCCAGGGCGTTCAAGCCCAAGTACGAGGACTACTTCGCCGAAGCGGCCGAGCTGGAACGCCGGGCGACGGCCATCTACGAATACGCCTCCACTCTGGTTCCCGGGTTGTTCCAGACCGCGGACTACGCCCGGGCCGTGATGCGGGGCGGCAATCCCACCGCGCTCGCCGAGTACGTTGACGGCCTCGTCGCGTCTCGACTGGAGCGCGCAGGCCTGCTCGACGATCCGGCGACCCCCGAAATGTGGGTCGTTCTGCACGAAGCGGTACTGCGGACGGCGGTCGGGGGACCTGGCGTGATGGCCGCGCAGCTGCGGCACATCTCCGCGTGCGTCCGCGGTCATCGGATCACCGTGCAGGTGGTGCCCTTCTCGGCCGGCGCCCAAGGGGCCCTGGGGTCTTTGGTGAGCATCATGCAGTTCGCGGATGCGCCAGACGTGGTGTACACGGAGGGGCCCCGCGTGGGGCAGTTGATCGACTATCCGGCCCTGGTACGGCACCATTGGAAACTCTACGATCTGGCCAGGGCCGCTGCGCTGTCTCCGGAAGTGTCCCTGGCCCTTGTCGAGTCGGTGGCGGAGGAATACGCGACATGCGCGCAGACGTGAACGGCCTGTCCTGGAGGAAGTCCTCTTACAGCAACTCCGAGAGCAACAGTTGCGTCGAAGTCTCCGACGACCTTCCCGGCGCCGTCCCGGTCCGTGACAGCAAGCTGGCCGACACCGGCCCGGTCCTGGTGTTCCCGGCCGGTGCGTGGTCCTCTTTCATCGCTGAGGTCACCAAGGACTGACGTACCGCCGTATCCGGTACCCGTCGGGCGGGACGCGCCGTCAGCCGATGCCGAAGTGTACGTACTGCGGCTCGATGTGGCGCCGGGTGGTGCCGCCCTGGAGGGTGTAGCCCGAGGCCACCCATTCCGAGGTGTTCGGGTGGTGCCGACGGCAGCTGAGGTAGTCGCCCCACGCTTCGTCGGGCGGCCCGTCGGTCCCGGCGCGGGCGACGGTAAGGCGCCACTCGCCGCCGTCGCGGAAGCCGACGACGTGCGAGGGGTGCCGGGGGCCGCCGCCGATCATCAGTGACACCCCGACCACCCCCGCCGCGTTCGGGCAGGCTGCGGGATAGGCGAAGGCCGACTCCGTGTTCCAGATGTCTGGCTCCTCCACCATCAGCTGGGTGGTGACGTCGACGACCGCCGCCTTGACGTACGGCACGGGCCGCTCGGGCTTGGGGCCGGCGGTCCAGAGGAAGCCCGCACGGGTCCCGGCGATCCAGCCGCCCGTGATCCGCGGGTCGACGGGGCGTCCGAGCCAGTTCGCCCCGTCCGGCCCCCGCGAGACGTACGGACCCGCACTCCACGGGCCGGGCTGGACGTCGAACAAGCCCACCGTGTTGGACGAGTCCGGCCAGCCATGGACGCGCAGCTTCGTCCCCGCCGTGTGACCGGCGAAGAACATGCTCTCCGATGCCCCCTGGGTGAGCCGCAGAGACCCGACGCTGGTCGTCGTGAACGACTGGTGCGTCAGATCGGCGCCTGCACGCAGCATGTTGAGCGGCATCTTGAAGGCCACCGCGGCCCGCCACCGGTTCCTCGGCTCTGTATGGTCGAACAGGTTGAACGTGAGGTACAGGTGGTTGCTGCTGACCGCTGCGTCGGGGTAGTCGAACCACCGGTCGGTCCACGCGGGATTGACGTCACGGGGGCTGATGTCCCACCAGTGCCATGTGCTCGGGGTCGCTCCAGGAGCGACGGCGACGCGGAAGACGTTGTTCCCGCCCGGGAAGGCGAGGTACTGGAGGATCCAGATCCAGATGTCCCGAACGGGTTCGTAGAGGGTGACCTGGTCGCAGCAGAACCCGTCGGCGGCCGGGGGAAGCAGGGTGAAGGGGTCCACCTGTGTCCAGCTCTTGCCGTTGGTGGTGCTGCTGCTGGCAAACCAGTTGCCGGTGACGAAGATATTGCTGTTGGCCGTCGCGACGGTCGTCTCGTTGACGGTGCTTGTCCGCTGGCCAGTGGCCTTGTCCACGAGGCCGATGTTCTGGATGAGGCTGACGTTCGCCATGGCTGGTGCGCTCCTTGGAGAGCTGCGGGCGGAGAGCCCGCGTTCACGGCCCTCGGTGACTACTCCTCGGGGACGGTCTCCGGCGCTGGGTCCGGTGTGGGGCCCATCGGCTTGCGTGGGCGCTGGGTGAGCTTCTTCTCTCGCGCGTCGAGCTGCTTGACCGTCGGCGGTTTCGGCTTCTTCGCGCCCGAATCGCCCTGCGGCGCCGGCTCATCGGGGCCTGGGATGGACTGGGCCGCTCCGGCGTGGGAGAGGGTGGCATCCTGCGCCTTGTACTCGGGGCCGGTGCCGCGGTTCGCATTCGACATGTTCCATCCCCTTAATCGCGTTGTTCGTTGGAGTTCTTGGCAGGTCGATTTCCCCGAACCGCTTTCATGTTCATTAGGCGTCCCCTGCGGGGAGATGTCAAGTACATGGAATGCCGATGCAAGTTGATTCGTTTTCCGTTTCACATGTCGCATGTTCAATTGCCGGGTGAGTAATTGAACGGTGGAGGGGTCCCGGCTCACAGACCGGCCAGCAGCCGTCCGGCGTACCCTGCCATCACGGTCCAGAAAAGTCCGGTGTATCCGCGCTCGCCGATTCTCGTGTTGAAGCGCCGCCCGAGGAACGTCGCGCCGAACATCAGGGGCACGCACACCAGGGCAACAAGGTAGTCACTCCCCGTCAGCAGAGACGCTTCCGTCCACACGGCCGCCTTCGTGGCGTCCCCGGCGAGCGAGGCCAGCGACAGTGCGCCGACCAGGTGGAATCGGTCCAGGTCGAGTCCGCGGAGAGCAAGTCCCTTCAGGGGGCCCGAGGTGCCGCTGAACCCTGACGTCGCGCCCGCGGCGAAGGCCATGACGGGTGCGCTCAGCCGCCGGGAACGCTTGAAGCCGAGTGACTCGATCAGGAACGCTGCGACGAAACTGACGATGACCGCCAGTGTCACTGCGCGCTCGGGTGCGAGAATCAGGAGTTTCGCACCCAGGAATGTGCCGGCTGCCACCAGCAATACGATGACGGTTGCCTTCCGGTACGGAAGGGTATTCCGGTAGGCGAAGACCTTGACCAGGTTGTTCGCGGCAAGGAGGAGGGCTGCCAGCGCCACTCCGGACTTGGTTCCGAGGAGCAGGGCCAGAGTGGGAACGAGAATCAGGCTTCCCCCGAACCCTGCCGACGAGGAAAGCGTGAACGCGGCCGCCACCGCCAGAAGGACAACCGGAAGCAGGTATGGCTCCATCAGCGCTCCTCAGTTGCTCACCCTTCCACGATCCTGCGCCCGACCGGCGTCTGCCACCGGGCGCGAGGCGGGCCGGTGGCACCGGGGCCAGCCGCATGACGGTGGGCGACGTGTGCGGGTGGGAGCGCCTCACCGGCCCGCGAGGCCGGGGGTTGTGGCTGGTCACGACGCCGGCGGACGAGTTCGAGGTTCGCGGCGAAGGGGTCGGGAAGTCGGCTTGTGCGGGGTTCAGGACCGTGAGCGGCTGAGCCGAGGTGCGGGCGCGCCGCCCGCCACGTCCTGACCGGGAGTGGCGGGCGGCGGCTTCGGGCTACTCGGGCTGGGTGACCGTGGCGCCCCAGTGGGTGGTCGGGGCCGAGGCGGACACCCAGGCGGTGAATCCGCCGTGGAGGCCGGTGCCGAGGGGGACCGTGACGACCGTCGGGTCCGTGCCGGGGCAGTCGACCGTGAAGGGGGCCGGGTCGCGGTCGGGGTGCTCCTGGAGCTTGAACGACACCTCGATGCTCCCTCCTCCGGCGCATCCGAACGTGATGAACGTGTCCAGGCGCGAGGAGAGGCCGCCCGAGACGAAGCCGCTGGAACCGGCCTGGTCGGCGATCCAGATCAGGCCGTCGGGGCCCGGGTAGCCGATGATCTCGCCCGTCGGCGAGGCCTGGGCCGGGGTGGCCGCCAGGGCCAGGGCGAAGGCCGGGGCCAGGGCCGCGAGGGCGGTCGTGCGCTTCTTCATGTGGTCCCCCAGGATGTCGTTCCCGTCCGTCCGTCGGACAGGCGCGACGCTACCCGGCGGTACTGACACCCGCCTGAGTACGCGTACTCAGGCGGGCACGGCCCCCGGCGGCCGGACTCAGCGGGTGAACAGCGGGGACGCCGCGTTCTCCGAGGTGCTCTGCCAGTACGTCACGCGTGCTTTGTCGTCCATGTACACGCCGCCGGAGGGTAGTTGGAGGAGCATCCCCTCACCTGTGTCCTCCTCGGGGCTCTGGCCGTGCGGGGCGAGCGCGAGGTCGGTCGTGAGCGTGCCGGACGCCTTGCCGCCCTGCCGGGCGAGCAGGCCCGCGTAGGCCTCCTTGCCGGGGCCGAGGACCACCGGGGTCCCGGGCTTGCTGTTCTCGAAGACGGCCACCAGCCGGCCGTGCCCGTCCTTGATCCGGAGCACGGGGTAGGAGGTCAGCAGACAGGTCTTGGGACCCGTGTTGACCACGGTGAGCAGGAGCTTCGAGGTGTCCTTCGCAGGCGGGACGGCCCACTCGACGGACACGTGGGCGTACTCGTCGGAGCAGTTGTTGTTCTTGCCCACCGGTTCGCCCTCCGCCTCGCCGGGCCGGGGCACGGGGGAGGCGGTGGCCGAAGGGGAGGGGGAGGGCGCCCCGGAGGCGGCTCCCGGCGTGGAACCGGAGGGCTTCGGCGGCGCCGTGGCGCCCGCCTTGTCGTCGCCTCCGGGCCCGCAGGCCGTGGTCGTCGCGAGGAGCGCGGCGGCCGTCAGGCTCAGGAACGCGGGCGTCCGGGTACGTCCGACTGTCGTGCGGTGGCGGTAGGTGTGCATCACGATCCCCCGAGGCGGCTCTGCTGGGTGTCCGGCCGAGCGACCGGCCGACGGGCCGACATGGATTCGGCCCGGTGCGGTCAGAATGCCCTGCGTGGCATCGGATTCACGCCACCCGGGGGATCGTTACAGGTCGCGCATATGAATGCCATGCTCCCGTCATGGAGGTCATGGAGGTCATGGAGGTCATGGAGCCGTCGGCGCCGTGTCCTCGCGCGGTGGTTCGTCGTCGTTGCCGCGGCGCTGGGTGCGCAGGCCGTGCTCCGGGAGCCATGTCCGTACCACCAGGTCGTCGCCCTCGACGCCGATGTGGACGACCTCCGTCAGGTCCGCGTAGAAGAGGTGGAAGGGGTGCGGGGTCTCCGTCTCCTCCGCGTACCGGTGCAGTTCCGGCGGGTCCACGAGCTCCACCGCGCGCCCGGAGATCCGTACGTCCCCGTCCGGCATGGTCTCGCCCTCGCCCGGATTGGTGTGCAGGGCGAAACGCGGGTCGCGCTGGAGGTCCCTGGCCTTCATCGAACCGGCCATCATCCCGAGCCACAGCTCCCCGCCCCGGATGTCGACGTTCAGCCCGGCCACCCGGGGGGAGCCGTCCTTGCGCAGGGTGGCCAGGACGTGGTGCGGGTACTGCGCGAAACGGGCCTGGACGGCCGCCGCGAAATCCGGTTCCGCCTTCTCGAAGACTGCCCAGCTGGTGTGCGTCATACGTCCATCAAAGCGCGGGCACCGGCGGGCCGGGGTCAGGCGCGCACGATGCCCGCACCGCGGGCCGCCGCCAGCCAGGCCGGGAACTCGCCGACGAGACGGTCGTACAGTTCGCTGTCCGGCACCGCGCGGGGGTCCTCGCCGGCGTGGAAGTAGCCCGCGTTGTCCACGGGCCGTCGGGCGGGCACGGGCAGTTCGTCCAGTCGGCGCAGGAAGTCGAACTGGGTGCTGCGGGTGTTGCCGAAGCCGACGAACTGCCAGAAGATCGGCAGCCGGGCCGCCTTGCACAGGTACTTCTCGGCCAGGGGCTTGTTGATCGGGCCGCCGTCGGTCTGGAAGACGACGAGTGCGGGGGCCGTCGCACCGGAGTCGAGGTAGTGGTCGATGACCGCGTCCATCGCCGCGTGGTAGGCGGTCTTGCCCATGTGGCCGAGGCGGGAGGCGATCTCGGTGACCCGGCCCTCGTGTCCGGCGAGGGAGATCTCCTCCACCGCGTCGACCTCGGTGGAGAAGAACACCACCGGCACGCGGCCGTCGTCGTCCAGGTGCGCGGACAGTCCCAGCACGCGGTCGGCGAGGGCCTGCACGCTGCCGTCCTGGTAGTACGGGCGCATCGACCCGGAGTAGTCCAGGACCAGGTAGACGGCCGCACGCCCGCCCTCCATGCCGTGCTTGCGCAGGGATATTCCGGCGCTCTTGTAGAGGTTCACAAGGGCCGGGGCCGACTCCTCGACCTTGCGGAGGCTGATGGCGCTGCTCGTCATGGGGCGAGGGTACGGGGAAGGCCGAAGGCCGCGGGCCCCGGTCACTTCGGGCGCTGAGCCTGGGCCTCCTTGAGGAGCTGCGGGTACGGCGTCTGAATCAGAGAGCCGCGCACGAAAGCGAGTCCGTACCGGTCGATGGCCTGCCTCTGCTCCGTGGGGTCCTTGAGGTCGAGGACCTTCTTCTCATCGGGACTCGCGACATGGACGTAGACGGCCGGAAGGGGGCGGTACAGCCACCAGACCGTCACGCGCTCCCGGCCACGCGTCAGATTCAGGAGCTCACTGCTCTGGGAGATGGGGGCCTGGTATCGGAAATACTCCTTGCGGTCCTTGATGGGGCTCGGGGGGTCATTGCCCTTCCCCTCCTTTTCCAGCTTTCCCCGCCATCTGCCCGACCTCTCGTATTGGGTATCCAATCTCATCCTGTCCTGCCTGAACGCGTAGGCCTCCACCTGAGCCGTGACCGCCTCGTAATTGGCGTCCGCCGGTTTTGTGATCTCGGCGACCACATCCTCCGCGATCTCCTCACCAGGGCTCAGTTCCTGCCCCGGTGGCTTGACCAGTTCACCGGGTTTGAGCAGCTTGGTCCTGTCCTTCGGATCGCTCGCGAGCTTGAGGTGGATCCAGTAGATGCTG
Organism: Streptomyces sp. NPDC090021; assembly: GCF_044748225.1. Lineage (NCBI taxonomy): Bacteria > Bacillati > Actinomycetota > Actinomycetes > Kitasatosporales > Streptomycetaceae > Streptomyces > Streptomyces sp. NPDC090021. The sequence continues at coordinate 231,217 of NZ_JBIVFO010000001.1, read as the reverse complement.
CCGAGGATGTGGACGGGGGCCTCGCCGGAGTTCTTGAGGTGCAGACGCACCGGCAGAAACATCTTCGTCCCCTCCTTGTTCAGGCTCGGCTTTCCGATGTCCGCCGTGCCCTGCACCAGCGTTCTGGAGATAGAAGGGAGGTAGATCTGCGTGTACGCCAGGTTGGTGACGACGAGGACGGTGGAGACGATCGCCCCGATCGCGATGCGGCCGGGGTAGCGGAGCGCCTTCCACACACGGCGTTGGTAGAGCATCCACAAGGACCACGAGGCGCAGACCGTCAGACCTGCCCAGAGCACCAGGCACAGCGCGTACGCAGGCCTTCCCCTGCTGGCGAAGTACATGAGAATCAGCACCAGGCCGACGAAGAGTTCGACCAGTGCCCCGAAAAGAAGGGCCGGACCCGAGTACCGCATCTTGCGCTTTCGCCAGTAGTCGAATCCTGCCGCGAAGGCGACCAATTCCACGGCGGCCATGACGAGGAAAACGAATCATGTCACCCGGCCGGCGAAGGTGAGGGCGTCGAAGGAGTCCTTCACCCCTATCCAGGCGCACATGGCCGCCGTGGCCAGGAAACCGGCTGCCATGACGGCACCGGTCATGCGGCGTCCCCAGGAATTGGCCGGCCACACGGTGCAGTTTCCGTCACGCCAGTCGATGTCGGTCTTGGGGTCCACGCCGGCGCGGCGCAGGACCTTCTGCAGTTCGTGGTGGCTCCACACCCTGCCCTTGCTCTTGCCGTCGATCACGACTTTCCGCAAGCCGTCGTCATCCGGTGGTCCTACGACCACGTTGGGTTCGGTATCCATGCCGTCAGCCTGCGCCCGCGCCCAGGCGACCGCCGCTGGGGCACGTGCCAGGGGAGCCTCGCCCCCGGAATCACCGGGGGACGGCCGTCACCCGAATGGAGTAACACCGCGGGGGCCCGGACGTGGGGCCGGGCCACGATGGTGACGACCGTGTCGCTCGTCCCTACTGGAGGTTCGGATGCGTACACGACTTCTCGCGCTGATCGCCGCCGCCATACTGGCCGCCCTCGGCGCCACGACCCCCGCCGCACAGGCTGCCGCGCCCGCGATCGACGGGCAGATGTGCGCGGACGGCGGCGGAACCGTGGAGTACGAGTCCACCAAGGGCTCGTGGATCTGCGTCGACGGCACGCACAACGGCAAGTCGATCGACTGACCCCGCCCATGCCCATGGCGCCCTTCCCCCGAGGGATACGACTGCTAGAGATGTGACTGGTAGTCATACGGGGGAGGGGCGGGCCGGCCTGGGCCCCGGGCGGTTGCCCGGACCGGCCGCTGTGGCAGGCGGCGGGCACCGGCGGGCTCCTCCTGCTCCAGACCGCCCTCCTGGTCCGGTTCTCCCTGCGCCGCTCCCGGACCTGACGGCGCGACGGCCCCAGAGGCCGGCCGGCTAGTGCTTGATCTTGTAGGAGCAGCCCTTGGTGTTCGTGACACCGTCGCTCTCCGCGACCACCTTGCCGTCGACCTTGATGGTGCAGGGGGCCTGCTGGAGCGTGCCGTCGGCGCCCGTGACCGTGCCCGGGACCACGCTCACCAGGTAGCCCACCTTCTGCTCCGCGGCGGTGAGTTCGGCCGTGCCCGACTTCGTCCACGGCAGGGTCTGCTGCTCGAAGCCGCTGCCGAGGCCGCTGTACATGACGGCAGTTCTGCCCGTGCCGCCGACCTCCAGGGTCACCTCGTGCTTGGCTCCCCCGCCCGAGCCGGCCGGGGCCGACGAGGGGACGCCCTGGCCCTGCTGCTGGGAGGCCGCGGGCTGCGGCTGCTGCTTCCCGCCCTCCGGAGCGGGCTTCGGGTCCGCGCTCCCGCAGCCGGTGAGCAGCAGCGCCGCCGCGGCGCACAGCGTCATGGCGGTGATGGTCCTGCGCATGTCCTGATACCTCGATCTTGTTGCCTGGTACGTGTGGGCGAGCACGTGTGATCGAAAACAATGGACGCATGACGACACGCGCCCGTTCCTTCGACGCCGCAGCCGCTTCCTACGCCACCCACCGGCCCGGCTACCCGCCGGCCCTCCTCGACGCCGTCGAGGAACTCGCCGGGCGCCCGCTCGCCGGGGCGCGCGTGGCCGACGTAGGGGCGGGCACCGGGATCGCCACCGCCCTGCTGCGCGAGCGCGGCGCCGAGGTCCTGGCCGTGGAGCCCGGGGACGGGATGGCCGCGCAGCTGCGCCGGGCGCACCCCGGGATCCCGGTCGTGCGCGGGGACGGGGACCGACTGCCGCTGGCCACCGGCGCGTTCGACCTCCTCACCTACGCCCAGGCCTTGCACTGGACCGACCCGGTGCGCTCGGTCCCCGAGGCCCGCCGCGTGCTGCGCCCCGGCGGCGCGCTCTGCATCTGGTGGAACGACGCGGACCTCACCGTGCCCTGGATCGCCGAGCAGGAGGCGCGCCTGGCGGAGTTCTTCGGGGAGACCGAGGGCAACGGCTTCCGTGCGCTGCCCGACGGCCTCGGCGGGTTCACCACCCGCTCCGTGCGCTGGTCCCGCCGCATCCCGCTGGACGCGCACCTCGCCAACCTCGCCAGCCACTCCGCCTTCCTGATGCTGGGCGAGGTCGGCACGCGCGAGTACTTCGCCGCGGAACGCGAAGAGCTCGCCCCGCTCTTCCCCGACGGCACGGTCGAGGAGCGCTACGTGGCCGGCCTCCACGTCACGCGGGTGTGACCGACCGCATGACCTCCGCCCGGCAGGCCGACGGCGTGCCCCAGGCGTCCCGCAGCGGCCGCGCCTTGCGCAGCCACAGCGACAGGTCCAGCTCCTCGGTGTAGCCGACCGCGCCGTGGAGCCGGAGCGCCGTCATGGCCGCGCCGTACGCGGCCTCACCGCAGCGCAGCTTCGCCGCGGCCACGTCGCCGGGGGCCGTCGACAGCGCCGCCGCCCACAGCAGCGGGCGGGCGAACTCCAGGGCGAGGAGGGTGTCCGCGAGCCGGTGCTTGACCGCCTGGAAGGAGCCGATCGGCGCCCCGAACTGCGTGCGCTGCTTCACGTACCCGACCGTCCGCTCCAGCAGGGCCTCGCCGACGCCCAGGCACTGGGCCGCCGTCAGCAGCCGGGCCCAGCGCCCGGCCACGGCGGCGGCGCGCGCCACCGCCGGACCTGCGGCGAGGAGTTCACCCCCGTCACCCCCGTCACCCCTGTCACCCCCCTCGCCCCCGTCGCCGCCGGGCGCCGCGGGCCGCGACAGCCGCCGTGCGGGGTCCGTCGACGGCAGTACCTCCCCGGGGGCGGCCAGCCGCAGCTCGCCCGCCGCCGACACGGCGAAGCAGTGCGCCGCCGCGTCCGCGTCCAGGGCGTACGGGCTCCCGCCGCTCCCGCCCGGCAGCGTCAGCGTGGCCCAGGCCTCGCCCGCGACCAGGCCGGGCAGGAACCGCTCGGCGAGCCCCGCGTCCCCCAGCTCCGACAGCAGCACCGACACGGCCGCGCTCTCCACCACCGGCCCCGGCATCCCCGCCCGGCCCAGCTCCACGAAGCCGAGCGACAGCTCCGGCGCGAGCAGGCCGGCCCCCTCGTACGCCTCGGGTGCGGCCAGCGCGAACAGGCCCGTCGCCGCCAGCCGCGACCGTAGCTCGTGGCCGGGCCCGTGCTCGCCCTCCGCCCAGGCCCGTACCGCCGCCGGGACCTGCGCCGCGCCCAGCAGGGAGCGCAGCGTACGGGCGAAGTCCGACTGTTCGTCGGTCGGCAGGAAACGCATCAGCGGCGGCCCTTCGGCAGGCCGAGCAGCCGCTCGGCGATGATGTCGCGCTGGATCTCGTTGGTCCCCGCGTAGATCGGCCCGGCCAGCGAGAAGACCCACGGCTCGGCCCACTGCCCGTCCGCGCGTTCCGCGTCCGCGCCCAGCAGGTCCAGTGCCGTCTCGTGCAGGGCGATGTCGTACTCCGACCAGAACACCTTGTTCAGGCTGGACTCGGCACCGGCGGCCCCGCCCTCGGCGAACCGGGCGGCGGCGGCCCAGGTGAACAGCTCGTAGGCGCGCGCCCCGACCACCGCGTCGGCCACCCGGTCGCGCAGTGCCGAGTCGGCCGGGTCCCCCTGCGTGTGCCACAGCGCGGACAGCCGGCCGGCCGCCGCCAGGAACCGGCCGGGGGAGCGCAGGGTCAGCCCGCGTTCGTTCCCGGTGGTCGACATCGCGATCCGCCAGCCCTGCCCGGGCTCCCCGATCACGTCCTCGTCCGGTACGAAGACCTCGTCGAGGAAGAGTTCCGCGAAGGCGGGCTTGCCGTCCAGGCGGCCGATGGGCCGCACCGTGACCCCGGGCGCCCGCAGGTCGAACATCAGGTACGTCAGCCCCCGGTGCGGCTTCGGGGTGTCGGGATCGGTGCGGAAGATGCCGAAGGCCCGGTCGGCGAACGCCGCCCGCGAGGACCAGGTCTTCTGCCCGGACAGCAGCCAGCCGCCCTCCGTCCGGACCGCCCGCGAGGTCAGCGAGGCCAGGTCGGAGCCCGCCTCCGGCTCGGACCAGGCCTGCGCCCAGATCACCTCGCCGCTCGCCATCGGCGGCAGCACCCGCGCCCGCTGCTCGGCCGTGGCGTGGTCGAGGAGCGTCGGCGCCAGGAGGCTGATGCCGTTCTGCGAGACCCGGCCGGGTGCGCCGGCCGCCCAGTACTCCTCCTCGAAGACCAGCCAGTGCGCGAGGTCGACGCCCCGGCCGCCGTACTCCTCGGGCCAGGACACCACCGACCAGCGGTCCGCGTGCAGACGTGCCTCCCACTCCCGGTGCGCGGCGAAGCCCTCGCGGGTCTCCAGCGAGGGCAGGGGGGAGGCGGGGACGTGGTCGGCCAGCCAGGCGCGCGCCTCGGCCCGGAAGGCCGCCGTCTCCGCCGTCGGGGTCAGGTCCATCGGGTGCCCGCCTCCTCGAACGCCGTCACTTCCCTAACAAGTGTTTGGTAGGTTAACGTACGGCCATGAGCAGCGTCGAGGAGTTCGCATGAACGAGCCCCGGTACACCGCCGGCCACCACCTGCTGCAGGACCGCACCGCCGTCATCACCGCCGCCGCCGGGGCCGGCATCGGCGGGGCCACCGCCCGCCGCTTCCTGGAGGAGGGCGCCCGCGTCGTCATCAGTGACGCGCACGCCCGCCGGCTGAAGGAGACCGAGGACGCGCTCACCGCCGAGTTCGGAGCCGGCCGCGTCACCTCGCTGCCCTGCGACGTCACCGACGAGGACCAGGTCCGGGCCCTGTTCGCGCTCGCCGAACAGACCCACGGCCGACTCGACGTCGTCGTCAACAACGCCGGGCTCGGCGGCACCGCGGCCCTCGTCGACATGACCGACGAACAGTGGACCCGCGTCCTCGACGTCACCCTGAACGGCACCTTCCGCTGCACCCGCGCGGCCCTCCGCTCCTTCAGGGCCTCCGGCACGGGGGGAGTCGTCGTCAACAACGCCTCCGTCGTCGGCTGGCGCGCCCAGACCGGCCAGGCCCACTACGCCGCGGCCAAGGCCGGGGTCATGGCACTGACCCGCTGCGCCGCCCTGGAGGCCGCGGAGTTCGGCGTACGCGTCAACGCGGTCGCCCCCAGCCTGGCCATGCACCCGCACCTGGTGAAGGTCACCAGCGAGGAACTCCTCGCCGAACTCACCGCCCGCGAGGCCTTCGGCCGGTACGCCGAGCCCTGGGAGGTCGCCAACGTCATCGTCTTCCTGGCCAGCGGCTACGCGTCGTACATGACGGGCGAGACGGTGTCCGTCAGCAGCCAGCGCGCCTAGCCCGACAATGGACGCGTGCCCACGAACAAGCCCGCAGCCCAGCCGACGGCCAAGAAGAAGCCGCAGGTGACCCCCTCGCCCGAGCGGCGCCGCGAACTCCTCGACACCGCCGCCGAGGTCTTCGCCGCCCAGGGATACAACGCCACCACCGTCCGCAAGATCGCCGACGCCGCCGGGATGCTCGCCGGCAGCCTCTACTACCACTTCGATTCCAAGGAATCGATGCTCGACGAGATCCTCTCCGCCTTCCTGACCGAGCTGTGGGACGGCTACGACGCCGTCCTCGCCGCCGGACTCGGCCCCCGGGAGACCATCGAGGCCCTCGTCACCGAGTCCTTCCGCGAGATCGACCGGCACCGCGCCGCCGTCGCGATCTACCAGAAGGAAGCCCGCACCCTCTCCGCCCAGCCCCGCTTCCACTACCTGTCCGACTCGCAGGTGAAGTTCGAGAAGGCCTGGCTGGGGACGCTGGAACGCGGGGTCGCCGCCGAGGTCTTCCGCGCCGACCTCGACATCCGCCTCACCTACCGCTTCGTGCGCGACACGGTGTGGGTGGCGGCCTCCTGGTACCGGCCGGGCGGACAGCACAGCCCCGACGAGATCGCCCGCCAGTACCTGTCGATGGTCCTGGACGGGATCGCCCTGCGCCCCACCTGACCGCCCCGACGTCCGAGGAGTCCCGATGCCCGAGGCCTACATAGTCGACGCCGTACGCACCCCCGTGGGACGACGCGGAGGCGGCCTGTCCGCCGTCCACCCGGCCGACCTCGGCGCCCACGTCCTGAAGGAACTGGTCGCACGGTCCGGAGTGGACCCGGCCGCCGTGGAGGACGTGGTCTTCGGCTGCCTCGACACCGTCGGCCCGCAGGCCGGGGACATCGCCCGCACCGCATGGCTCGCCGCCGGCCTGCCCGAGGAGGTCCCCGGCGTCACCGTCGACCGCCAGTGCGGCTCCTCCCAGCAGGCCGTGCACTTCGCCGCACAGGGCGTGCTCTCCGGCACCCAGGACCTCGTGGTCGCCGGCGGCACCCAGAACATGTCGATGATCCCGATCGCCTTCGCCTCACGGCAGGCGGCCGAACCCCTCGGCCTCACCGAGGGCCCCTACGCGGGCTCCGCCGGCTGGCGCGCCCGGTACGGCGACGCCCCGGTCAACCAGTTCCACGGCGCCCAGCTCATCGCGCGGAAGTGGGGGATCTCGCGCCGCGACATGGAGGAGTACGCGCTCCGCTCCCACCGGCGGGCCGTGCGCGCCGCCGACGAGGGCCGCTTCGACCGCGAGATCGTGGCCCACGGCGACGTCACCGCGGACGAGGGTCCGCGCCGGGACACCACCCTGGAGAAGATGGCCGGCCTGAAGCCGGTCGTCGAAGGCGGCACCATCACCGCCGCGGTCTCCTCCCAGGTCTCCGACGGCGCCGCGGCCATGCTGATCGCCTCCGAGCGGGCGGTGCGCGAACACGGCCTGCGGCCCAGGGCCCGCATCCACCACCTGTCGGTCCGGGGCGAGGACCCCATCCGCATGCTGTCCGCGCCCGTCCCGGCGACGGCGTACGCGCTGAAGAAGACCGGCATGACCCTGGCCGACATCGACCTGGTGGAGATCAACGAGGCGTTCGCGCCGGTGGTGCTGGCCTGGCTGAAGGAGACCGGGGCCGACCCGGAACGTGTCAACGTCAACGGCGGCGCCATCGCGCTCGGCCACCCGCTGGGCGCGACCGGGGTCCGGCTGATGACCACCCTCCTGCACGAACTGGAGCGCACCGGCGGACGGTTCGGCCTCCAGACGATGTGCGAGGGCGGCGGCCAGGCCAACGTGACGATCATCGAACGCCTGTAGCCGACGGCCGCCCCCGCCGCGGGTGTCAGGAGGCGGGCAGCAGGGCGAAGCCGAGGAGGACCGCGGCGTCGACGCGCACCGAGCCCGGCGAGAGCGTGCCGTCGTGCTCGTGGTCCGCGCGCCCGACGCCGTGGCCGTGGCCGCCGACCGACTCCGGGTTCACGTCCTGGATATGGATCACCGCCCCCAGTCCGGTCCCGCAGGCCTCCGCGTACACCTCGGCCTTGCGGCGGGCGGCCTCGACCGCGCGGGCCCGTGCCTCGTCGCGCATCGCGGGCTTGTCCCGGACCTCGAAGCGGACGTCGTCGACACGGTTCGCCCCGGCCGTGACGGCGTCCTCGATCAGCAGCTCCAGCCGGTCGAGCGCCTCCGTCTGCACCGTGTACTTCGCCTCGCAGCTGTAGCCGAGGAAGGTCCGCTCCGCGCCGTACCCGCTGTACTGCGAGGTCAGCCGGAGCCGGGAACCGGAGACGTCCGCGTCCGGTACGCCGTGCTCGCGCAGGGTCTCGCGCAGCCGGGCCACCGCCGCCCCCGCCTCGGCGAAGGCCACCTTGGGCGTCGGGGCGAGGAGGTCGACCGCGAGGTCCACGAAGGCGAGACTGGGTTCGGCGGACACGCTGCCCGCGCCGAGCACACTGAGCCCCCAGGGCTCTCTGATCGCTGCCATCCCATGATCAAACCAGGCGGGGGAGCCCGCCACCAGGGACTTCCGAGTCCAGGGGGGTGGAGGTCACACTCATTCGCTCACACCACGGGACGGAGGTGTGCTAGCTTAGGCAGCGTTGCAGTTGTGGTACCCATGAAACTATGTGCGCCTGACGGGAATGTCCTCAGGCGCTTTTATTGTTTTTACCGGGATCTCCGGATGGGGCCCTTGCCGCCTATTCAGGAGATTCAAAATGGCACTTGGCACCGTGAAGTGGTTCAACTCGGAAAAGGGCTTCGGCTTCATCGAGCAGGACGGCGGCGGCCCGGACGTCTTCGCCCACTACTCGAACATCGCCACCCAGGGCTTCCGTGAGCTCACCGAGGGCCAGCGCGTGTCCTTCGACGTGACGCAGGGCCAGAAGGGCCCCCAGGCGGAGAACATCATCCCCGCCTAATTCCTTCAGCATGCCGGGGTCCGCGCCGCGAGGTGCGGACCCCGGCTTGTCTGCTGTCTCGACCTTTGTTTCACCTGCCGGTTTCAGGAGGGCTTTCTCGCATGACCAGCTCCAGCTCCGCACGACCCAGCCGCCGCCCCGCCCGGGGACGAGGAGCGGCCCAGGGGCGTCCGAAGACTGGCGCGGGACGTCAGAAGTCCGCCCCGCCCGCCCCCCGGCCGCAGGAATTCACCATGCCCGAGCCGACCGTCCCGGCGCTGCCGCCGGTCGCCGCGTTCGAGGACATGGACATGCCCGAGGCGCTGCTGAAGACCCTCGCCGCCCAGGGCGTCACCGAGCCCTTCCCGATCCAGGCCGCGACCCTGCCGAACTCGCTCGCCGGACGCGACCTCCTCGGCCGCGGCCGCACCGGCTCCGGCAAGACCCTCGCCTTCGGCCTGGCGCTCCTCGCCCGTACCGCCGGCCGCCGCGCGCAGCCGAAGGCGCCGCTCGCGATGGTCCTCGTACCGACCCGCGAGCTCGCGCAGCAGGTGACCGACTCGCTGAGCCCGTACGCCACGGCCGTCAACCTGCGCATCGCCACCGTCGTCGGCGGCATGTCGATCAACCGGCAGTCCGGCGCCCTGCGCCGGGGCGCCGAGGTGCTCGTCGCCACCCCCGGCCGTCTGAAGGACCTCATCGACCGCGGTGACGCGGACCTCTCGCAGGTGTCGATCACCGTCCTCGACGAGGCCGACCAGATGACCGACATGGGCTTCATGCCGCAGGTCACCGCGCTGCTCAAGCAGGTCGAGGAGGGCGGCCAGACCATGCTGTTCTCGGCGACCCTCGACAAGAACATCGACAGGCTCGTCAAGATGTTCCTCAGCGACCCGGTCGGCCACTCCGTCGACCCGTCGGCCGGTGCGGTCACCACCATGGAGCACCACGTCCTGTACGTCATGGACGAGACCGACAAGAAGGCCGTGGCCACGCGCATAGCCGCCCGCGACGGCCGGGTGATCATGTTCGTGGACACCAAGCGCGGTGTGGACCGCATGGTCAAGAAGCTCCTGGCGGAGGGTGTGCGCGCCTCCGGCCTGCACGGCGGCCGCTCGCAGCCGCAGCGCAACCGCACCCTGGACTGGTTCAAGACGGGCGAGGTCACCGCACTGATCGCCACCAACGTGGCGGCCCGCGGCATCCACATCGACGACCTCGACCTCGTCGTCAACGTGGACCCGCCGACCGACCACAAGGACTACCTGCACCGCGGTGGCCGTACCGCCCGGGCCGGTGAGTCCGGCAGCGTGGTCACGCTGGTGCTGCCCGACCAGAAGCGGGACATGACGCGCCTGATGTCGGACGCCGGGATCTCCCCGCGCACCGCCCAGATCAAGTCCTCCGACGAGGAGCTGGCCCGGCTCACCGGCGCCAGGGAGCCCTCGGGCGTCCCGGTGGTGCTGGAGGTGCCGCAGCAGCCCGCGCCGAAGGCGCGCAGCGGCTCCGGTTCGGGCTCCGGCTCGCGCCGCCGCTCGGGCGGCCCGCGTACCGGCTCCGCCACGGGCGGCGCCCCGGCGGCCGGCGGCGGCCGCGCCCGTCGTTCCGGCGGCGGTTCCGGGCAGGCCCCGGCGGCCTCCGGCGCGGGCCAGGCCCGCCGCGGCCAGGGCGGCTCGGCCGGCGGCTCCGGCGAGCGCGGCCGACGCGGCACGGGCGGCTCCGGCGGCGGCGCTGCGGCGGCCTCCGCGCGCAGCCGGGTCGGCACCGGCGGCCAGGGCCGCCGCCGCACGGTCTGACCGGATCCCCACGGCGTACGACGACGGGCAGTGCCTCGCGCACTGCCCGTCGTCGTATCCGCTACCGGACCAGCTTGTCCTGGAGCTTCGCCAGCGTCCACAGGTCCAGGCCGAGGCCCTGCGTCAGGTAGCCGTAGAAGCTGCCGTAGTCGGCCTCCATCTGCGCCGTCGCCGAGTCCAGGTAGTCCTGCCGGACTTCCTGGAGCGGGATCAGCAGGTCGGGGTTCTGCATCCGGCCCGACTCCTTGAGGCCCGCCCGCACCCTGGCGTCGTAGGCGGCGCGGAAGGTGTTCGACGCCAGGTAGTCGCGCTCGGCGGTCTCCTCCGGCACGGCGAGGGCGCGCAGCAGCACGTAACTCATCCAGCCGGTCCGGTCCTTGCCGGACGTGCAGTGGTACAGGACCGGACCCTGCCGGCCGTCCGCGAGCTCCCGCAGGGTCGCCGCGAACTGCGCCCGGTTCTCGGGGCCGGTCACGAACGTGCGGTAGATGTCGCGCATGTAGGCCTCGGCGCGGCCACCGCCGAGCATCTGCTCCTGGGTGACGGGGTCCCCGCTGCCGATCGCCGCCACGAGCGTCCCGTAGAGGCCGAGGTCGCTGACCGGGCGTGCGGTGGGGGCGAGTCCGGCGGGCAGCCGGTCGGCGCCGTCGTACTGGACCTCCATCGGGATGCGGAAGTCGACGACCTTCGTGAGGCCGAGACCCGAGACGGTGGTGACGTCGGCGTCGGTCAGCTTGCCCAGTGCGTCGGAGCGGTAGACGAGTCCCTGGCGGACCTGGCCGCCGGTCCAGGTGCGATAGCCGCCAAGGTCGCGGACGTTGACGGCGCCCTGGAGGACGATCTGACGGATCGTTTCGGATTGCTGCTGGTGCTGGTGCTGGTGCTGGTGCTGGTGCCGGGCGCCGAGCCCGGCTCCGGGTGCCGCCGCCGCGTGCGCGGCGGTCGGCAGGGCGGCGAGGGCGAAGGCGGTGACGGCCGCCGCGGCCCCTCTGCGGATTCTGATACGGCTCATGGGAGCGACTCCTGTGACGGAGAAGGGGGATCACCCTGGTGGTGGCAGGGTGCCGGGCGAGTGCGCTCCGTGCGGCCCGTGGAGACGGTCCAGCACGGAGTGGGCCTCGGCCATGACACGGGAGACGAGCTCCGCACAGGACGGGAGATCGTCGATCACCCCCGCGACCTGGCCCGATGCCATGACGCCGAGGTCCGTACGGCCCTCGACCATGGACGCCTTGAGGAGCATCGGAGTGTTCGCGGCCAGCAGGACCTGGCTCCAGGACAGGTCCTTGCCGTGTTTCATCGCCAGGCCGTCACGGACCATCTGCGGCCATCCCAGGCCGGACAGCTTCCGCAGGCCCGCCGCGTGCCGGACCGCCCGGACCAGCGCCCGGGCCCGGCCGGACCGCTCCAGGGAGTCGACCAGCTCCGTACGGAGCATGCGGTGCGGGAGCCCGTCGACGGCCGTGGTGACGGTGACGTCCCGGACCGTCGCCTTCAGGTACTCGGCCTTCACCGCATCCGGGACGGTCGAGTCCGAGGTCAGCAGGAACCGCGTGCCCATCGCGATGCCCGCCGCCCCGTACGCCAGGGCCGCGACCAGCCCCCGGCCGTCGGCGAAGCCGCCCGCCGCGACCACCGGAATGTCCACGGCGTCCACGACCTGCGGCAGCAGCACGGTGGTGGCCACGTCACCGGTGTGGCCGCCGCCCTCGCCGCCCTGCACGATCACCGCGTCGGCGCCCCAGGCCGCCACCTTCTCGGCGTGCCGCCGGGCCCCGATCGACGGGATGACCACCACACCGGCGTCCTTCAGCCGGGCGATCAGCTCCCTGGACGGCGCGAGTGCGAAGGAGGCGACCTTCACCCCCTCGTCGATGATCAGCCGGACGCGCTCGGGCGCGTCCCCGGCGTCCGCGCGCAGGTTGACGCCGAAGGGGGTCCCCTCCGGGACGCGGGAGCGGACCTCGCGGACCGCCGCCCGCAGCTGGTCCGTGGTCATCGTCGCCGAGGCCAGGATGCCCAGGGCGCCGGCGCGTGCCGCGGCCGACACCAGGCGGGGGCCGGCGACCCAGCCCATGCCCGTCTGCACGAGGGGGTGCTCGACCCCGACCAGCTTCGTGAACGCCGTCTCCACCGGATCAGACCCGCACTTCCCGGTCGCGCAGACCCTTCGGATCGATCACCTCGCGGATCAGCCGCAGCTCGTGCGCGGTCGGCTCCCGCGTGTACGGGACCTCCTCGGGCAGCGCCAGCTCGAAGCCCGTCGCCGCCCGGACCTCCTCGACGGTGACCCCCGGGTGCAGGGAGGCAAGTCGCATCGCGTTCCCGGGGCCTGCGAAGTCGAAGACCCCGAGGTCGCTGACCACCCGGGGCAGCCGGTGGAAGCGGGTCACCCCGGCCTCGGCGGCCCGGTCGTGGCCGACACCGCTGACCATGTCGACGCGCTCGACGAAGACCCGGGTCGAATGCCTGGGGATCCAGTAACTCACCGGATTGTTCAAGGTGTTGACGGGAGCGCCGCGCACTCCGAGCAGCTGCCGGGTCGGCCGCTCCCAGTCCCCGATGCAGGAGATGTTCTGGTTTCCGAACCGGTCGATCTGGCTCGCGCCCATCATTACGTGCCGCCTGCCGCCGGTGACCATGGTCAGGTGCCGCCGGTAGGGCAGCCAGCCCTCGGGCGTGCCGTCCAGCCCGACGAGCATGGCCTCGCCGTCCGTCAGCAGCAGGTCGGGGGAGAAGGTCCGCTTCGCCAGCCGGGCCCCGAAGGAGGGGATCAGCCCCATCGGGCTGGCGAGCACCTCGCCGTCGCCCCGCCAGGCCTCGGCGCACGCGATCACGCAGTACTCGGCACGGGTGGCTCCGCCGGTGGCCGTGGCGGTGGTGGCGGTCGTCGGGGTCACTGCTGCTCCTCGTGCCAGGCCCGGACGGCCGACTGGTAGTCGTGCTCGGTCGACCCGGACAGGAAGCGGGCCGAGAACTCGGGCCAGGGGGTGCTCGCGTAGAGCTTCTGGAAGGCCTCGTCACGGCCGTGGTCGGGGACGCAGGAGGTGAAGTGCGCGCCGTTCGGGGTCTGCACCACCCCCGTGACGGAGTGCCGGCTGACGAGGAGCGACTGCGGTGGGCCGGCCTTGGCGAGCTCGGCGGTCTCGACGAGCTGCTCGCAGGAGACGTAGGCCGCGTCGGCGGCCTCGCAGAACAGGTCGTCGAAGTACGGGTCCGGACCCAGGTACTGGGCGTTGCCGAGGCGGTCGGCGCGGTTGAGGTGGACCAGGGCGGCGTCCATGCGCAGGGCGGGGACGGCGACGAGCTCCTCGCCGTCGCCGTAGGGCGAGGTCACCGTGCGCAGTTCCGGGTTGACCCGCATCACGTCGGAGCCGAGGCCGGCGCGGACGGGGAGGAAGGGCAGCCGGTTGGCAGCGGCGTGCAGGCCCCACATGAACATGGCCTCGTCGTACTCGGTGAGCGCGAAGGCGGCGCGTTCGCGGGCGGCCCGGAAGTGGGGCTCCAGAGCGATGGAGTCGAGGGTGGCGAAGGGGGCGACGAGCCGGCGGATGCGGCCCGCGGCGGCCAGCAGGCCGACGTCGGGGCCCCCGTACGAGACCACCGTCAGATCAGTGATCTCGGACCGGAGCAGAGCTCTGACCAGGGCCATCGGCTTGCGCCGGGACCCCCAGCCGCCGATCCCGAGGGTCATCCCGCTGCGCAGCTGCCCGACCACCTCGTCGACGGTCATGGACTTGTCGCTCATGCGCGCTCTTCCTTCCCGAAGGTGTCGCGGACCCGGTCGGCCACCCCGCTGAGGTTGGCCTCGAAGGTGAAGCCCTGCTCGAAGCGGTAGCTGCGGCGCACGTCCACGGGGTCGATGCCGTTGATGGCGGCCTTCGCCAGCCGGATCAGGTGGCCGTCCTTCCGCGCGATCTCGGCGGCCAGTTCCAGGGCGGCGCCGCGCAGCGCTCCGGGCGGGACCACCTTCCAGACCGAGCCGTGGGCGTGCAGTTCGGCGGCGGTCGCGGTGCGCGAGGTGTAGTAGAGGGCGCGCATCAGGTGCTGGGGGACCAGCCGGGCCAGGTGGGTGGCGGCGCCCAGGGCGCCCCGGTCCAGCTCGGGCAGACCGAAGACGGCGTCCTCGGAGGCGACGATCGCGTCGGCGTTGCCGGCCAGGCCGATCCCGCCGCCCAGGCAGAAGCCGTTCACGGCCGCGACGACGGGCACCTCGCACTCGTAGACGGCGGCGAACGCCTCGTAGCAGCCCCGGTTGGCGCCGATGAGGGCCGTGTGGCCGGTGTCGCGCTGCAGCTCCTTGATGTCCACGCCCGCGTTGAAGCCGCGGCCCCCGGCGGCGAGGACCACGCACCGGACTCCGGGGTCGCGGCCCGCGGCCCGCAGGGCGTCGGCGAGGTCGTACCAGCCCTGCACGGGCAGCGCGTTGACGGGCGGGAAGTCGACCGTGACCAGTGCGACGCCCTTGTCCGGGCGGGAGGTGGAGACACCCATGAGAGGATCAGCTACCTTTCCACCAAACATTTGTTAGGTGAGGAAGGTAGCAGCCGATGGAGTTCGACGGGAGGGTTGTCGTCGTCACCGGCGGAACCAGGGGCGTCGGCGCCGGCATCGCCCGGTCGTTCCTCGCGGCCGGCGCGCAGGTCGTCGTGTGCGCCCGCCGGCCCCCGGACGAACCGGTCTCGGCGGACGGCCGTGAGGCGTCCTTCACCGCGCTCGACCTGCGCGAACCGGCCGCGGTACGGGACTTCTTCGACGCGGTCGCCCGCCGCCACGGACGGCTCGACTGCCTGGTCAACAACGCCGGCGGAACCCCGTACCGGCTGCTCGGCGAAGGCGACGCCGAACGCCACGCACGGGTCGTCGAGCTCAACCTGCTCGCCCCGATGACGGCCTCGCTGGCGGCCCGCCCCTGGCTCGGCCGGACCGGGGGCTCGGTCGTGATGATCGGCAGCGTCAGCGGGACCCGCCCCTCACCGGGGACGGCGGCCTACGGGGCGGCCAAGGCCGGCCTGGAGAACCTCGCCCGGTCCATGGCCGTCGAATGGGCGCCCGAGGTACGGGTGAACTCGCTGGTCCTCGGCATGGTGCGGACCGAACTCGCGCACCTGCACTACGGGGACGGGGCCGGGATCGCAGCGGTGGGGGCGACCGTCCCGCTGGGGCGGCTCGCCGAACCGGCCGACGTGGGGGACGCGGCGGTCTTCCTGGCCTCCGACCGGGCGCGGTACGTGAGCGGGGCGAGCCTGCTGGTGCACGGCGGCGGGGAGCGCCCGGCGTTCCTGGATGCGGCAACTGTCAACAAGGAGAGCTGAGATGGCGGGACTGTGCGAGGGCCGGGTCGTGATCGTGACGGGCGCGGGGCGGGGGCTGGGCAGGGCCCACGCCCTGGCCTTCGCCGCCGAAGGCGCGAAGGTCGTCGTCAACGACCTGGGCGTGGGACTGGACGGGCTGCCCGGACCGGAGGGCCCGGCGGCGCAGGTGGTCCGCGAGATCGAGGCGCTCGGCGGCGAAGCCGTCGCGCACGGCGGGGACATCGCGACACCGCAGGGCGCGCACTCCCTGGTGGAGGCCGCCCTCGACGCCTACGGACGCCTCGACACGCTGGTCAACAATGCCGGTTTCCTGCGCGACCGGATGCTGGTGAACCTGGACGAGGACGACTGGGACGCCGTCATGCGGGTCCACCTGAAAGGGCATTTCCTGCCGCTGCGGGCCGCTGCCGCGTGGTGGCGCACGGAGTCGAAGGCGGGCCGCCCGGTGGCCGCCCGGGTGGTCAACACCTCCTCCGGGGCGGGGCTGCTGGGTTCCGTCGGACAGGGGAACTACAGCGCGGCCAAGGCCGGCGTCCTCGGCCTGACCCTGGTCGCGGCGGCCGAGATGGGCCCGTACGGGGTCCAGGTCAACGCGATCGCTCCGGCCGCGCGGACCCGCATGACCGAACGGACCTTCGCGCAGACCATGGCCGCCCCCGACGACGGCGGCTTCGACGCCATGGCCCCCGAGAACGTCTCACCGCTGGTGGTCTGGCTCGGCGCGGACGCCTCGGCCGGGGTCACCGGGAGGGTCTTCGAGACCGAGGGCGGCCGGATCACGGTCATGCAGGGCTGGCGGCCGGGCCCCACCGCGGACCGCGGGGCCAGGTGGACCCCGGCGGAGGCGGGCGAGACGGCGGTCGAGCTCCTGGCCCAGGCGGAGGCCCCACTGCCGGTGTACGGGGCGCGCTGAGGGGGCTGCCGATCAGGCCGGATCAGGGTGCGGTGCCGGGGCGCCCCCCCGCGCACGGATCCGGCCGTGCCTTCCGGAGCCTGCCGGGCCTGCACCGTGGCTTCCGGATCGGCCGGGCCTGGGTCGTGCCTTCTGGATCGGCCGGGCCTGCACCGTGCCTTCCGGGCCCTGCCGGTTGAGACCGCCGGCCGCTGCGGGGGTGTCCTGCGGCGGCCGGTGCTACGTCGCGGCGGCGGCCCGGGCCGCCGCCGCGGCCGGCTTGTCCAGGCCCAGCATCTCCAGGGCCGAGTCCATCTCCGCCTGGAACAGCACCCGGGGGTTGGCGTCCGGGCCGAACTGCCGGTAGACCTCCAGTGCGACGGGGCCGTACATGCGGCCCCACACGCGCAGCGACGCCAGCAGGGCCTGCGGCGGGAGGTGCGGGAAGCACTCGCGGGCCAGCGCCGCCAGGGAGGGCACGAAGTCGGCCCACTCCGCCTCGGCCCGCTTGAGCCGCTCGGGCGCCTGCGGCCAGGCCGCGTCGACCAGGCCGAGGAGGATCATGCAACACCGGCGGGCCGCCGCCACGACGTTCTCCGCCGTCGGGGCGTAACCCGGGGAGCTGTCCCCGTAGGTGAGGCGGAACTCCGCCGGATGGGTGCGGGCCCACTCCCGGAAGGTGCCCGCGACCGCGAGCAGCCGCGCCGCGGTCGCGTCCTCGGGCAGCGCGTCACGGGCCGCCTCCTGCTGGTCGGCCAGCCGGTTGTACGTGTCCGCGGCCAGCGTCGCCAGCAGGTCGTCGCGGGTGTCGAAGTAGCCGTACAGGGCTGCCGCCGTCATGCCCATCTCGCGTGCGATGCCGCGCAGGGTGATCCCCGCGACGTCACCGGCGGCGAGCAGTTCGAGCGCGACCTCCTTGATCTGCGCGGTGGTCTCGATCCGAAGGCGTTCACGGCGGGACAGGGTCTGCATGGTGGGGGGCTCCTCCTCAGGGACACGGCAAGAGTGTCGCACCCCCCGTACAAACACCGTTCACTTACCTTACCGTGTTGACGAACTGCAACTCGCCGGTACGCCGCCACGCCCGCCTCAGGACGCACGCCACCAGCACCACGCCCAGACTGCCCAGGCTCATCAGCAGTTGGGGCCGCGTCTGCGCGGTGAACAGCATGGAGCACAGGATCGCCGAAAGAGCCAGCACCACCAACAGGGTCAGGTAAGGGAACCCCCACATCCGGAACGTCAGCCGCTCGGGCTCGCCGCGCTCGGTCCGCACCCGCAGTACGAACTGGGAGAGCGCGATCCCCAGATACATGATGACCAGCACCGCACCGGTCGAGTTGAGCAGGAAGGCGAAGGTCCGCCCGGGGCTCAGCGCCTGCGCCACGACCGCCCCGCAGCCCACCACGGTGCCGAGCAGGACCGCCCGCCGCGGCGCCGCCGCCCACCGCGGCGCGTCCCCGTGCCCGGCCAGGGTGTGCAGCATCCGCGAGGAGGCGTACAGCGTGGAACCCAGCACGGACAGCAGCGCCGTCAGGATCACCACGCTCATCGCGGACGCCGCGAAGGGGACGCCGATCCGGTCCAGTGCCGTCACGTACGGGCTCTCCTCGCCGCTGATCCGCGGCCAGGGCACGATCGCGACCACCAGCAGCACCGAGCCGAGGAAGAACACCAGGATCCGCCAGACGATCTGACGGGTGGCCCGCGCCACGGCCCGCCCGGGATCGGGGCACTCGGCCGCCGCGACCGCCACGATCTCCGTACCTCCGAAGGCGAAGACGACGCCGACGGTCGCGGTGAGGACCGCACCGAACCCGTGCGGGGCGAAACCCCCGTGCGCCGTGAGGTTCCCCAGCGCCGGACCGGACGGACCGCCGCCCAGCAGGTACGCACCGCCCAGCACCAGGAACGCGGTGATCGCACCGATCTTGACGATGGCGAACCAGAACTCCGCGGTCCCGAAGGACCGGCTGGAGCGCAGGTTCACCGCCGTCAGCGCCCCGAGCAGCACCAGGCTGCACGTCCACGACGGCACTTGAGGCAGCCACCCGTGCACGATCTGCCCGCCCGCGATCGCCTCGACGGCCACGATCGCGACGAAGGCGTACCAGTAGAGCCAGCCGACCGTGAAGCCCGCCCAGTCGCCGAAGGCGAGCCGGGCGTAGTCCGCGAAGGACCCCGCCATCGGACGCGCCGCGACCATCTCGCCGAGCATCCGCATGACCAGCAGCACCAGCAGTCCCGCCAGCGCGTAGCTGACCAGGGCGGCCGGCCCGGCCGCGCGGATGGTCTCGGCCGAGCCCACGAAGAGACCGGTGCCGACCGCGCCGCCCATGGCCATCATGGTCAGGTGGCGGCCCTGGAACGCCTGCCCGCCGGCGCTCGTCACGGCGCGACCGAGAGCTTGTGCCGGAGGACGCCGTGCGGGTCGTAGGCGCGTTTGACCGCCCGCAGCCGCTCGTAGTTGCCCTTGTAGAACAGCTCGTGCCACGGGACGCCGGAGGTGTTGACCGCCGGATCGGCCAGATCGGTGTCGGGATTGCCGGTCCGCGACAGGTGCCGGTACGCGGCCCGCAGCTGGTGATCGGTGAAGTTCCGCCGGTGGTAGGCGGACTTGAGGCCGACCCGGGCCAGCGGGTTGGCCCACACCGGGTTCGGCGCGCCGACCATCCGGGCCGCGTCCAGCCAGGGCAGCTCACGCGGGGTCAGGAGGTTCGGCATGGCGGCCAGTTCGCCGCTCCCGCGCGCGGGAGCGGCGGCGGCGTCGGTGGCGGTGAGCGGACCGGCCAGACCGGCGCCCGCGGCGACGGCGGAGGCGGCGGAGGCGGCGAGGAATCCACGACGGTCCAGATGCGGCATGACAGGTTCCCTTGCGTGGCGCGAGTGCGGTACGTGGTGGGGGCTGTGCGGTGTCGGTGGGGGAGCCGGGTCCCGGAGCGGAGCAGGGGGCTCGATGCGTCTCCGGGACCCGGCGGCTGTGAGGGGCCTGCCGGTCAGGCGTTGGCGCCGCCGTCCACGGTCAGCGTGGTGCCGGTGACGAACGAGGCCTCGTCGCTCGCCAGGTAGAGGACGGCGCTCGCGATCTCCTCGGCGCGGCCGTAGCGGCCGAAGATGTTCAGGCCGCGCTGGAAGTCGGCGGACGGGCCGTCGGCCGGGTTCATGTCGGTGTCGATGGATCCGGGCGCCACCTGGTTGACGGTGATGGCGCGCTCGCCCAGGTCACGGGCGAGCCCCACGGTCAGGCCATGGACCGCCGCCTTCGACATGGCGTACGGGGTGAAGCCCGGGGCGGGCACCTGCGTGGCGAGGCAGGAGCCGATGTTCACGATGCGGCCGCCGTCGGGCATGGACCGGGCGACGGCCTGCGCCGCGAGGAAGGCTCCGCGGACGTTGATGTCCAGGGTCCGGTCGAGGGTGGCCAGCGGCACCTCGGCCAGCGGCGGGCAGGTCATGTCCGCGTATCCGGCGTTGTTGACGAGGATCCGCACCGGGCCGAGTTCGCGCACGACCCGGTCCACGGCCGCGGTCACGGCCTCGGCGTCGGCGGCGTCGGCCTCGACGGCCACGGCGCGCCGGCCCAGGGCCCGCACCTGGCCGGCGACCTCCTCGGCCTGTTCCTTGTTCGCGCGGTAGGTGATCGCGACGTCGGCGCCGTGCGCGGCGAGCGTACGGGCGATCTCGGCGCCGATGCCGCGGGAGCCGCCGGTCACCAGGGCCACGCCGTGGAGAGTGGTCGTCACAATGATTCCTTTTCTGTGCTGGGGAGTGGGGTGAACCGGACAGGGTGCCGGGCTCAGGCCGCGGCAGGCTGCGGCTCGGGGGCGGCCGGGGCGGAGCCGCCGGTACCGCCCTTCGTGCGCCGCAGGTCCGGGAGGAGGGTGAACAGGCCGAGGAAGGCCATGACCACGCCCAGGACGAGCGGGGCCCGCAGCCCGTAGGCGTTGATGCCGACACCGCCGAGCCAGGAGCCGATGACGATGCCGAGCGTGATGAAGGAGGAGTGCACGGTGTTGACCAGCGGCCGGGCGTTCGCGGTGCGCTGGACGCGGGTGATCATGCAGGGGTTCATCGTGACGCCGACCAGGCCGATGCCCATCATGAAGATCAGCGCGGGCACGGTGACCTCGGCGAAGAGGGCGAAGCCCGCGAGGAAGACCATGTTGAGGCCGAGCCCGACGAGCTGGGTCACGATGGTGTGCTGGTCGGCGAACCGGCCCACGATGTTGTTGCCGACCACGGTCGCGGCTCCGTAGGCGACCAGCAGCCACGGCACCGCGCCCTCGCTGAAGCCGGTGAGCTCGGTGAGGATCGGTGTGAAGTAGCTGAACGCGGAGAACGTGGCGCCGATGATCAGCGTGGAGGTGGAGAACACCAGCCACAGCCGCGGGTTCTTGAAGGCGCGCATCTCCTCCCTCACGGAGGAGGTGCCCTCCGCCCCGGTGCCGGTCACGGAGGGCACGCCGAAGACCGTGGCCAGGGCCGCGACGACGGTCAGTGCGGAGATCGCCCAGAACGCGGCCCGCCAGCCCAGCTGCCCGCCGACGAAGGTGGAGATGGGCAGGCCGAGCAGGGTGCCGAGCATCAGGCCGTTCATCGCGGCGCCGATGGCCTTGCCGCGCATCTCGGGCTTGGTGATCTCGGCGACGACCGAGAGCGACACACCGAAGAACGCGGAGGACGCGACACCGGTGATGACGCGGCCGACGGCCATCGTCACGTAGTCGGTGGACAGGGCGGCCAGGACGTTGCCGCCGAGGAAGACGGCGAAGAGGACCATCAGGGCGCTCTTGTGCGGGAGCCTCAGCACGGCGGTGGCCAGGAACGGCCCGCCGAGGGCCATGGCGACGGCGAACGCCGTGATCAGATAGCCGACTTGGGGAATGGTGGCCCCGAGTCCCTCGGAGATCTGGGGCATCAGGCCGGCCACCACGAATTCACTGGTGACCATGGCGAAGATGCCGAGGGCGAGGACGTACACGGCCTTGGGCACGGCCGTCACCACCTTTCTATAAATAAACGATCGTTCCAGAACATGGGCAGGCGTGCCTCGGGAGCGGTGCGGTGCCGTGCGGTGCGGTGGAGTGCGGTGCCGTGCGGGAGGGACGAGCGTCGGTCGGAAGCCGGTCAGGCGGTACGGGACAGGCCCCCCAGGGCCTGGTCGACGACCTGGGTCAGGTAG
Organism: Streptomyces sp. NPDC090021; assembly: GCF_044748225.1. Taxonomy (NCBI): domain Bacteria; kingdom Bacillati; phylum Actinomycetota; class Actinomycetes; order Kitasatosporales; family Streptomycetaceae; genus Streptomyces; species Streptomyces sp. NPDC090021. Next base: position 209,374 of record NZ_JBIVFO010000001.1, on the reverse strand, counting down.
TCCCGGTCCGCCGCCCGCTCCATCACGCGCAGCCCCTGGGTGAGGGTGACGAGGAAGCGGGCGGTGGACCGTACGTCGGTACCGGGCGCCAGCTCACCGGAGACCCGGGCCCGCAGCAGGAGATAGGCGAACGCCTCCTCCAGCGAGCCCAGCGCACCGCCGAGCCGCCGTGCCGCCTTCTCGTCCCCCGGCAGCCGCTCCAGCACGCCGTGCGTGACCATGCACCCGCCGCGCAGCGGATCGGCCAGCGCGGAGTCGACGTAGGAGAGGAGGAAGGCGCGCAGGACCGGCAGTGCCGGGCCCGCGTCGGACTCGGCGAGGCTCTCCCGGGCCCGGTCCGCCTCCACGGCGCAGTACAGGTCCAGCGCCTTGAGGTAGAGGTCGTGCTTGGAGCCGTAGGCGGAGTACATGCTGGAGCGGTTGATGCCCAGCGCGTCCACCAGGTCCTGGATCGAGGTGGCCTCGTACCCCTGGCGGCGGAAGAGTTCCATCGCCGCCACCAGGGCGGTCTGCGGGTCGAACTCCTTGGGCCTGGCCATGGTCACGAGGCTACCCCATTCCCAACCGGTCGTTTCAGAAAGGCGGTGCGTCAGTGCGCGATCAGTCGAAACTGGCCGGAATCACACCGTGGCGCGCCCCCACCTCGGCCACGCCCGGCGGGTCCTCCACCGGCACCGGCACGCCCGCGGTGGGCTCCGTACCGGCCTCCAGGAAGAAGTTCTCCACGCCGCCCGGCGTGAAGACGAGCAGCAGCTTCGCGTGGTGCAGCGAGTGGTTGTGGAACTGGTGCGCCGTCCCCCGCGGCACGAACACGAAGTCGCCGGTGCCCGCCTCGTAGGTGTTCTCGGCCACCCGGATGGTCAGCCGGCCGTCCAGGACGTAGAACGCCTCGTCCTCGTCGGCGTGCCGGTGCGGGGGAGGGCCCCCACCGGGCGGTACGGAGGCCTCCAGCACGGCGATGGAACCGCCGGTCTCCGCCGCGCCCGCCTTGACGCTGTAGACGTCACCCGACAGCCAGGTGGCCTTCCCGCCACCCGCCGGCACGTGCAGCACCCGCCGCACCTGCGTCGGCACCTCAGCCTGCTGCGTCGCTTCGAACAAGGACATCCGTCACCCCACCGTCATCGCTTCGCCGAGGAGCGCGAAGGCCGGATCGTCCACGGCCACCTCGCGTCCACCGCATTCCACCGTGACCAGCCGCAGCCAGTCGCCGTCCGCGCACGCCACGTACAGCCCGCCGCCGCCCTGCACCAGGGTGCCGGGCGGCCGTTCGCCGAGCGCCGGACGGTCCTCCTCGCCGTACGCCGCCGACAGCAGCCGGACGCGCTGCCCGCCGGGCGCGGTGAACCACGCCCCCGGGCTGCGGTAGGCGGCCCGGACGTGGCGTTCCACGACGGCGGCCGGGAGCGAGAAGTCCAGCCGGTAGTGCTCGTCCCGCGGTCGCCCGTAGTAGGAGCGGCGGGAGACGTCCTGGGGCGTGCGCTCCAGGGTGTTCTCCACCAGGTGCGGGATCAGGTCGAGCAGCATCAGGACGTTCGCGCGCTCCTGCATGGTGCGCAGCTCCAGCCCGGTCTCGCGGCCCGAGAGCGGGACGTGGTGCTGCATCAGCAGGTCGCCGTCGTCGAGCTTGCGGCCCATCTCGATGGCGGACACGGAGCTGGCCGAGGCGCCCTCGCGGACCATCCAGTAGAACGGCGCGAGCCCGGCGAACTCGGGCAGCGGCGAGGGGTGGAAGTTGACGGCGCTGCGGCGCGGCAGGTCCAGCAGGGAAGCCCCCAGCAGCTGCTGGAAGTTGCCGACCACGAAGTAGTCGGCCTCCAGGGCGGCCAGCGCCTCCACCGCGTCGGGATCGTTGACCGAGCGCGGGCGCAGGACGCGTACGCCCAGGGCGCGCGCCCGGTCGGCGACGTCGACGGCCTCCTCGTCGTCGGTGAAGTACGAGCACAGCTTCCCGGGCGGCGAGGTGACCACGGCGGCCAGGTCCACGTCCGGGTGGCCGTGCAGGATGCTCAGGAACGGCGATCCGAGTTTGGAGTTGACTTCGGTGAACAGCACAACACGTATGGGATCCATGACGGTTGGACGCTTCTCTCGTCTCGGTCTCTGCTAGAAGAAGGGGGAGGCGGAGGTGCCGCCGAGGAGGACGTTCCCGGTCAGCTGCAGGACGGAGTCCTGGGCGACGGCGTGCTGGCACATCGTGTTGGCGTCGCGCAGCCAGCGGTCCAGCGGGTTCGGCCGGTAGACGGACGAACCGCCGACGAGGTCGAAGAGCTCGTGGACGATGGACCGGGCCGTGCGGAAGGCGTGCCGCCGGGCGATCGCGGTGGCCACCCGGGCGTCGTCACTGAGCACGTCGCCCGAGGACAACGCGTCCCACTGCACCCGGAGCGTGCTGAACACCCCGGCGCGGGCGGCGATCAGCTCGCCCTCCAGCCGCGCGATCGTGGACTGGATCCGGTAGTCGTCCCGCCACGGGGTGCCGGTCTCGCGGTCGGTGCGCTGCGCGGCCAGTTCCCGTACGTGGTCCAGCGCGGCCCGCGCCATGCCGAGCGGGATGCCGGGCATCTTGCGCAGGATCGCGTCCGGGGTCGCGTGCAGCGGTCCGGTGCGCTTGGGGTCGGAGAAGGAGAAGGACCGCTCCTCGGGCACGAACAGGTCGGTGCAGGAGTAATCCTGCGAACCGGAGCCGGCCAGACCGGTGGTGTGCCAGGTGTCGTGGAAGGCGTACTCGCCGGGGCGGGCGATCATCACCCGCCAGTGCCGCGGGGCGCCGGTCACCGGGTCGGCCTCCGGCCGGCCGTCCTCGTCGAAGACGTGGACACCCGCGCCCAGCCAGTCGCAGTGCGAGGAGCCGGAGCCGAACTTCCACCGGCCGGTGACGCGGAAGCCGCCGGGGACCCGGACGGCCCTGCCCTGCGGGTAGATCCAGCCGGAGTTGGCCATGTCCAGGTTCGGCCACATCCCGCGGGCCACCTCGTCGTCGAGGTAGCCGGAGTAGATGCCGGAGTCCATGCCGATCATCGCGCACCAGCCGACGGAGACGTCGCCGGCGGAGAGGATCTCCAGGAGTTCGGCCTGCTGCATCGAGGTCAGTTCCGGACCGCCCCAGGTCTTGGGCATGGCGGCACGGAACACCCCGGCGCCGCGGAGCAGTTCCACGACGTCCTCGGGGAGCCGGCGCTCGGCCTCGATGCGCGCGGAGCTCTCCCGCAAGGCCGGGACGAGCTCGCGGGCGCGGTCCAGGATCGCCTCGGCGGTGTCGGGTACGTACGGCGTCGTCGTCATCACGTTCTCATCAGGGGTGCGGGTCGGGTGGGACGGGGCGGCGGCGCTCACGCGTAGCGTCCGGCGGCCATGACCCCGAGGGGGTCGACGGCGGCGCGCAGGGCGCGCTGCAGGGCGGCCTCGGCGGCGGCACCGCCCGTGACGCCCGTGACGGCGCGGGCGTGCCCGGAGTCGAGGCGGTAGGGGCGCAGGCCGGCCTCGCCGAACCAGGTGTGGGCGAGGTCGAGGGCGCTGTGGGCGGCCCCGGCCTGCGTGGCCCGGTCGAACGGGAAGGACACCACGAGGTCGATGACGTCGGCGTCCAGGGCGTTGACCGTGGAGCCGGGCCGGATCCCGGTCGCGAGGTGGATGCGGTCCAGGATGTCCAGGGCCCGTACCACCGAGGCGCCGTCGAAGGGCAGGAACGGCAGGAAGAACAGCCAGCCGTTGCCGTCGGCGTCTACCCGGTCGGCGGCCGCACCGGTCGCGGAGGCGAGCATGCGCTCGTTGTGCGCGACCGAGCCGCGGTAGGCGGCGTCCACCACCTGGGCGACGACGTCGTCGGCGGCGGGGGGCTGCTCGTCGGCGGGGGCCGCGGAGGTGAACAGGCCCGTTTCGGCCATCTCGGCGAGCAGGGCGGCCTTGAGGGCTGCGGCCGAGCGCTCGGTGCCCTCCACGCTCAGGTGGGCGACGTAGCCGCCGGCGGTGTCCCCGCCGCCGTAGGTCGCGGTCGATGCGGTGTCGTACACCTTGATCACGCCCGAGACCAGGCCGTTCGCCTTCCACGTGCGCAGCGCGTCGACCGCCTCGGCCAGCGCCTCGCGGTGGAAGCGGGCGCGGACGGTGTTCTGGCGCCGCGGGCGCGGCAGCAGCCGGACCACGGCGGCGGTGACGATCCCGAAGTCGGACTGTGTGAACAGGTGCAGCAGGCTGGGACCGAGGCCGAGCGGGTTGAAGCCGTCGCCCTTGCCGTGGGTGGTGTCGCCGGGCCACCAGCCGATGTGCGCGAGTGCGCCGTCGGGCAGTACGACCTCCAGGCCGAGCAGGTCCTCGGTGCGCTGGTGGCGCAGGCCCACACCGCGGTCCACGGTGTTGCCCAGGACGCTGGTGCGGCCGGAGGACGCGGTGACGTTCAGCATCCGGCCGGTGCCGTCGAGCCGTTCGGACAGCTCCTTCTGCGTGACGCCCGGCTCGACCACGGCGTAGCCGGCCTCGGTGTCGAGTTCGCGCAGGGCGTCGAGTCCGTCCAGTTCGACGCGTACGACGGGCCCGGCGGCCGGCTCCTTGGAGCCCAGCCCCCAGTTGCGGCCGGTGGAGACGGCCTGCAGACCGGGGAGCGCGGCGCCGGATGCCTTGGCGTGGTGGAAGGCGCCGACGAGGGCGCGTACGTCGGCGACGGAGCCGGGGCGCAGCACGGCGCGGGTGTCGCGGGCCGCGAAGGCGGAGACGTTGGGGGCCGGGGGCAGCGGCGCCGTGGCGTCGTGCCGCACGCGCTCGGCGCCGAGGGCCTCCTGCAGTTCCTCCAGGACGGCCTTGAGATCCGGGTACAGGGACGGGTCTTGCATGTCTCGACCTCGATCGTGATGTGGGTGGTCGGTGAGGTGGACGACGGGTGGGTGCGGACTACGCCGGGGACTGCGCGGGACGGGTGGGCGCGGAGTCGCCGAGGTAGACGGGTGCGAGCGGGCCGCACGAGGTGACGTGGGCCAGGACGCGTACGGTGCGGGCGGGCGCGCCGGACCAGGCGGTGTCGGCCGCGCACAGCGCGGGCACCTCCCAGCCCTCCTCGCGCAGCGCGAGGGCCGGGGTGTCGCTGGTGAGGTCCGGGCTGCAGGTGAACATCAGGCTGATGACGGCGTCGCGCTGCAGTCCGTTGCGGACGAGGAGTTCGCCGACGAGCCGGCGGGTGGCGGCCGCGATCTGCCGCGGGGTGTCCTCGGCCACCGTGATCGCTCCGCGTACGGCCCGTACTGCTGGTACTGCCGGTGCTGCCGGTGCTGCCGCCGGGCCCGGGCCGGGGCTCACTGCGCGGCCGCGGGGGCGGGGGTCAGCCGGCCCCGGTGGAACAGCAGCGCGCCGCCGGTGTCCTCGCCGGGCCGTACGTGTTCGACGCGGGCGAGGAAGAGCGTGTGGTCCCCGCCGGGGAACCGCTCCTCGATCCGGCAGCCGAGCGAGGCCAGGGCGCCGGGCAGGTACGGGTGGGAGGTCTCGCCGTCGGTGGCGAAGTGCTCCTCCAGCTCCCGCCCGAAGGGCTTGTCGCGGGAGGCGAACAGCCGTGCCAGGTCGCCCTGGTGGTCGGAGAGCAGGTGGACCTGGAACTCCCCGCTCTCGTCGATCGCCGGGTGGGTGCGGGACGACTTCATGACGGAGACCAGGACGCGCGGCGGATCGAGCGAGATCGAGACGAACGAGTTCGCGGTCATCGCCGCCGCGTGGACGCCCCGACCGGACGACAGGACGGTGACGCCCGTCGGGAACAGCCGCATCACGGACCGGAGATCGTCCGGCGGCGCGGATGCGGATCGGGGTACGGGCCTGGCTGGGCCCAGAGTTGTGGCCATGTCCCCCTCCTCAGGAGTTATCGGCGAAAGGAAACTTAACAGAGTTTAGTAACGATGGAAACCCAGGTCAGGGCCCTGTTGATCACCTTTAACGCAAACGAAATGGGCTCTCGGCCATGGAGTTAACGGCGGGGGTTGACTCGGCTGGCCAGGCCTGTCGGGCCTGCCACGCGGGCGGCCAGGAGCGGGCCCGCCGGCGGGGGGCCGGAGCGGGCCGGAAACGGAAGCGGGCCCGGCCCCCTGGCGAGGGGTCGGGCCCGAGTCTTCGTCGGTGCGTTGAGGTATGACTACCCGCTGGGTCCATCGGCTGAACCGCAGTCGGGCCATCATGTTGTGCGCGGGTCGTGCGCGCGGGCCGTGGGCGAAGGGGAGCCGGGTGGCTCCCCCCGCGCGTCAGGAGAGCTTGCCGCCGTAGTCCGGGAGCTTGACCGTCCGCTCCGCGTGACCGCCGACCAGGTCGGTCGGGCTGTTCCCGATGTTGGCGATGATCGTGTAGCCGCGCGCCTCGATCTCCGCGCGCTTGGCCGTCTTGTACCTGCTGACCTCCTCGAAGAGGTCGGGCAGGTCGCGGACGTAGAGCCCCGACACGGGGTAGCCGACGGCCTTGAGGTTGTACTCGGTGAGGGAGTGGATGATCCCCGGGCGGGCCGTGACGAAGAAGACGGCGACGCCGCGCGCGTGGGCGTACTGGGTCAGTGCGCGGACCTTGGCGATCGCGGGGGTCGGGTAGGTCCAGAACCAGTGGAAGTCCGTCTCCAGCGAGGTGTTGTCGATGTCGAGGACGAGGGCGGGCTTCTCGCCGGCGGGCGAGTTCGCGATCCGCTGCTCGATGGCGGGCCGGGCCGCGTCGACGATGGCGGCCACCTCCCGCTGCCAGGTGGCGTAGTCGATGCCGAGTATCGCCGCGTTCCCGCCCGGCGCCGAGGCGTTCGCCGCCACGGAGACGGGTGCGGGTGCGGCGGCCGGGGCCGCCTGGGCGGCGGTGGCCGGAACGAGTGCCAGGACGGCGGCGGCTGCGGCCACGCCGACGGCGGCGGTACGGGGCGTTCGGGTGCGGCGGAAAGTGAGCATGTGGGGGCGCTCCTCGGACACGAATTGGCAGGGACGTGACCAGAGTTGGCGAGAACCGCACCCGTGTCTACTGGCCGGTAGGAAACTTTTTGCGACCGACCGGTGAATGATCAAGCCGGATGCGGCGTGCGGGCGTGCGGGCGTGCGGGCGTGCGGGCGTGCGGGCGTGCAGGTGTGCAGGTGTGCGGGCGTGCGGGCGTGCAGGTGTGCGGGCCGGGACTACGTGTCGCAGTCCAGTACCGTGCGGCACAGGCCGCACCGCGCCCGCAGACGTCCGCGCACCGGTACGCGCACCCGCTGCTCGCACACCGGGCACGGGAAGCTGACCCGCAGCCCGGGGCCGGAGTCCTCGGGCTCGAAGCGGTACGCCGCGCCGGCCGGAGCGGCCCCGCCGCGCCGCGCCCTCGCGTACCGCCGCCGCGCCGACGGGCCGGCGGTGGTGAGCGGCGCCCGGCGGTGGTCCCGGGCCGCCGGCGCGCTCCCGCGCGCGTAGGCCTCGTACGCCTGGGGGCTGGTGAACCAGATGGACGGGTCCTCGCCGAACAGCGCGGCCCGCTTGGCGAGGACGTAGCCGAACTCCTCGGGCGTCAGGTAGCCGAACCTCTGGTGGGTGAGCGCGTCCTCCCGGTAGGCATCGAGGAGCAGCCAGCCCGCCCCCAGGTAGGCGGCGGCGGTGTCGGTGAGGATCTCGTTCTCCGCGGGATCGGGGAAGGCCAGTGCCAGTCGGTGCAGCAGCACATGGGCGATCTCGTGTGACAGCGCCGCCGCCAGGTCCCGCCGATGGGTGCGGAAACGGTCGTTGACCTCGATGAAGTAATCGGGCCCCGCGCCCAGTTCCACCACGGCCGCCTCCGCCATCGGCCGGAACGCGACCACCGTGCGCACCTCGGGCAGCCGCAGCGTGCGCACGACCGCCGAGGCCACCCGCTGCGCGCCCAGGTGCAGGTCGTCGGAGGCTTCGAAGGCCGCGTCGGCGGGGGAGAGGCTCAGGGCGTGGGCGCGGACCCCGTCGGCCGACATGAGCCGGTACAGCGCGGTGATCGATGCGCGCACGGTCGCCAGATGCGGAAAACCGTGCTCGATGGTCCCGCCCCGACCGCCGTTCTTCTCCATCCGGTGCCCCTTTACCGCAATCCCTGTCGCTCTGGCGGGAGTTGGCCGAAACTGCGTTCTTGTTGGCCGCCATTCTCCTGATGTGTCATGGACCCGTCATTCCCCGATGACGCGCACGGCCCAACCCCCCACGAAAGGCAGTGTGTTGACTGTGTCCAGCCTCGTGCGATTCATGAAGCGCACCCTCGCCGTCGGCGCCGTCGCCCTCGCGGCCGTCAGCCTCCAGCCCGGCACCGCCACCGCCGGCACCGCACCCGTCGTGGGCGGCACCCGAGCCGCCCAGGGCGAGTTCCCCTTCATGGTGCGCCTCTCCATGGGCTGCGGCGGCGCCCTCTACACCCAGCAGATCGTCCTCACCGCCGCCCACTGCGTCGGCGGCTCCGGCAACAACACCTCCATCACCGCCACCGCCGGAGTCGTCGACCTCAAGAGCGCCGGCGCCATCAAGGTCAAGTCCACCAAGGTCCTGCGCGCCCCCGGCTACAACGGCACCGGCAAGGACTGGGCCCTGATCAAGCTCGCCAAGCCCGTCAACCTGCCCACCCTCAAGATCGCCGAGACCAAGGCCTACGACAACGGCACCTTCACCGTCGCCGGCTGGGGCGCCACCCGCGAAGGCGGCGGCCAGCAGCGCTACCTCATGAAGGCAACCGTCCCCTTCGTCTCCGACGCCGCCTGCAAGGCCGCCTACAGCGACCTCGTCCCCGGCGAGGAGATCTGCGCCGGCTACCTCGACCAGGGCGGCGTCGACACCTGCCAGGGCGACTCCGGCGGCCCCATGTTCCGCCGCGACAACGCCGGAGCCTGGATCCAGGTCGGCATCGTCAGCTGGGGCATAGGCTGCGCCCGCCCCGACTACCCGGGCGTCTACACCGAGGTCTCCACCTTCGCCGCCCAGATCAAGAGCGCCGCGGCGACCCTGTAGTCCCCCCACCGCCCCGTCCTTCCGGCCACCCGCGAACCGGCCGGAAGGACGAGGCGCACCCGCACCCGCCCCCGTACCGTGGACCGGCGTACCGCAAGACCGGAACACCGCCGTCCGGACCTCGCGGCACCCGCCCGGCGGCCCGCCGTGCGGTTGCGGGCCGACCGGCCCACCGGTCCCATGGGAGGGAACCGGCGGCAGCGGGCGACAGCGGAGCAGGTGGCGCATGGCGATCAGCGTGGTCATCGCGGACGACCAGGAAATGGTCCGAACCGGCTTCCGGATGATCCTGGAGAGCCAGCCGGACATCGAGGTCCTCGCCGACGTCGCCGACGTCGCCGACGGCGAGGCCGCCCTCGCCGCCGTCGCCGGACACCACCCCGACGTCCTCCTCCTCGACATCCGCGGCCTCACCGAACGCTTCTCCCGAACCGGCCCGCCCGTCACCCTCTCCATCGAGAACGGACTGGAGGACCGCCTCCCCGCCCACGTCGCGGCCACCGCCCACCGCATCGTCCTCGAAGCCCTCACCAACACCGGCAAGCACGCCGCCACCGCCACCGCAGTCCGCGTCAGCCTCCGCACCGTCCCCACCGGCCTGGAGGTCCGCATCGCCGACGACGGCGGCCGACCCGCCCGCCTCTCCGAAAAAGCCCGCGGCGGCGGCTACGGCCTCGCCGGCATGGCCGAACGCGCCCAGGCCCTCGGCGGCCTCCTCACCGCCGGCCCCGGCCCCGAAGGCGGCTGGATCGTCACCGCCGTCCTCCCCCTGTGACCCGGCCCCGTCTCACAGGCCGACTACCCCCACGACCTGCGGGCCCGCGCCACGTATTCTCGACCACCATGAACATCAGCGACCTCGACAACGGCACCGGCGACGGCCAGGACGCCACCGCCGACGGCATCGACGAGAACGTCACCGCCGAACTCGCCCGCCTGCGGGACAGCATCGACAACATCGACGCCGCCGTCGTCCACATGCTCGCCGAACGCTTCAAATGCACCCAGCAGGTCGGCCACCTCAAGGCACGCCACCAGCTGCCCCCCGCCGACCCCGGCCGCGAAGCCAGCCAGATCGCCCGGCTCCGCCAGCTCGCCGAGAACGCCAAGCTCGACCCCGCCTTCGCCGAGAAACTCCTCAACTTCATCATCGCCGAGGTCATCCGCCACCACGAGACGATCGCCGCCGGCGAAGAGCAGTAGCTCGGGCAAGCGCCACCCACTGCGGCAGCATGGCCCCATGTCCGCACTCAAGCGCAACGAAGCGCAGCTCCGAGCCCAGCTCCTCGACGTCCACCACTACGCCGTCACCCTCGACCTCACCGGCGACGACGAAACCTTCGACTCCACCACCGTCATCCGGTTCACCGCCCGCACCACCGGCGACACCTTCGTGGAGCTGAAGCCGGACCTACTGCGCTCCGCGACCCTCGACGGCAACCCCCTCGACCCGGCCACCCTCGAAGACAACCGGCTGCCGCTCAACGGCCTCACCCAGGGCCCCCACGAGCTGCACCTCGACACCCGCATGCGCTACTCCCGCACCGGCGAGGGCCTGCACCGCTTCACCGACCCCGCGGACGGCCAGACGTACGTCTACAGCCAGATGTTCCTCGACGACGTCCAAAGGGTCTTCCCGGCCTTCGACCAGCCCGACCTCAAAGCCGTCTTCGAGTTCACCGTCACCGCCCCCGCACACTGGACCGTCCTCGCCAACGGCATCACCACCCGCCTCGCCGACCGCCCCGCCACCGGCGACACCGCCGCCGCCGGCATCTGGCAGTCCGCCCCCACCCCCGTCATCTCCACCTACCTCGCCGCCGTCGCCGCGGGCCCCTGGCACAGCGTGACCACCCGGCACGCCGGACTGCCCTTCGGCATCCACTGCCGCCAGTCCCTCGCCCCCCACCTGGACGCCGACGCCGACGAGATCCTCTCCATCACCAAGGCCTGCTTCGACCGCTACCAGGTCAAATTCACCGAGCCCTACCCCTTCGACTCCTACGACCAGGCCTTCGTCCCCGAATTCAACGCCGGCGCCATGGAGAACCCCGGCCTCGTCACCTTCCGCGACGAATTCATCTACCGCTCCGCCGTCACCGACACCGAACGCCAGTCCCGCGCCATGGTCATCGCCCACGAGATGGCCCACATGTGGTTCGGCGACCTCGTCACCCTCGCCTGGTTCGACGACATCTGGCTCAACGAATCCTTCGCCGAATACATGGGCTACCAGACCCTCACCGAAGCCACCCGCTTCACCGACACCTGGACCGACTTCGGCGTCACCCGCAAGCCCTGGGGCTACGACGCCGACCAACGCCCCTCCACCCACCCCGTCGCCCCCGACGACGTCCCCGACACCGCCTCCGCCCTCCTCAACTTCGACGGCATCTCCTACGCCAAGGGCGCCTCCGCCCTGCGCCAACTCGTCGCCTGGCTCGGCGAAAAAGACTTCCTCGCCGGCATCAACACCCACTTCGCCCGCCACAGATTCGCCAACGCCTCCCTCGCCGACTTCATCGACTCCCTCGCCGCCCACACCGAACGCGACGTTCGCGGCTGGGCCGACGCATGGCTGCGCACCACCGGCATCGACACCCTCACCCCCCGCATCGAGGCCCCCGACGGCACCAACGGCTGGACCCTCACCGTCGACCGCACCGGCACCCGCCCCCACCACATCGCCGTCGGCGTCTACGACCGCGACCCCGTCGACGGCCGCATCCTGGAACTGCGCGAACTCCTCGACCTCGACATCCCCACCGACGAGATCATCTCGGCCGGCGGCGAGCGCCCCGCACTGCTCCTCCTCAACGACGCCGACCTCACCTACGCCAAGATCCGCCTCGACGAAACCTCCCTCGAAACGGTCCTGCGCGGCCTCTCCGGCATCCCCGAGGCCCTCACCCGCGCCGTCGCCTGGAACTGCCTGCGCGACATGGTCCGCGACGGCGAACTCGACCCGCACGACTACCTGAAAACCGCCGAGGCCCACCTCGCCGACGAACACGACCTCGCCATCGTCCAGGGCGTCCTCACCTTCGCCCGCACCGAGGTCGCCGTCCGCTACGTCGCCCCCGAGGACCGCACCGCCGCACTCGGCACCCTCACCACCATCGCCCGCGACCTCCTCCGCCGCACCGAGGACGGCTCCGAACCCGGCATGCGGCTCACCGCCGTACGCACCCTCGTGGCCGGCGCCACCCAGCCCGACACCATCGCCGCCTGGCTCGCCGACGACACCGTCCCCGGCGGCCCCGCCCTCGACCCCGAGCTGCGCTGGCGCATCCTCGGCCGCCTCGCCGTCCTCGGCGCCATCGGCGAGGACGAGATCGACGCCGCCCTCGCCGCCGACCCCAGCGCCACCGGCGAGGAAGGCGCCGCCCGCTGCCGCGCCGCCCTCCCCACCCCCGAGGCCAAGGCCGCCGCCTGGAACCGCCTCTTCCACGACGACACCCTGTCCAACTACCTCTTCAGCGCCACCGCCCAGGGCTTCTGGCAGCCCGAACAGGCCGATCTCACCGCGGAGTACGTCACTCGCTTCTACCCCGACGCCGTCGCCCTCGGCGCCCGCCGCGGACCCGCCATCGCCGAGGCCGCAGGCCGCCACGCCTTCCCGGCGTACGCCGTCGGCGAGGCCAACCTCAAGGCGGGCCGGGCCTGCCTCACCGACCCGGACATCATCCCGCTCCTGCGCCGCAAGCTCGTCGACCAGCTGGACGACCTGTCCCGCGCCCTCCGCGTCCGAGGCTGACCCTCACCCTGCGGGACCCCTGCGGGGGGCTCGGCGGAACGGGGGCCGGTGCCGGTCCGGGGCGCCGCCCGGGACTGCACGATTCATGGCGCGCCTTCACAGGAGTGCCCGCAGGGGCGGATACCGCGCCACAAATCACGTTCTACGTCCCGGCCGACACCCCGGCCCGTCCCCGACCCCGGCCCGTCCCCGACCCCGGCCCGTCCCCGACCCCGGCCCGTCCCCGACCCCGGCCCGTCCCCGACCCCGGCCCGTCCCCGGCCCGTCCCCGACCCCGGCCCGTCCCCGGCCCGTCCCCGACCCCGGCCCGTCCCCGGCCCGTCCCCGACCCCGGCGGGGCCGCGCGGCCGGGGACGGGGGCGGGGCGGGATGCTGTCCGGGACGTAAAACGTGATTTGTTGGCGCAACCGCAGCCCGCCTGGGCAGGTCGACCCGAGGCGCCATAAATCATGCAGTCCCGGACGGCATCCTGCCCCGACCCCGGCACCGGCACCCCGCCTCCGGCAACGCCGCCTCCGGCACTCCGGCTGCGGCAAGGCCGCCCCCGGCACTCCGGCATCGGCAAGGCTGACCCCGGACCGTCAACCCGCCACCGGCACTCCGCCTGACGCAAGGCCGCCCCCGGCATCGGCAACGCCGGCACCGGCACTCCGGCATCGGCAACGCCGGCACTCCGGCATCGGCAAGGCTGACCCCGGCGCCCCGGCTGCGGCAACGCCGACCCCGGCAACCCTGCGGCCGCTCAACCGCCCCGCCCACGGGCCGCCGCTGAGTCCGACAAACCCCGGCGGTTACCCCATTCGGGTCTGAGTCGTTGTACGGACCGGGTGCCCCGACCGCACCCCGGCGAGCCCCCGGAGGTCCTGTGAAGCGCCGCACGGCACACCGCACGGCACACCGCACGGCACACCGCACCCCGGCCCAGCCCCCGGAGGTCCCGTTGACAGCGCCGCACGGCACCCCGCACGGCACCCCGCACGGCAACCCGCACGGCAACCCGCACGGCAACCCGCTCGCCGGCGGAGCCACCGGCCCGCACGCCCTGCGCCCCCTCCTCGACACCGTCCTCGACGCCCTCCGCACCGGCGCGCAGGACCGTTACGGCCCCCTCCCCACCGGCGGCCCCGACACCGTCACCGCCCACGTCCGCACCGCACTCGGCGAGGTCCTGCCCGACCACGGAACCGGCGACCACGAAGCCCTCCGCACCCTCGTGCACACCCTCGCCGCCGGCGCCGCGGACCCCGCCCACCCCCACTGCGCAGCCCACCTGCACTGCCCACCCCTCGCCGTCGCCGTAGCCGCCGACCTCGCCGCCGGCGCCCTCAACCCCTCCCTCGACTCCTGGGACCAGGCCCCCGCCGCCTCCGCGATCGAAACCCTCCTCACCCGCGCCCTCGCCGCCGAATTCCACGACACCCCCCACCCCGACGCCCTCATCACCACCGGCGGCACCGAAGCCAACCAACTCGCCCTGCTCCTCGCCCGCGAACGCCACGGCCCCCACCTCACCGTCCTGCACGGAGCCAACGCCCACCACTCCGTCCCCCGCGCCGCCTGGCTCCTCGGCCTCCCCCCGGCCACCGAACTCCCCACCCCCACCGGCGTCCTCGACCCCACCACCCTCGCCGACACCCTCGCCACCACCCCCGGCCCCACCCTCGTCACCGCCACCGCCGGCACCACCGACGCAGGCCTCATCGACCCCCTCCCCGCCATCGCCGACCTCTGCGACCACCACGGCGCCGACCTCCACATCGACGCCGCATACGGCGGCCTCCTCGCCCTCAGCCCCCACCACCGGCACAAACTCGCCGGACTCGGCCGCGCCCAATCCCTCACCATCGACCTGCACAAACTCGGCTGGCAGCCCGTCGCCGCAGGACTCCTCACCGTCCCCGACACCACCCTCCTCACCCCCCTCACCCACCAGGCCGACTACCTCAACGCCACCGACGACACCGAAGCCGGACTCCCCGACCTCCTCGGCCGCTCCCTGCGCACCACCCGCCGCCCCGACGCCCTCAAGATCGCCGCCACCCTGCGCTCACTCGGCCGCGACGGCCTCACCCACCTCATCGACCACACCTGCCGACTCGCACAGGACCTCGCCCGACTCCTCGACGCACACCCCCACTTCGAACTCCACGCACCACCCACCATCAGCACCGTCCTCTTCCGGCCCACCCACGCCACCGACGACGACGTCGCCACCCTGCGCCGCACCCTCCTCCACCAAGGCCGCGCCGTCCTCGGCCGCACCCACGCCGACGGCCGCCTCTGGCTCAAAGCCACCCTCCTCAACCCGCACACCACGGCGGGAGACCTGGACACCCTCATCGCCCTCCTGGAAGGCAGCACCCACCGATGACCGCCCAGCTCGATGCACCCCACGACCTCGTCGGAATCGGCATCGGACCGTCCAACCTGTCCCTCGCCGCCCTCGCCCACGGCCTCCCCCACCAAGGAGCCGGCGAACTCGCCACCGCCTTCTACGAGCAGCGCCGCGACTTCCGCTGGCACCCCGGCCTCCTCATCGACGGCACCACCCTCCAGGTCCCCTTCCTCGCCGACCTCGTCACCCTCGCCGACCCCGCCAGCCCCTGGAGCTTCCTCAGCTACCTCAAGCACAAGGAACGGCTCTACCCCTTCTACTTCGCCGAGCAGTTCCACATCCACCGCGCCGAATACGACGCCTACTGCCGCTGGGTCGCCGGCCGCGTCCCCGGACTCCACTTCGGCCACCAGGTCGACGCCGTCCGCTGGAACCCCGAACACGACCTCTTCGAAGTCGACTTCACCCAACTCGACCCCACCGGCGAAGCCGAAGCCCTCGGCCGCACCCACACCCGCAACCTCGCCCTCGGCATCGGCACCGAACCCCACATCCCCGAACCCCTCCGCCCCCTCGCCGAAGCCCCCACCGTCCCCGTCATCCACTCCGCCGACTACCTCGACCACCGCCAACGCATCATCGGTGCCGACCACGTCACCGTCATCGGATCCGGCCAGTCCGGCGCCGAAGTCTTCCTCGACCTCCTCCGCGCCCGCCCCGCCGGCCGCGAACGCCTCACCTGGCTCGCCAGAACCCCCTCCTTCGCCCCCATGGAGTACTCGAAGCTCGGCCTCGAACACTTCACCCCCGACTACACCCGCTACTTCCACTCCCTCCCCGAACCCGTACGCGACCACCTCGTCCCCGCCCAATGGCAACTCCACAAAGGCATCGACACCGCCACCATCGCCGCCATCCACGACGAGCTCTACCGCCGCACCCTCCACGGCGGCTGGCCCGACGCCGTCCTCACCCCCGGCGTCACCGTCCGCACCGCCGGACGCGTCGCCACCACCAAAGTCGAACTCCACCTCGAACACGCCGAACAAGGCGCCCGCTCCCGCCTCACCACCGACGCCGTCGTCCTCGCCACCGGCTACCGCGAACGCCCCCTCACCCGCCTCCTCGCAGGCCTCGACCCCTACCTGCGCAAGGACTCCTCCGGCCGCCCCCGCATCGACGACCGCTACCGGATGATCCTCGACCCCTCCGTCACCGGCAGCATCTTCGTCCAGAACGGCGAACGCCACACCCACGGCGTCGGCGCCCCCGACCTCGGCCTCGCCGCCTGGCGCAGCGCCGCCATCCTCAACACCCTCACCGGCAAAAACCCCTACCCCCAACCCCCACGCACCGCCTTCACCACCTTCGGCCTCGAACAGCACGAACACACCCGCCCCCGCCCCGCAGGCGAACTCCTCCCCCTCGTCGACCACCCCTGACCCCCCCCCACCACACCGCCGGGCCACCCCCCCCACATGCCCGGCACACCACCCTCCTCCCCGACGCCGGCCCGACCGCACCCAACGCCCCCACCACCCGCACCGGCGACCCCGACACCCCCCTCGCCCCCACCGGCACCGCACCCGCGCAGCACCCCGCCCGGAACCACCACGGCGACATCCCCGGCCACACCGCCCCCACCCCCGGCGCACCGGCCCCCTTCATCAGCGCGAACCGCCCCGGACCAGGCGAACAACCGAGCCCCACCACAGGCGGCCACCCCGCCCCGCCGCCCCACTCCTCCGGCAAACGCCGACCCACGCACACGCGAAACGGCCGGGACCCGCCACAGCAGGCCCCGGCCGCACACCCCACGAACCGACTAGAACACCGGCACACCCGCCCGCGTCAGCCGCCAGTCCACCGAAGCGAACTGCGCCGGATCGATCGTCCCCCTCGCCTTCACCCACTGAATGATCGTGTTGCGGATCTCATCCGAGTTCGACCACACCTGCTGCGCCTGCGGCACATGCGGGAAGTTCCCACCGCCCGACGCCCGGTAGTTGTTCACCGCCAGCACGAACTGCGCCGCCGGATCCACCGCCTCCCCCCGGAACGACAACCCCGAAATCCGCGAACCCGCCGGCTGCGCGATGTCGATGTCGTACGACAGCCCGTACACCGCGTCATAGTTGTAATCCGGAATCGCCTCGGCGTTCGTCAGCCTCGCCGGATCCACCACCTCACCCGGCGCCGTCCGCACGAAGTACCGAGCCGAGTACTCCAGATAGTCCTTCAGCTGCGCACCCGTCAGCAGCCGCGCCTCCATCGTGTTCTCGAACGGGTACAGCCCCGCCGCATCCCGGATCGTCACCTCCCCGGCCGGGATCGCCGCCGTCCGCGAGAAGCACGAGGCCTGCGACAGCACCGGCAGCGCCGCCCACTGCGAACCCGCCAGCGCCGACCTCACCGTCTCCGCCTGCACATGATTGATCAGATCGATGATCGGCACGTCCTTCACCGGACCCTCCGCCGACGACATCGCCTGCGTCGACGTACCGATCACCTGGTTCACATACGCCACGACCTTGCGGTGCTCGTCCGACAGCAGCCGCGTGATCCTCGCGTCCTCCGCCACCGTGTTCGAGTTCAGCACCCTCGCCGCGACCTTCGCCACCGACCAGCGACCCTTCCCCCACACCAGCTCGAAGTCGAACAGCGTCAGCCGCTGCCCCCACTTCAACGGCTCCGACAGCACCACGTCCTCGCCGGTCGCCCTGTTCCTCACCCGGTACTCCGCGATCTCCGTGTGCGCGTGACCCACCAGGATCGCATCGATCCCCGGCACCTGCTCCGCCACCAGAGCCGCCGCGTTCTCGACGTACGGCAGCTGGTCACCATACGAGGACGTACCACTCGACCCCGAGTGCGCCGACACGATCACCACGTCCGCGCCCATCGAACGCAGCCGCGGCACGTACTTCGCGGCCTGCTCCTCCAGCCCCGGGAACGTCATCCTCCCCTGCACGTTCGCCTTGTCCCACAGCGCGATCCCCGGATTCGTCAGCCCCAGCACCGCCACCTTCACGTCCCGCCCGTGCGGAGTCCGCAGCCGGTGCATGCTGTACGGCGCGAACGCCGGCCTCAACGTCTTCGCATCCAGCGCGTTCGCCCCCAACAGCGGGAAATCACACTGCTCCTCGAACTTCCGCAGCACCGGAATGCCGTAATTGAACTCGTGGTTCCCCAGCGCCGCCGCGTCATAACCGATCGCGTTCATCGCCTGCGCCATCGGGTGCACCGGACCACGCCGCGCCGTGATCGGATCGACCTTCGCGTAGTAGTACGAAAGCTGCGTGCCCTGGATCGTGTCACCCGCGTCGATGAGCAGCGTGTTGCACCGCCCCTTCTCCGCCCGCACCTGCTCCACCAACGTCGAGATCTTCGCCAGACCGACGTCGTTGTGCGCCTTGTCGTCGAACTCCTTGTCCGTGAAGTAGTCCCAGTTGAAGACGTTCCCGTGCAGATCGGTCGTCCCCATCACCGTGAACGCGTACGTCCGGGGACCCCTCGCCCTCGCATCCCGCTGCGCGGCGGCCGCCGG
Source organism: Streptomyces sp. NPDC090021 (assembly GCF_044748225.1). NCBI lineage: Bacteria > Bacillati > Actinomycetota > Actinomycetes > Kitasatosporales > Streptomycetaceae > Streptomyces > Streptomyces sp. NPDC090021. The sequence goes on along the minus strand of NZ_JBIVFO010000001.1, from coordinate 190,801 downwards.
GGTGCTCGTGGCCCCCGCCAACGCGACGGCCGCACCCGTCGCGGCCGTGGTCCCTATGAAAGTCCTGCGGTCGAACGCCATACCGTCTCCCTGTGAGGCCAGAACAACCCGAACAACGCGCGTAGATTCTGACCCAGCAGTAACAAGCCGCAACACCCCCGCCAGGTTTCGATCCGATGACCGCACCCGAACGGGCGACAGTGCGAGAGTGAATCCATGACCCAGGACGCAGCGCACGCCTCGCACCAGCCCTACGGAACCCCCGAAGTACCCCGCGTAGCAGTCCGCGGCGAAGCCCGCCTCGAAGTCGACCCCGAGATCGCCCGCATCGCCATCACCGTCAGCGCCCGCGGCACCGACCGCCGCACCGCGCTCGAAGACCTCACCCGACGCAACAACACCGTCCTCGACCTCATCAAGAGCCACGGCGACACCGTAGAAAAACTCGAAACCGGCGCCCTCTCCATCACCCCCGAACTCACCCGCCACGGCCGCGCCGAACGCGTCCGCGCCTACCACGGCCGCGTCCACCTCACCGCCGAACTCAGCGACTTCACCACCCTCGGCGAACTCACCACCCGCCTCGCCGACCTCGAACTCACCCAGGTCGACGGCCCCTGGTGGGCCCTGCGCCCCACCTCGCCCGCCCACGGCGAAGCCCGCCGGCAAGCCGTACTCGAAGCCGTCCAGCGCGCCCGCGAATACGCCGAAGCCCTAGGCGCCCGGCTCTCCGCCCTCGTCGAACTCGCCGACCTCGGAGCCGAGAACGCCACCCCCTTCGCCCAGGCCCCCGGCGGCTCCGGCATGCGCACCATGGCCTTCAGCACCGCCGAGGACGCCGGCCCCCCGCCGCTCGACCTCGAACCCCAGCGCCAGACCGTCTACGCACAGGTGAACGCCCGCTTCACCATGACCCCGCCCCAACTCTGAAACGCGGATATAACGGGCCCCGGGGGTGCTCATCAGAGCACCCCCACGCACATTCAACAATTGTCAACAAGCTTTTGCCCATTGGTTGTTGAGCGGACACCAGGAAGCGATTACCTACCCGTTGGTAGGGGAATAGGCTCGCCCCATGCGCCGAGCGAAAATCGTATGTACCCTGGGCCCCGCCACCGACTCATACGACCAGATCAAAGCACTGGTCGAAGCCGGAATGGACATCGCCCGACTCAACCTCAGCCACGGCACCTACGCCGAACACGAGGAGCGCTACCAACGCGTACGCAAGGCCTCCGACGAGACCGGCCGCAGCGTCGGCATCCTCGCCGACCTTCAAGGCCCGAAGATCCGCCTCGGCCGCTTCCACGAAGGCCCCGTACTCCTTGAACGCGGCGACGACTTCACCATCACCGTCGAAGACCACCCCGGCGACCGCCACACCTGCGGCACCACCTACAAAGGACTCGCCACAGACGTCACCACCGGCGAACGCATCCTCGTCGACGACGGCCGCGTCACCCTCGAAGTCACCCACGTCGACGGACCCCACGTCCACACCCGCGTCATCGAAGGCGGCATGGTCTCCGACCACAAAGGCCTCAACCTCCCCGGCGTAGCCGTCTCCGTCCCCGCCCTCTCCGACAAGGACATCGAAGACCTCCGCTGGGCCCTGCGCACCGGCGCCGACGTCATCGCCCTCTCCTTCGTCCGCAGCGGCCACGACATCGAAGACGTCCACCGCATCATGGACGAAGAAGACCGCCGCCTCCCCGTCATCGCCAAGATCGAAAAACCCCAGGCCGTCGACAACATCGACAACATCGTCGCCGCCTTCGACGGCATCATGGTCGCCCGCGGCGACCTCGGCGTCGAAATGCCCCTGGAACAGGTCCCGATCGTCCAGAAGCGCGCCATCAAACTCGCCAAGCGCAACGCCAAACCCGTCATCGTCGCCACCCAGATGCTCGACTCGATGATCGACAACTCCCGCCCCACCCGCGCCGAAGCCTCCGACGTCGCCAACGCCGTCATCGACGGCACCGACGCCGTCATGCTCTCCGGCGAAACCAGCGTCGGCAAATACCCCGTCGAAACCGTCGCCACCATGTCCCGCATCGTCGAAGCCGCCGAACAGGACATCCTCACCAAAGGCCTCCCACCCCTCACCGACCGCAACAAGCCCCGCACCCAAGGCGGAGCAGTCGCCCGCGCCGCCGCCGAAATGGGCGACTTCCTCCACGCCAAGTTCCTCGTCGCCTTCACCCAGAGCGGCGACACCGTCCGCCGCCTCTCCCGCTACCGCTCACCCATCCCCCTCCTCGCCTTCACCCCCGACCCCGCCACCCGCTCCCAACTCAACCTCACCTGGGGCGTCGAAACCTTCCTCGGCCCCCACGTCGACTCCACCGACGCCATGGTCGCCCAGGTCGAAGAAGAACTCCTGCGCATCGGCCGCTGCGTGACCGGCGACATCGTCGTCATCACCGCCGGCTCACCCCCCGGCGTCAGCGGCTCCACCAACCTCGTCCGCATCCACCACATCGGCGACCCCGTCCGCTGACCCCCACACCCGCACACGCACGCGCACGCGCACGCACCACCGCGCCGGGCCCCACCAAACGGCCCGGCGCACCCCCACCACCGACCCGACCCCGTACGACGACCTCACGGCCTGCGACCGACTCACCGAGACCACCCACGGCCTCATACGGACCGAAGCCGAATACGCGACCACCACCGACGCACTCCGCCACATCGTCGCCACCCTGCCGCAACCGAAGGAAAGCGCTGGCGACAGGCCCGGGCGCCGAGTAGGAAGGGCGCCATGAGCACCTCCATACGGACCTTCGCCCGCACCACGCTCGACCTCGGCGACGTACAGCTCCACCCCTGGGGCCGCAAGCCCGCCGGACCGGAACTCCTCGACGACCTCACCGCCGCCGCGTCCGAACCGAAGATCGCCCTCTGGAACCCCCTCCCGACGTCCGACCACGAAGCCGCCCGGACCTGGCTCGAAGCCCGAGAGGACGGCTGGGACCGCGGCGCGGGCGCGGCCTTCGCGGTGCTGTCCACCACCGACGGCGCCCTGCTCGGCACCGTCAACCTCCGCTGGACCGACCGCGCCGACGGCCAGGCCATGATCGGCTACTGGTTCCTGCCCGAAGCCCGCGGACGCGGCCTCGCCACCCGGGCCACCCGGGCCGTCACCACCTGGGGCTTCCGCACCGCCGGCGCACGCCGCATCGAACTCGCCCACGCCGCCGGCAACGAGGCCTCCTGCCGCGTCGCCCACCGCTGCGGATACCTCCCCGAGGGCGTCCTGCGCGCGTCCCACCTCTTCGGCGACGGCCGCCACCACGACGAACACCTCCACGCCCGCCTCGCCACCGACCCGGAACCGGGCCCCTAGTACTTCGGCCCGATGTGGGCGTCCATGAGGGCGACGGACGCCTTTCGGGCGACGGACACGTTCAACGGGTCGCTGCCGCGGGCCAGGACCGTCCACTCCACGCCGAGCGCGGTGAGCGTGTCGGTACAGAGCCTGCGGATGTCGTCGGACTTGTTGGTGAAGAAGTACCGCGGGTACTCGTAGCGCTTGCCGTTGCGGACGGTCCAGTTGGTGACCCGGCACCCGTCGGAGTGGATCAGCCCACGGACGAACTCCCACGGGTGCGCGTCGACGATCTCCTGCTGCCAGCCTTCGAGGACGATCCGCCGCTCGTGCTTCCTCCCGGGCCCGTGCTGCGGGAACAGGCACGTCCAGTGCCGCCCGTAGCTGGTGACGTTGACGCAACCCTGGCGCTGCAGCACGTAGACCTTGTCGGCCGGGCGGACCGCCAGAATCGCAGCCCGGCACTGCTCGATGAGGCCGGGCCAAGCGTCCGCGCATGCGATGCGCAGGTAGTGCCCACCCTTCGGATGGAGGCTGATGCACCCATCGCCGAGGTAGAGGCCGAGGAGATAGGAGTACGCCTCCCGATCGGTCGGGCCCGTGCACGGCTGAGACTGGTTGAGCCGGGGAAGCGGTTCGATGCGGACGCGCCAGGCTCGGATTGCCGCCCGGGATACGCCCATCTCCTTGCTGACCGCGTTCAGACTGCGCCCGTCATCAAGGAGAGACAGAGCCTGCCGCCGAGTTGCCAGATCGTACATACGGGCGACGGTGCGGAATTTCTTCCGGAAGCGCCTGCGGTTCCGGGTGCATTCCCCCGAACGGGGGACTGTCCGCCAGATGGGCGTGACCTTGGAATTCCAGGAAAGGTGCCCCAGGTGGGATTCGAACCCACACTGTCCGCTGTTTGAGAGCGGCCTCTCTAACCAGTTGGAGTACTGGGGCCTAAGAAACGAAGGATTGCTGGAACCCTGCGTGACACCACCTTACAGGAGGTCGGTAGGCTCGGGGGAGCAGTAATGCCCCGTATCAAGGAGCCCCCGTGACCGCCGAGCACGAGTCGACGCCCATGCCCGACGCCGACCAGTCGCACGTTCCGCCGCTGACGACCCGGGTCGTCATCGCCGAGGACGAGGCGCTCATCCGTCTCGATCTCAAAGAGATGCTCGAAGAAGAGGGCTACTCCGTCGTCGGCGAGGCCGGCGACGGGCAGACGGCCGTCGAGCTCGCCCGCGAGCACCGGCCCGACCTGGTCATCCTCGATGTGAAGATGCCCGTCCTGGACGGGATCTCCGCCGCCGAGAAGATCGCCCAGGAGTCCATCGCCCCCGTCCTCATGCTGACGGCGTTCTCGCAGCGCGACCTCGTCGAGCGGGCCAGGGATGCCGGGGCCATGGCGTACCTCGTGAAGCCGTTCAGCAAGAGCGACGTGGTGCCGGCCATCGAGATGGCCGTGTCCCGCTTCGCCGAGCTGCGCGCGCTGGAGCAGGAGGTCGCCGACCTGTCGCAGCGGCTGGAGACCCGCAAGCTGGTCGACCGGGCGAAGAGCATCCTGCAGACGCAGTACGGGCTGACCGAGCCGGCGGCCTTCCGGTGGATCCAGAAGTCCTCCATGGACCGCCGGATGTCGATGCAGCAGGTCGCCGAGGTGGTCATCGAGGACGCCGAGTCGAAGAAGAAGGAGAGCGGCGGGAAGTAGTTCCCGTCCCGGGCTCCCCGGAACATGCGTGAGGCCCGCCTCCCCCGAGGGAGGCGGGCCTCACACGTTGTGTCAGTCCTCGCCGAGGTAGGCCTTGCGGACGTCCTCGTCGTGGAGGAGGTCCTGGCCGGTGCCGGAGAGGACGATCTTGCCGATCTCCATGACGTGCGCCTGGTCGGCGAGGGAGAGCGCCGCCTGGGCGTTCTGCTCGACGAGCAGGATCGTCATGCCCGAGGCCTTGAGCTCGGAGATGGTCGACATGATCTTCTGCATCATCAGCGGGGAGAGACCCATGGAGGGCTCGTCCAGCATGAGGAGCTTCGGCTGGCACATGAGCGCGCGGCCCATGGCGAGCATCTGCTGCTCACCGCCCGAGAGGGTGCCGGCGGCCTGCTTGCGACGCTCGCCCAGGATGGGGAAGAGGTCGTAGGCGCGCTGGATGTCCTTCTCGATGCCGTCCTTGTCGCTGCGGAGGAAGGCGCCGAGCTGGAGGTTCTCCTCGATCGTCAGCCGCGGGAAGATGTGGCGGCCCTCGGGGGAGTGCGCCAGCTTCAGGGCGACGATCTTGTGGGCGGGGACGCCGATCAGCGGCTGGCCGTCGAAGGTGACGCTGCCCGCGGTGGGCTTCAGGAGCCCGGAGAGGGTGCGGAGGGTGGTCGTCTTGCCGGCGCCGTTGGTGCCGACGAGGCAGACGATTTCGCCTTCGTTGACCTCGAAGGAGATTCCCTTGACGGCTTCGATCTTGCCGTAGGCGACCTTGAGGTCCTCGACCTTGAGCAGTGCGGTCACTTGGCCTCTCCTTCCGTGCGGGTGGTGCTGGTGGTGCTGTCCTCGGCGGCGTCCGTGTCCGAGGCGGTGGGGGCCTCGGCGTCCGAGTCGGCCGCGGGGGCCTCGTCGTCGTCCGCGGCTTCCGCCTCGGTCCCGGTGGCCGCTTCAGCCTCGGGCTCGGCTTCGGCCTCAACCTCGGGCTCGGCTGCGGCTTCGGCCTCAGCCTCGGGCTCAGCCTCAACCTCGGGCTCGGCTGCGGCTTCGGCCTCAGCCTCGGGCTCAGCCTCAACCTCGGGCTCCGCTTCGGCTTCGGGCTCAGCCTCGGCTTCGGCCTCGGGCTCAGCCTTGGCGTGTGCCCCGGCGTGGGCCTCGGCGGCCTCGACCTCGGCGATTTCCGCCGCGCCCGGCTCGCCCTCGAAGGGGGTGCCGAGGTAGGCCGCGATGACGCGCTCGTCGCCCTGGACCTCGGATGCGGTGCCTTCGATGAGCTTCTCGCCCTGGACGAGACAGGCGACGCGGTCGCACAGGTTGAAGATGAAGCGCATGTCGTGCTCGATGACGAGTACGGCGATGCCCATGTCCCGGATCGCGAAGATGAGCTCTTCGGCGGCGCGGGTCTCCTGCGGGTTCATGCCGGCGGTGGGCTCGTCCAGGAGGATGAGGCCGGGGTCGCTGGCGAGGGCGCGGGCGATCTCCAGCTTGCGCTGCTCGCCGTAGGGGAGGTTCTTCGCGAGGTGGTCGGCCTTGTGCTCCAGGCCGATGAATGCGAGGAGTTCCATGGCGCGTGCCTCGCTGGCGGCTTCGGCCTTCTTGAAGCCGGGGCCGCGCAGCAGGGCGGACCAGAGGCCTTCCTTCGTGCGGGTGTGGCGTCCGACGAGGACGTTCTCCAGCACGGTCATGTTGTGGAAGAGCCGGATGTTCTGGAAGGTACGGGCGATGCCGGCCTCGGTGACCCGGTGGGGCTTGGGCGGGAGGACCTTGCCCTTGTAGCTGACGGAGCCCTCGGTGGGGATGTACAGCCCGGTGAGGCAGTTGAAGAAGGTCGTCTTGCCGGCGCCGTTGGGGCCGATGAGTCCGACGATCTCGCCCGCGTTGACCTGGAGGTCGACGCCCTTGACGGCGGTGAGGCCGCCGAAGCGCATGGTGACGCCCTTGGCTTCGAGAACCGTGGTCTTGGTCGTGGTGGTGGTGTCTGTGGTGGTCGTCATGTCGTTCACGCCCCCGCCTTGGCGGTGGCCAGGTCCTTGGGGGCCTGGTCAGCGGTGTCGTCGTGGAACTCGAGCTGCGCGCGCTTGTTGGCGATGAGGCCTTCGGGGCGGAAGCGCATGAGCAGGATGAGGGCGATGCCGAAGGTGAGGAGCTGGTAGTCCTGGAGGAAGGCCAGCTTCGCCGGGATCAGGAAGAGGAGTGCGGCGCCGAGGATGGGGCCGCGGATGGTGCCCATGCCGCCGAGGATGACGGCGGCGAGGAGGAACGCGGAGTTCGGCGGGACGGGCCCGGCGAAGACGTAGTTCTCGGGGACGACCGTGGTGTTGACGTGTGCCTGGACGGTGCCGGCGAGGCCGGCGAGGGTGGCGCCGAGGGCGAAGGCGATGAGCTTGACCTTGAAGCCGTTGATGCCCATGGCTTCGGCGGCGGTCTCGTCCTCGCGGATGGCGACCCAGGCGCGGCCGATGCGGCTGTTGCCGGCGCGGGCGAAGACCACGACGACCAGGGCCATTACCAGCAGCATCAGGAAGTAGTAGTTGGCGTAGGCGCCGAGTTCGATGCCGGCGACGATGTGGGATTCGCCGAAGTTCCACCCGAAGATTTCGAGGTGGGGGACGTTCGGGATGCCGTTGGGGCCGTTGGTGACGTCGGGGCCGGAGGTGCCGTCGAGGTTGCCCATGGCGATGCGGAAGATTTCTCCGAAGCCGAGGGTGACGATGGCGAGGTAGTCGCCGCGCAGGCGGAGGGTCGGTGCACCGATGACCACGCCGAAGACGAGTGAGACGACTGCGCCGAAGATGACCGCCGCCCAGAAGGGGAGGTGGATGTCGAAGGCGGAGGCGGTGCTGCCGGAGACCAGGGCGGCGGCGTAGGCGCCGACGCCGAGGAAGGCGACGTAGCCGAGGTCGAGGAGGCCGGCGAGGCCGACGACGATGTTGAGGCCGAGGGCGACGGTCGCGAAGATCAGGATGTTGACCGCGATCAGTGTGTAGGTGTCGCCGCTCTGCTGGATGAAGGGGAAGGCGATCGCGGCGGCCGCGGTGCCGAGGAGGGTGACCTGGCGGTTGTTCGCGGTGAGGACCGAGAAGCGGGCGAGGAGGCCGGACTTGTTCAGGGCGAGGGCCGCGAGGCCGACCGTGATGAGGTAGGCGACGAAGAGCTGCGGTTCCTTGTCGTCGGTGTCGATGCCGAAGGTGATGACGAAGAGGCCGAGGGCGAAGACGCCGGTGATGACGAGGATCTCGGCCCAGGAGGGCAGCTTGTTCTGGGCCGGGGTGGCCTTGCGGGTGTCGTCGGGGAGCTTGTACGCGGCGAGGGCCGGGACGAGGGAGCCGACGAGGGCGACGTAGGCGCCGGGTTCGAGGTTGATCACGCCGCCGAGGACGACGGTGATGGCGATGACCGTGAACCAGGTGGCGGCCGCGTTGCCGAGGGCCAGGAACCAGATGGGCTTGCGGGAGCCGGCGGGGGTGAGCCAGGTGAAGCCCTTGACGCCGAGCGCGGCGAGCGCGTGGACGAGGGTGAGGGCGGCTCCGGCGAGGGTGACGTACTGGAGGTCGGCGGGGCTGCCGTAGAAGGTGAGGTCGCCGGGGAATTCGTCGGTCCAGGTCCAGGCGAGGAAGGCGCTGAGGATGGTGAGGAGGCTGCCGCCGACGATTGCGTAGAGGAGCGTGGTCGGGGCGGGTGCCGGCTTCGCGGACTGTGTCGGCGTCTGCGGGGTGGTGTCTGTGGTCATGGTTCTCACGCCCGATCCGTGACGCGCTGGCCGAGCAGGCCTTGGGGCCGCACGAGGAGGACGACGATGAGGAGTACGAAGGCCCAGACGTTGGCCCAGGCGCCGCCGCCGAGCTGCTGCATGCCGGGGATCTCTTCGATGTAGGCGATCGAGAGGGCTTCGGCGAGTCCGAGGACGACGCCGCCGACCATGGCTCCGTAGATGTTGCCGATGCCGCCGAGGACGGCTGCGGTGAAGGCCTTCAGTCCGAGGATGAAGCCCATTTCGAAGTTGATCTGGCCTTTGTCGACGCCGTAGGCGACGGCGGCGACGGCGGCGAACGCGGCACCGATGGCGAAGGCCATGACGATGATGCGGTCGGTGTTGATGCCCATCAGCTTCGCGGTGTCGGGGTCCTGTGCGGTGGCCTGCATGGCGCGGCCGCTGCGGCTTTTGCGGACGAAGACGCCGAGGGCGAGCATGCACAGCGGGGCGAGGATGAGGACGAAGAGGTCCGCGCGCTGGATCGCGAGGCTGTCGGTGATCTTGAAGGACGGGCCGCTGAACTCGGGGAAGCTGACTGCCTTCTTGGCGTCCGGGTAGAACTGCCAGACGAGTTGCTGGAGCGCGATCGAGAGGCCGATTGCGGTGATGAGGGGTGCGAGCCGGGGGGCGCCGCGCAGGGGGCGGTAGGCGAAGCGTTCGGCTGCGCAGGCCACGGCGACGGAGCAGAGGGCGCCGCCGACGATCATGACTGGTATCGCGATCAGCAGGCTGGTGCCGGTCGGGAGGATGGTGTAGGCGGTGAGTGCGCCGAAGCCACCGATCATGAAGATCTCGCCGTGGGCGAAGTTGATGAGCTGGACGATGCCGTAGACCATGGTGTACCCGATGGCGATGAGGCCATAGAGAGCACCGAGGGCCAGGCCGTTGGCCAGCTGTTGCGGCAGTTCGTGCACCGCAGGGCCTCCGATGAGCGTGTCGGATAAGACTCCGCGCGAGGGCACTGTTTGCGCCCTCGCGCGGCGTTGGTTCAGGTGTTGCGCGTGTTACCGGTGGTGCTGGGTGCTACGGGCTTACTGGTTGAAGGTGTCGCTCTTGACGTCGACCCACTTGCCGCCCTCGACCTTGTAGACGGTGAGCTGCTTGTTGGTGGTGTCGCCGTACTGGTCGAAGGCGACCTTGCCGGTCACGCCGTCGAAGGCGACCTTGCCGAGGGCCTCGACGACCTTGGCGCGGGCGTCGTCGGGGAGCTTGCCGCTGTTGGCGGCGACGACGGCCTTGACGGCCTGGATGACGGCCCAGCCGGCGTCGTAGGAGTAGCCACCGTAGGCGGCGTAGGGGTCCTTGTAGCCCTCGGCCTTGTAGTCCTCGATGAACTTCTTGGCGGTGTCCAGCTTCTCGACCGGGTAGCCGATGGAGGTGGCGAGGTCACCCTCGTTGGCCTCGGCGGAGGCGGAGATGAAGGCCGGGTCGTTGATGCCGTCGCCGCCCATGAGCGGGATCTGGGCGCCGGTCTTCTTGATCTGGTCGGCGAGCAGGCCGCCCTCGGGGAACTGACCGCCGAAGTAGACGGAGTCGGCGCCGGAGGACTTGACCTTGTCGGCGGTGGCGGAGAAGTCGGTCTCCTTCACGGTGACGTGGTCGGTGCCGACGACCTCGCCGCCGAGCTTCTTGAACTCGTCGGAGAAGATGGCGGCCAGGCCGGCGCCGTAGGTCTGCTTGTCGTCGACGACGAAGACCTTCTTCTTGCCGGCGTCCTTGAAGAGGTAGTTGGCGGCGAACTTGCCCTGCACCGTGTCGGTGGCGGCGGTGCGGAAGTAGGTGTCGAAGGGGCGCTTGAACTCGCCCTTGCCCCAGTTGTCGCCCTGGCTGAGGGCGGGGGCGGTGTTGGCGGGGGAGACCTGCGCCAGCTTGGCGGAGGCGAGGACGCCCTGCATCTGCTGGGCGACGCCCGAGTTCAGGGGGCCGACGACGCCGAGGACGTCCTTGTTGCCGACGAGCTTGGTGGCGTTGGCCTGGCCGGAGGCCGGGACGGCCTGGTCGTCGAGGGCCTCGACCTTGAACTCGATGCCCGGGACCTCGTTGTTCTTGTTGGCCGTCTTGGCCGCGAGGTCGACGGAGTTCTTGATGCCCTGACCGAGAGAGGAGAGGGATCCGGTGAGCGGGGCGTCGACGCCGATGACGACGACGGTCTTCTTGCCGCCGCCGTTGTCCTTGGAGTCTCCGTCGCGCGATCCGCAAGCGGTGAGGGTCAGTGCTCCCGTGGTGATCACGGTGGTGAGGATGAGCAGAGAACGGTGTCGCACGATTCTTCCTTTCCCTGGCGCAGCCCTCTGTCGAGGTGCCGTTGGGTCGCCGGGCCGCACTGGAGAGGTCCACGGCCGTGCTGATTCGCGCCCTGCGGCGCGGTGACTGGCCGTGACTCTAGGGCCGAGGTGGCGAGCACCGGGAGGCGGGAAAGGAGGATGTGACGCTCTTGTTATGCCAAGGCCAAGAATGTGTGGCGGTAGTTTGAGCAAACCGGACATTTGGGTACCTCGGGGGTCGTCCGCATCGTGAGAAATCGCAGTTCCCCTAAGGGGCTTGAGCCCTTCATGCTCCTGTCTTAGATCAAATTGAGTCGAATGTGGCTGCGTGTGCCCAAAGGAATCCTCCGGGTGGTCATTCTCAAGGGAAAAGGTGGATTCGAGCCGTCCTGGGCATTACGCAGAGTAATGATCGAGGGGAGATGTCGCCGCTGTGGACGATCTTGTCCGGGCGGCGGAACGGCCTCCCACCTGCGGTTCGGTCGTACGCGGGGATCTGCCCGGAAGGCGGACAGGCTGCACGGAATGCGGTGACGCCGGTCACACCGGCGGGCGCCCGTCCGGCCCGTTCCCGGCCGCACCGCCCTGCGCGGCGCAGCGCTGCGCGACGAGCCGGTCGATCAGCTCAAGTGCCTTGTCCCGCCCGGCAGTTAGCTCCTCGGCGCGCCCCGCGGCCACCGCGTCCTCGTGGATCGCGTACTGGTCGTTGGAAAGCCCCTTCTGCTCCCAGTCGAGGCCGGACCATTTCGTGCCCAGGAGGGTCTCCTTCGCCCAGTAGGACACGAGGCTCGTGCACACCTGTACGGGCGAGCCGGGGGTGGGGGCGGGGGTGGGGGCGGAGGGGCTCGCGGAGCCCGCCGCGGAGGGTGGTGCGGAGGACGAGCACCCGGTCAGGGCGAGCGCCGCGAGCAGGGTGTGGGCGGCGTACCGGGCCGTGCGTGGCAAGGTCCCCATGGGGGGACGGTAGGCGGTGGCCACCGGTGAGACAACAGATGTCACCGCGCAGCGTTCGGAGTGGCGGATTCCGGGCGGTTGGACGACCGGCGTCCCCCTGCCCGGCTCCTGTGCCCGGTCGATGCGCGGGCGTCCGGGCGCGGCGGCCCTGAGCCCCGGCGGCGGGCGGGTGGCCTGCTCGTCGGGGCCGTGCGGGAGGGGTCAGGCCTGCCCGTGGACCTCGCCGCCGCCGGCGACCTGGTCGACGTCGCGCAGCAGGCAGGTCAGGCGGGCGGTGCAGATCCGCTTGTCCTGTTCGTCGGTGATGACGATCTCGAACGTGGTGGTGGAGCGACCGCGGTGCACGGGGGTGGCGACGCCGGTGACGATGCCGGTGCGGGCGCCGCGGTGGTGGGTGCAGTTCAGGTCCACGCCGACGGCGATCTTGCTGATGCCGCCGTGCATCATGGCGCCGATCGAGCCGAGGGTCTCGGCCAGTACGGCGGAGGCCCCGCCGTGCAGCAGTCCGTAGGGCTGGGTGTTGCCCTTGACCGGCATGGTGCCGACGACGCGGTCGGCCGAGGCCTCCAGGATGCGGATGTCCATGCGCTCGCCGAGGTCTCCGGCCGAGAACAGCGCGGGCAGGTCGACGCCCAGGGCCGTGTACTCGTCGAGGACCTCCTGCGGGAACTTCACTGCGTGCTGCTCACCCATGGTCAGGCTCCGTTCGTCAACGCTCGTTAACCATCAATTCCTGAGGTCGTTCTATCAGGCCGGTTCGAAGCGCACGACGACGGACTTGCTGGCCGGGGTATTGCTGGTGTCCGCGGTCGAGTCGAGCGGGACCAGTACGTTCGTCTCGGGGTAGTACGCGGCGGCGCAGCCGCGGGCGGTGGGGTAGTGCACGACGCGGAAGCCGGGGGCGCGCCGTTCCACGCCGTCCTTCCATTCGCCGACCAGGTCGGTGTACGAGCCGTCGGCGAGACCCAGCTCCGCAGCGTCGGCGGGGTTGACCATGACCACGCGGCGGCCGCCGGTGATACCGCGGTAGCGGTCGTCGAGGCCGTAGATGGTGGTGTTGTACTGGTCGTGGCTGCGCAGGGTCTGCAGCAGCAGCCGGCCCTGCGGGAGGTGGGGGTACTCCACGGGAGCGGCGGTGAAGTTGGCCTTGCCGGTCCTGGTGGGGAAGCGGCGTTCGTCGCGCGGGGCGTGCGGGAGGCGGAAGCCCTCGGGGCGGGCGGCGCGGGTGTTGAAGTCCTCGAAGCCGGGGACCACGCGGGAGATCCGGTCGCGGACGGTGGCGTAGTCGCGCTCGAACTCCTCCCACGGGGTGGCGGAGGCGGAGCCGAGGACGGCGCGGGCCGTCCGGGCCACGATGGCCGGCTCGGAGAGCAGGTGGGGGGAGGCGGGGGCGAGGTTGCCGCGGGAGGCGTGGACCATGCCCATGGAGTCCTCGACGGTGACGAACTGCCTGCCGGTGGCCTGGACGTCCTTGTCGGTGCGGCCGAGGGTGGGCAGGATCAGGGCGCGCCGGCCGGTGACCGCGTGGGAGCGGTTGAGCTTGGTGGAGACGTGGACGGTCAGGGCGGTGCGGCGGATCGCGGCCTCGGTGACGTCGGTGTCGGGGGTGGCGCCGACGAAGTTGCCGCCCATGGCGAAGAGGACCTTGGCGTGGCCGTCGCGCATGGCCTGGATGGAGCGGACGACGTCGTAGCCGTGGCCGCGCGGCGAGGTGATGCCGAATTCCTTGTCGAGGGCGTCGAGGAAGGCGGGGGCGGGCCGTTCGAAGATGCCCATGGTGCGGTCGCCCTGGACGTTGGAGTGGCCGCGGACGGGGCAGACGCCGGCGCCGGGGCGGCCGATGTCGCCGCGCAGCAGGAGGAGGTTGACGACCTCGCGGATGGTGGCGACGGAGTGCTTGTGCTGGGTGAGGCCCATGGCCCAGCAGACGATGGTGCGCTTCGACGCCAGGATCATGGCGAGGGCGCGTTCGATCTCGGGGCGGGTCAGGCCGGTCGCGGTGAGGGTCTCGTCCCAGTCGGCTTCCTGCGCGGCGGCGGCGAGGTCCTCGTAGCCGTGGGTGTGTTCGCGGATGAACGCCTCGTCGGTGGCGCCCTCGGTCTCGATGACGAGCTTGTTGAGGAGGCGGAAGAGGGCCTGGTCGCCGCCGATGCGGATCTGCAGGAACAGGTCGTTCAGGGCGGTGCCCCTGAGCATGCCGAGGGGGGTCTGCGGGTTCTTGAACCGTTCCAGTCCGGCCTCGGGCAGCGGGTTCACCGAGATGATCTTCGCGCCGGCGGCCTTGGCCTGTTCCAGGGCGGAGAGCATGCGCGGGTGGTTGGTGCCCGGGTTCTGCCCGGCGACGATGATCAGCTCGGCCTGGTGGAGGTCTTCGAGGGAGACGCTGCCCTTGCCGATGCCGATGGTCTCGGTCAGTGCGGAGCCCGAGGACTCGTGGCACATGTTGGAGCAGTCGGGCAGGTTGTTGGTGCCGAACTCGCGGGCGAAGAGCTGGAAGAGGAACGCGGCCTCGTTGCTGGTGCGGCCCGAGGTGTAGAAGAGGGCCTCGTCGGGGGAGTCGAGCGCGGTCAGCTCCTCCGCGATGATCGCGAAGGCGCGTTCCCAGCTGACGGCCTCGTACCGGTCGCCGCCTTCGGGGAGGTACATCGGCTGGGTGATGCGGCCCTGCTGGCCGAGCCAGTAGCCGGAGCGGGTGGCCAGGTCGGCCAGGGGGTGCGCGGCGAAGAACTCGGGGGTGACCCGGCGCAGGGTGGCTTCCTCCGCGACGGCCTTGGCGCCGTTCTCGCAGAATTCGGCGGTGTGCCGCTTGTCGCCCTCGGGCCAGGCGCAGCCGGGGCAGTCGAAGCCGTCCTTCTGGTTGACCTTGAGGAGCGTGCGGGCGGTGCGGGCCAGGCCCATCTGCTGCTGCGCGATCCGCAGGGTGTGGCCGATCGCCGGAAGGCCGGCCGCCGCGTGCTTGGGCGGTGTGACCTGCGGTGCGTCCTGTACCGGATCGCCTGTGGGCGGCTTGGTCGCCATCGCGCTCCCCTTCGAGCGTACGTACGGGTGCAGCACGGGTGGCCGCGTACTTCGATCCTTGCACGCCCCACGCGGTTCGGGGAGGGCGGTCCGGTGCTCGCGGCGCCCCGGCCGGGTGCGCCGGGGGCGTCCGGTGGGGCGGATGCGCCGGAGGGGGCGAGGGGCCGGAATTGTCGGTGGGGGCGCCTAGGATCGGGGACGTGGCAGATTCAGCATCGAAGAAGACGGACCAGACGACCGCAGCGGACCGCCCCCGCCTGATGCTCATGGACGGGCACTCCCTGGCGTACCGGGCGTTCTTCGCGCTGCCCGCGGAGAACTTCACGACCGCGACGGGGCAGCCGACCAACGCCATCTACGGCTTCGCGTCGATGCTGGCGAACACGCTGCGCGACGAGGCGCCCACGCACTTCGCGGTGGCGTTCGACGTGTCCCGCAAGACGTGGCGTTCGACGGAGTTCCCCGAGTACAAGGCGAACCGTTCCAAGACGCCCGACGAGTTCAAGGGGCAGGTCGAGCTGATCGGCGAGCTGCTCGACGCGATGAAGGTGCCGCGGTTCGCGGTCGACGGCTTCGAGGCCGACGACGTGATCGCGACGTTGGCGACGCAGGCGGAGGCCCTCGGTTTCGAGGTGCTGATCGTCACCGGCGACCGGGACTCCTTCCAGCTCGTGTCCGAGCACACGACCGTGCTCTACCCGACCAAAGGCGTCTCGGAGCTGACGCGCTTCACGCCGGAGAAGGTCGAGGAGAAGTACGGACTCACCCCGCAGCAGTACCCGGACTTCGCGGCCCTGCGCGGCGACCCGTCCGACAACCTCCCGGGCATCCCGGGCGTCGGTGAGAAGACCGCCGCCAAGTGGATCACGCAGTTCGGGTCGTTCGCGGAGCTGGTGGAGCGCGCCGAGGAGGTCAAGGGCAAGGCCGGGCAGAACTTCCGGGAGCACCTGGAGGCCGTCAAGCTCAACCGGGTCCTGACCGAGATGGTCAAGGACGTGGAGCTGCCCCGGGGCGCCGCGGACCTGGGCCGCCTGCCGTACGACCGGGCCGCGGTGACCGGCGTGCTGGACGTGCTGGAGATCCGCAACCCGTCGCTGCGCGAGCGGCTGCTGGCCGTGGACCCGGGCGCGGCCGAGCAGGAGGCGGCCGCCCCGGCGCCCGCGGCGGGCGTCGAGCTCGACGCGTCCGTGCTGGGCACGGGCGAGCTGGCGCCGTGGCTGGAGAGCCACGCGGGCGGGCCACTGGGCGTCGCGACCGTCGACAGCTGGGCGCTGGGCCAGGGCAGCGTCGCCGAGATCGCGCTGGCCGCCGCCGCGGGAGCCGCCGCCTGGTTCACACCGGCCGAGCTGGACGAGAGTGACGAGCGGGCCTTCGCGGCCTGGGCGGCGGACGAGTCCCGCCCCAAGGTCGTGCACAACGCCAAGGGGCTGATGCGGGTCTTCCCCGAGCACGGCTGGAGCCTCGCCGGCGTCACCATGGACACCGCGCTCGCCGCCTACCTGGTCAAGCCGGGCCGGCGTTCCTTCGCGCTGGACGCCCTGTCCACGGAGTACCTGCACCGCGAGCTGGCCCCCGCCGCCGCGGACGGGCAGCTCGCCTTCGGCGCCGACGAGACGGCCGAGGCCGAGGCGCTGATGGCGCAGGCCCGTGCCGTCCTGGACCTGGGCGACGCCTTCTCCGGCAAGCTCGCCGAGGTCGGCGCCGCCGAGCTGCTGCACGACATGGAGCTGCCGACCTCCGAGCTGCTCGCCCGGATGGAGCGCGCCGGCATCGCCGCCGACCGCGACCACCTGGAAGCCATGGAGCAGCAGTTCGCCGGCGCCGTGCAGCAGGCGGTCAAGGAGGCGCACGCGGCGGTCGGCCACGAGTTCAACCTCGGCTCGCCCAAGCAGCTCCAGGAGGTCTTCTTCGGCGAGCTGGACCTGCCGAAGACGAAGAAGACCAAGACCGGTTACACCACGGACGCCGACGCACTGGCCTGGCTGGCCACCCAGACCGACCACGAACTGCCGGTGATCATGCTCCGTCACCGGGAGCAGGCCAAGCTGCGCGTCACCGTCGAGGGCCTGGTCAAGACCATCGCCGCCGACGGCCGGGTGCACACCAGCTTCAGCCAGACCGTCGCCGCGACCGGCCGGCTGTCCTCCACCGACCCGAACCTGCAGAACGTGCCGGTGCGCACCGACGAGGGGCGTGCCATCCGCCGCGGCTTCGTCGTCGGCGAGGGCTTCGAGTCGCTGATGACGGCCGACTACAGCCAGATCGAGCTGCGCGTGATGGCCCACCTCTCCGAGGACGAGGGCCTGATCGAGGCGTTCGCCTCCGGTGAGGACCTGCACACCACCGTCGCCTCCCAGGTCTTCGGGGTGGAGCGCGACCAGGTCGACGCCGAGATGCGCCGCAAGATCAAGGCCATGTCCTACGGCCTGGCCTACGGGCTGTCCGCCTTCGGTCTCTCGCAGCAGCTGGGCATCGAGCCCGCCGAGGCGCGCGGCCTGATGGACACCTTCTTCGAGCGCTTCGGGGGGGTCCGCGACTACCTCCAGCGCGTCGTGGACGAGGCCCGGGCCACCGGTTACACCGCGACGGTCTTCGGCCGCCGCCGGTACCTGCCCGACCTCAACAGCGACAACCGTCAGCGCCGCGAGGCCGCCGAGCGGATGGCGCTCAACGCCCCGATCCAGGGCACCGCCGCCGACATCGTCAAGGTGGCGATGCTGCGCGTGGACAAGGCCATCACCGGGGCCGGCCTGCGCTCGCGCATGCTCCTCCAGGTCCACGACGAAATCGTGCTGGAGATCGCCCCCGGCGAGCGCGAGCGGGTGGAGGAGCTGGTGCGCCGGGAGATGGGCGCCGCCGTCGAGCTCCGTGCCCCGCTGGACGTGTCGGTGGGCGTCGGCTCCGACTGGGAGTCCGCCGCGCACTGATCCCGCGCGACGCGCGACGCGCGATGCGCGACGACGAGCGAGCAGCGCCCGTCCCCGTCCGCTCAGGCGGCGCGGACGGGCGTTCGCGTCTCCTCCTCCGCGCGCGGCCGGTCGCGGTCGCGGTGCTGCCGCAGCCGTACGAGGACCCCGTAGACCAGCAGTGCCACGCAGAGGCCGCCGCCCGCCCCGAAGCAGACGGTCGGGATGATGTCGAGGGGCGTACGGATCCGGTCGAAGAAGGTGAAGAAGCGGACCACGCGGAAGGTCACCCCGATCGCGACGCCCGCCGTGATCAGCGCCAGCGCAGCCCAGTACTCCGCGCGGCCCAGCACCGGCACCGACGCGGGCGGCGGGGACGCCGGCAGGCGGCGCAACGCGGTCGCCGTGAACCACAGCAGCGCGCCGGCCGCGATCGCCGAAGTGCCGTACTGCAGGAAGGTGTACGGCGGGAAGCCGAAGGCGACGGGCTCGCCGAGCCAGGGCAGGGCGTTCGTCCCCCAGCGGTCCAGGTGCGTGAAGCTGTCCCACAGCACGTGCGTGAGGGAACCGACGACCGCCGACACGTAGAACCAGGCGAGGAGCGAGGGCAGTCGACGGTGCGCCCGCCATTCCTCGCCCCGCACGAAGGCGTGGACCCTGCCCCGCAGGCGGCGCGGCAGGAGTGCGACGAGCGGCTCGCGCAGCAGCAGCCAGCAGCCCACGAGGGCGGCGGTGAGCAACGCGTCCAGCGTGAAGACCCCGAGCATCGAGTGCGTGACGCTCCCGTACGCCATGAAGCCCTCGACGACCGCGTCGGTGAAGTAGAAGGTGTCCGGTGCGAAGGAGCCGAGGACCATCGCGGAGGCGACGAGGGGACCTCGTGCACGCCCGGTCCGGCGGATGGCCGGAAGTACGGCGGCCGCATGGCTGAGAGTGAACGGCATGGCACCTCTTCTGTGCGTCGCTGCTGTCGTTCCCACTTCGGACCAATGCGCCCGAAGCGTCCCGACAGTATGCGTGAGCTGCCCGTGGACGTGGGGATCCGGTGAATTCCGGCCCGTGGTGCGTGCCCATTGCAGGGAGTTGACGTAGGGTCACGCGGACGTCGAGGGGGAGGGGTCCGGCTCATGTCGTCTCGGATATTCGGCCGCAGGCTGCGCAGGGGCGCGGCGGCCGCGCTGGTCTGTGCGCTGACGGCCGTCGCGCTGACCGCTTCGCGGGGCCCGGCGGGCCCGGTCCCGGACGCGCCGGTCGCGGCCGGCGGCAGCGCGGACCGGCCGCTCCCGGCGCAGGAGAGCGGCGGCGACTCGGCCTACTTCACCGAACTGCCGCCGCTGGTCAGCCCGCAGCCGCCGCAGGTACTGCTGCCGGACGGGCCGCCGCCGACGGCGGGCACCGACCCGGCGGCGCAGCCCGGACAGCCCTCCGCGCCGGTCGTGACGGAGCCGCGGGAAGGGGCACAGGGGATACCGGCGAGCGTGCTCGCGGCGTACCTGCGGGCGGAGCGGACGGTCGGGCGGAGCGACCCCGGATGCGGACTGCGCTGGCAACTCCTCGCGGCCATCGGCAAGGTGGAGTCCGGGCAGGCGCGCGGCGGCCAGGTGGACGCGGCCGGCACCACCCTGCGGCCGATCCTCGGTCCGGTGCTCGACGGCAACGGCTTCGCGAACATCGCGGACACCGACGGCGGCGCGTACGACGGCGACACGAGGTACGACCGGGCGGTCGGGCCGATGCAGTTCATCCCCTCCACGTGGGCGGCCTGGGGCCAGGACGCGGACGGCGACGGGCGCCGCAATCCGAACAACGTGCACGACGCGGCCCTCGCGGCCGCCCGCTACCTGTGCGCGGGCACCAGGGACCTTCGGTTGGAGGCGGACCTGGACCGCGCGGTGCTGTCCTACAACCGCTCCACGGAGTACCTGCGCACGGTGCGGTCCTGGTTCACGTACTACCT
The DNA here is from genome assembly GCF_044748225.1 of Streptomyces sp. NPDC090021. Lineage (NCBI taxonomy): Bacteria > Bacillati > Actinomycetota > Actinomycetes > Kitasatosporales > Streptomycetaceae > Streptomyces > Streptomyces sp. NPDC090021. The sequence continues at coordinate 170,933 of NZ_JBIVFO010000001.1, read as the reverse complement.
GAAGGGCACGCACGAGGTCCCGGACAGCGGCGGTACGACGGCACCCGCACCCACGGTGCCGTCGCCGAGCCCCACCCCGCAGCCAGCCCCGAAGCCCACGCCGACCCCGGACCCGAAGCCGAGCCCCACGCCGACGCCGGACCCGACGCCCACGCCGAGCCCGACGCCCACGCCGGACCCGAAGCCTACGCCTACGCCCACGCCGACTCCGGACCCGAAGCCGAGCCCGACGCCCACGCCGACGCCCTCGCCCACCCCTGATCCGAAGCCGAGCCCGACGCCTACGCCGGACCCGACGCCCACGCCGACTCCGGACCCGAAGCCGAGCCCGACGCCCACGCCGACGCCCTCGCCCACCCCTGATCCGACGCCCAGCCCGACGCCCGCGCAGAAGCCGACACCGGTTCCGACCCCCGCCCCGACCCGCACCCCGAGCCCGACCGTGACCCCGGCGCCCCGGCCCACTCCGACCGCGACCGCGACCGCCACCCGGACCGCGGCGCCCACGGTCGCGCCGGAGCCCGCCCGCACTCCCGCGCCGTCGGGCGCCCCGGGCGCGGGAACCGGCGGCAGCTGACCGGCCCCCGCCACACCGTCCGTCCGGGCGCGGCCCACCCGGGCGGACGGCTCCGACGCGTCCGCCCGGCGGCGGGGAAGCCGTCGCCGTGACGGTTCTCATCTCGACCCCGCGTTGCTACGGTGCCCCATCTCTGACGCCTCATCAGATTCCGGAGCCCCGGCATGCGCGCATTCGTCGCCGCCTTCGTCGGCCTCGCGGCCGCGCTGGCCCTCGTGTTCGCCATCACGGCGTTCGGGGTGCCCGAAGGCGAGACCTCCCCCAAGCCCCTGCTCACCACCGCGCCCCCCGCGCCCGGAAAGTAGAGGAGGGCCGGCCGTGCGACGCAGAGCGAGCCTTGTCCTGCTGGCCGTTGCCGTGTTCTGCGCAGCCCTCGCGCCGCTGCTGCGCTGGTACGCGTACCCGCGGCTCGCCAAGATCCCGCCGAACCAGTACCAGGAGATGGTTCTCGAGGCGAAGGACGCGACCCTCCTCGACTACACCGGCGGCATGCAGCCCAAGAAGGTGGACAAGGTCACGATCGTCCAGACCCTCAAGGGCAACGTGGAGGCGTCCAGGGAGATCGAGACCAGCGCCGGCCGGGACGTCGTCGTCTGGGACACGCTGTCCTACATCATCGGGCCCGACGGCAAGATGGTCTCCCAGATCCCCGAGCGCTACATCTTCGACGCCCACACCCAGGCCCCCGTGCACGCCACGGGCGAGATGGTCGACGGCGACGCCGTCAGACGCGAGGGCATCGAGTTCAAGTGGCCCTTCTTCACCGAACCGCGCGACTACCTCTACTTCGACGCCCAGACCCGTACCTCCTCGCCGATCCACTACGTCGGACCGCGCCGCTTCAAGGGCATGGACGTCTACTACTTCGAGCAGACCATCCCCTGGACCAAGGTGCCCATGCCGAAGAAGATGCCCATCGAGGGCATCGACCCGGCGACGATCGAGGCGGCCACCGGCACCACCCTCTGGTACACCGCCAAGGTCCGCTTCTGGGTCGACCCCGTGACCGGGGCACCCGTCAACGCCGAACAGGACATTCAGCAGGAGATGCGCGGCGGCATCGCCTCGGGCGGTCCCGACGGCAGGCTCACCGCCTTCGCCGGGCACGTCACCATGCGCGAGGACTACTCCGACTACACCGTCGACCTGGTCAAGGCGAACCGCGCGAAGGTCCTCGCGCTGCACACCTACGCCCCGGCCGGCCTGGCCGCCGGCGGCCTCGCGCTGCTGGCGCTGGCGCTGTGGCTGGAGGCCCGCGGCCGTCGCGTACGGGACGTCGAGGGGACAGGGATCAGCCCCGCCTGAGCCGGGCGTTGGTGTGGCGGGTGGGCTCGGCGGTGGCCGGGTCCTCCGGCCACGGGTGCTTGGGGTACCGGCCGCGCAGCTCCGCACGGACGGCCCGATAGCCGCCCTGCCAGAACGAGGCCAGGTCCGCGGTGACGGCCGCGGGCCGCCCGGCCGGCGACAACAGGTGCACCAGCACCGGCACCCCTGCCACCCGCGGGGTCTCGGCCAGCCCGAACAGCTCCTGGAGCTTCACCGCGAGCACCGGCTGTTCGCAGGTGTAGTCGACGCGGATCCGGGAGCCGCTGGGGACCTCGATCCGCTCGGGCGCCAGCTCGTCCAGCCGGACCGCCTCGCCGGAAGCCCACGGCAGCAGCCGGTTCAGGGCCTGGCCGGCGTCGATCCGGGCGAGGTCCGCGCGCCGTCCGGCCCGGGACAGCTCCGGCTCCAGCCAGTCGTCGGCCCGCGCCAGCAGTACGGCGTCGTCCGCCACGTCGGGCCAGGCGCCGCCGAGCGTCCGGTGCAGGAATCCGAGGCGGGCCCGCAGCGCCCCCGCCTCCGGGGACCAGCGCAGGAGCCCCAGCCCCTCGGTGCGGAGCCCGTCGAGCAGGGCGGCCCGTACGAGCGCCGGGTCCGGGGTGCGCAGGGGGCGTACGGCCAGGTCGACCGCACCGAGCCGCTGCGCCGCGCGGGCGACCACGTCCCCGCCCTCCCAGCGCACCTCCTCGATGTCGGTCCGCAGGTGCGCGGCGGCGGCCAGGGCGGTGTCCTCGTCGATGACCGCGGCCAGTCGGATGCGTGCGGAGGCCGAGTGCGGGGGCCGGTCGGCCACGGCGACGGCCAGCCAGGGCGCGTTGCGCAGGCCCGAGCCGTCACCTGGCTCCGCCCCGGTCCCGGAGGCCATGAGGAAGGCCCCCGCCCCCTTGGCCCGGGCGACCCGCTCGGGGAAGGCCAGCGCGGCGACGAGCCCGGCGGCGGCATCGTCGGGGCTCCGCCCCGCACCCCGTGCCTCGAACGCCGGCGAGGCTGCCGCTTCGGCCCCGTCGGCGCGGGTCGAGCCGCGGAGCCCCGGAGCCCGCCCCCCGGCTTCCGGCGCGCTTCCCGCAGCCCGGGTCTCCGCCCCGGCCCCGGCGGTGTTGCCCGCAGCCCGGGCTCCGGCCCCGGTTTCGGCGGTGTTGCCCGCGGTCCGGGTCTCCGCCCCGGCCCCGGTGGTGCTGCCCGCGGTCCGGGTCTCCGCTCCGGCTCCGGTTCCGGCGGTCCTGCCCGCGGTCCGGGTCTCCGCCCCGGCCTCGGTTCCGGCGGTGTCGCCCGCAGCCCGGGCCCCCGCCCCGGCCCCGGTGGTGTTGCCAGCGGTCCGGGTCTCCGCTCCGGCCTCGGTTCCGGCGGTCCTGCCCGCGGCCCCGTCCAGGGGCTCGGCCGCAGCTCCGGCCCCGGACTCGGCGGCGCTCCCCGCAGGGGCGCTCCCCGCAGGGGCGGCGGCACGGGTCAGGCGGGCCGCCTCCGCGCGCCAGCGCGCCGCGTAACCGTCGCCGCCCGCGCGGGCGGCGCGCCAGGCCGCGGCCAGGTCGTCCCCGTACTCGCGCGGCGGCTCCTCGCTCAGCAGCGCCACCACCTCCGCCGCCCGGCGGGCGCCGAGCGCGGCGCTGCCGTCCAGCAGGGCCCGCGCCAGCCGCGGGTGCAGACCGAGCCGGGCCATCCGAAGCCCCCGCGCGCTCGGCCGGCCGGCCCCGTCCACCGCGCCGACGGCCACGAGCACCTCCCGCGCCGCGGCCATCGCCCCGGCCGGCGGCGCGTCCAGCAGCGCCAGCCCGGCCGCGTCCGGGTCTCCCCAGCACGCCGCCTGCAGGGCGAACTGCGCCAGGTCGGCGATGCGGATCTCCGGCGCCGGGAACGCCGGCAGCCGACCGTCCTCCGCCTCCGTCCAGCAGCGGTACACCACGCCCGGCGCCTCACGCCCGGCCCGGCCCGCCCGCTGGCGCCCGGCCGCGCGGGAGGCCCGTACGGTCGCCAGCGCACCCAGCCCGCGGGCATGGTCCACCCTCGGCTCGCGGGCCAGCCCCGAATCGACCACCACCCGCACCCCGGGAACGGTCAGGCTCGACTCCGCCACCGCCGTCGCCAGGATCACCCGGCGGTGGTCCGAAGCCGTCAGCGCCGCGTCCTGCACGGCCGCCGGAGCCCGGCCGTGGACCTGGAGCACCTCCGCGTCCACCCCGCCCAGCTGCCCCGCCACCCGGGCGATCTCGCCGACGCCGGGCAGGAAGCACAGCACGTCACCGGAGCGTTCCGCCAGCGCCCGCCGGACCACCGAGGCCACGTGCGCGAGCTGCGCGGGATCCACCCGCATCCCGTGCGGGGGCCGCACCGGTCGGGCCGGGGGCGCCCAGACGGTCTTCACCGGGTACGAGACCCCCGCCGCCTCCACCACCGGCGCACCGCCGAGCACCCGGGCCCAGCCCGCGGAGTCCGTCGTCGCCGAAGCCGCCACCAGCCGCAGCTCCGGGCGCAGGGTCTCCCGTACGTCCAGGAGGAAGGCGGCGACGGTGTCGGCGTCCAGGTGCCGCTCGTGGCACTCGTCCAGGACGACCACGTCCACGCCGGACAGCTCCTGGTCGCGCTGGAGCCGCTGGAGCAGCACCCCGGTGGTCACCACCTCCACCACCGTGCCGGCCCCGGCCACCCGTTCGCCGCGGACCGTGAAGCCGACCGAACCGCCGGTCCGCTCGCCCAGCAGCCAGGCCATCCGGCGCGCCGCCGCGCGGGCGGCGATCCGCCGCGGCTCGGCCACGACCACCCGGCGCCGCGGGCCGCCGCCCACCAGGCCCGCGAGGACCAGCGGAACCAGCGTCGTCTTGCCGGTTCCGGGCGGCGCGCACAGTACCGCGGCGCCGTGGGCGTCGAGCGCGGCGACGAGAGCGGGCAGGGCCTCGCGTACGGGGAGGGCGTCGAGGGCGGCCTGGCGGATCAAGGGGTCAGGCCCTCTCGCAGACGAAGATCGCGGTGCCGGGGATCAGGTTGCCGCGCAGCGGGGACCAGCCGCCCCACTCCTGGCCGTTCCAGTCGGGCCACTCGGGCTCGACGAGGTCGAGGAGGCGGAAGCCGCCCGCGACCACGTCGCGGACCCGGTCGCCGACGGTGCGGTGGTGCTCGACGTACACGGCGCGCCCCTGCTCGTCCTGCTCGACGTACGGGGTCCGGTCGAAGTAGGAGGCGGAGACGGTCAGACCCTCGGGGCCGGGCTCGTCGGGGAAGGCCCAGCGGACGGGGTGGGTCACGGAGAAGACCCAGCGGCCGCCGGGGCGCAGGACGCGGTGCACCTCGCGCATGACGTTCACCGGGTCGGCGACGAAGGGGACGGCGCCGTAGGCGGAGCAGGCCAGGTCGAAGGAGCCGTCGCGGAAGGGGAGCCGGCCGGCGTCGGCCTCGACCAGCGCCAGGCCGTCGCCGATGCGGAGAGCGTGCTGGAGCTGGCGGTGGGAGAGGTCCAGGGCCACGGGCCGGGCGCCCTGGGCGGCCAGCCAGCGGGAGCACTGGGCGGCGCCGGCGCCGATCTCCAGCACGTCCTTGTCCTTCAGGGAGGCGGCGGGGCCGAGGAGGGCCGCATCCGCCTCGTCGAGGCCCTCGGGGCCCCAGACGAAGCGGTCGTCGCCGAGGAAGGCGCCGTGCTCGCTCTGGTACTCGTCGGCGTTGCGGTCCCACCAGCCCCGGCTCGCCCGGCTGCTCTCCGCTTCCCCGGCGTCACGGCGTGTGGCCTCGGCGTCGTCCGTGGAGCCCGGATCGGCCGGGTACGCGTCTTCGGGGGCGTCGTCCTCTTGGTTCATGGGGCCCGTCGTCGTAGTCTGCGAATGTCTTGGGATGTGGCAGGAACCGCCATCAGAGCGTTCCCGCCCATGAATTGTGCCGGTTGTGCGGTGATCCGTCCGGGGTGTGGGCCTTCGCGCATTGACCCTGTCCGGCCGCCCCCGTATGCTACAAGTTGCGCTGCGAGCCTGTGCTCCTCAGACCTAGCAGGCTGCGCTTGCATCTGTTGATGTCCCCTCGGTTTTCGAGGCCTCCCCGCTGCTGCGGATCAGGGGCTTCCTTGGCTGTCCGGCTTCTTCGGCAGATGCCGATAAGGGCTCCCGGCGTAGCAGTACCTACGACTTTCTGTCCGTAACCGGAGCCCTTTCCCACATGACGAGCAGCACCGAGACCACCTCTACCACTCCGCAGGTAGCGGTCAACGACATCGGTAACGAGGAAGCCTTCCTCGCCGCGATCGACGAGACGATCAAGTACTTCAACGACGGCGACATCGTCGACGGCGTCATCGTGAAGGTCGACCGGGACGAGGTCCTGCTCGACATCGGTTACAAGACGGAAGGCGTGATCCCGAGCCGCGAGCTCTCGATCAAGCACGACGTCGACCCGAACGAGGTCGTCAAGGTCGGCGACGAGATCGAGGCCCTGGTTCTCCAGAAGGAGGACAAGGAAGGCCGTCTGATCCTGTCCAAGAAGCGCGCTCAGTACGAGCGTGCCTGGGGCACGATCGAGAAGATCAAGGAAGAGGACGGCATCGTCACCGGTACCGTCATCGAGGTCGTCAAGGGTGGTCTCATCCTCGACATCGGCCTCCGCGGCTTCCTCCCGGCCTCCCTGGTCGAGATGCGCCGTGTCCGCGACCTCCAGCCCTACGTGGGCAAGGAGCTCGAGGCGAAGATCATCGAGCTGGACAAGAACCGCAACAACGTGGTCCTGTCCCGCCGTGCCTGGCTGGAGCAGACCCAGTCCGAGGTCCGCCAGACGTTCCTCACCACCCTGCAGAAGGGTCAGGTCCGCTCCGGCGTCGTGTCCTCGATCGTCAACTTCGGTGCCTTCGTGGACCTGGGTGGCGTCGACGGTCTCGTCCACGTCTCCGAGCTGTCCTGGAAGCACATCGACCACCCGTCCGAGGTCGTCGAGGTCGGTCAGGAAGTCACCGTCGAGGTCCTCGACGTCGACATGGACCGCGAGCGTGTCTCCCTGTCGCTGAAGGCGACGCAGGAGGACCCGTGGCAGCAGTTCGCCCGTACGCACCAGATCGGTCAGGTCGTCCCGGGCAAGGTCACCAAGCTGGTTCCGTTCGGTGCGTTCGTCCGCGTGGACGAGGGCATCGAGGGTCTGGTCCACATCTCCGAGCTGGCCGAGCGCCACGTGGAGATCCCGGAGCAGGTCGTCCAGGTCAACGACGAGATCTTCGTCAAGGTCATCGACATCGACCTGGAGCGTCGCCGGATCTCGCTGTCCCTGAAGCAGGCCAACGAGTCCTTCGGTGCCGACCCGGCGTCGGTCGAGTTCGACCCGACCCTGTACGGCATGGCCGCGTCCTACGACGACCAGGGCAACTACATCTACCCCGAGGGCTTCGACCCCGAGACCAACGACTGGCTCGAGGGCTACGAGAAGCAGCGCGAGGCCTGGGAGACCCAGTACGCCGAGGCGCAGGCTCGCTTCGAGCAGCACCAGGCTCAGGTCATCAAGAGCCGCGAGGCCGACGAGGCCGCTGCCGCCGAGGGCGCTGCCGCCCCGGCCGCCGGTGGCAACGCCGGTGCGGGCATCTCGGGTGGTTCCTACTCCTCGGAGTCGGACGAGACCTCCGGCGCCCTGGCGTCGGACGAGGCCCTGGCCGCGCTCCGCGAGAAGCTGGCCGGCGGCCAGAGCTGATCGCAGCGCGCATCGCACCCCGGTGTGAGCAGAGCTGATCGAGCATCACGGTGAGGCCCGTCCCCTTCGGGGGGCGGGCCTCTCCGCGTTCCCGGCGCGCTGCCGTGATCCGTCGGCCCACGGGCCATCGGGCCATTGGCCCGCTGTGTTCCTGTGAATGCGGCCAACTGGGGAATGGCGCCGCCGCCTTGGACGTTCTTGGCAGAGAACGAGACGAGGAGGAGTGGTGGCGGTGCTTGATCCACAGGGCTTGTACGAATGGGATGCCAAGGGTCTGGCGGTGGCGGACCTGGCGGTCGCCCAGGACTCGGCCGGGCTGGTCATGCTGTACCACTTCGAGGGGTACATCGACGCGGGAGAGGCCGGCGAGCAGATCGTCGAGCGGCTCCTGGACACGCTGCCCCATCAGGTGGTCGCCCGCTTCGACGCGGACCGCCTCGTGGACTACCGGGCGCGCCGGCCGCTGCTGACCTTCCAGCGCGACCACTGGGCCGGGTTCGAGGAGCCGCGGCTGGAGGTCCGGCTGGTCCAGGACGCCACGGGAGCGCCCTTCCTGCTGCTGTCCGGCCCGGAGCCGGACGTGGAGTGGGAGCGCTTCGCCGTCGCCGTGCGGCAGATCGTCGAGCGCCTCGGGGTCCGGCTCTCGGTCAACTTCCACGGCATCCCGATGGGCGTCCCGCACACCCGGCCCGTCGGCATCACCCCGCACGGCAACCGGACCGACCTCATGCCGGGCCACCGCAGCCCCTTCGACGAGGCCCAGGTGCCCGGGAGCGCGGAGTCCCTGGTGGAGTTCCGCCTGTCCCAGGCCGGGCACGACGTCCTCGGTGTCGCCGCGCACGTGCCGCACTACGTGGCGCGCTCCCCGTACCCGGACGCCGCGCTGACGGTGCTGGAGGCGATCACGGCGGCGACCGGCCTGGTGCTGCCGGCCGTGGCGCACGCGCTGCGGACCGAGGCGCACCGCACGCAGACGGAGATCGACCGGCAGATCCGCGAGGGCGACGAGGAACTGGTCAGCCTCGTGCAGGGGCTGGAGCACCAGTACGACGCGGCAGCGGGTGCCGCGACCCGCGGCAACATGATCGCCGAGCCGGCGGAGCTCCCGTCGGCGGACGAGATCGGCCGCGAGTTCGAGCGGTTCCTGGCGGAGCGGGAGGGCGAGGGCTGAGCTCCCGCACGGATGTACGGGGCCCTAAGCTCGGGGCATGCTGAAAGTGGGCCTGACGGGCGGAATCGGTGCCGGCAAGAGCGAGGTCTCTCGGCTGCTGGCGGGGTACGGGGCGATCGTCGTCGACGCCGATCGGATCGCACGGGAGGTCGTCGAGCCCGGTACGCCGGGCCTCGCGGCCGTCGTGGCGGCCTTCGGGGAGGAGGTGCTGACCCCCGAGGGAGCGCTGGACCGGCCCAGACTGGGCTCCATCGTCTTCGCCGACCAGGACAAGCTCCGGACCCTCAACGCGATCGTGCACCCGCTGGTCGGCGCCCGGTCCGCCGAGCTGGAGGCCGCCGCGGGCCCCGACGCCATCGTCGTGCACGACGTACCGCTCCTCACCGAGAACGGCCTCGCGCCCCTCTACGACCTGGTGGTCGTGGTGGACGCGGCGCCGTCCACGCAGCTCGCCCGGCTGACCGCGCTACGTGCGATGGACGAGGAGGAGGCCCGGGCCCGGATGGCCGCGCAGGCCACGCGCGAGCAGCGGCTGGCGGTGGCCACCCTCGTCATCGACAACGACGGGCCGCTGGAGGCGCTGGAGCCGCAGGTACGCAAGGTGTGGGAAGAGCTCACCGCGAGGGCGGCGAGCGGCGGCACCGCCTGACGTGTGCATGGAATAGCGGGTGGGGCGGGGGCGTTGAAGGCGCCGGTAGAGGGAAGGATCCACACCGTGTCCGAGACCGCACGCCCCACGCCGTCCAGCCCGGAAACACACGTCATCGACTTCCGGGCGGCCGAGCGGCTGCTCGCCGCACGCGATCCGCGCGGTGCGGTCAAGCTGCTCGACTCGGTGGTGGCCGCCCACCCGGAGAACACCGCGGCCCGGCTGCTGCGCGCCCGGGCCTTCTTCGCCGCCGCACAACTGCGCCCGGCGGAGCTGGAGTTCGAGCTGGTGCTGGAGCGGGAGCCGGACAACGCCTTCGCCCACTTCGCGCTGGCCCGCACGCACGAGCGCGCCGGCCGGCCCGAACAGGCCCGCAAGCACTTCCGGCTGGCCGCGGCCCTCGACCCGCAGCCGGACTACCTGGCGGCGGCCCGCTTCGAGGACCAGGCCTGACCGCTCCGCGCGGTCGTCCGTGCGGTCGTCCTCGCCCGTCCTCGCTCGTCCGCGGTCCTTCGCAGGTCCGTCCGCGCGGTCGCCCTCGCTCGTCCGCGCGGTCGTCCGCGGTCCTTCGCGGGTCCCGTCCGCCGGTTCGTCCGTGTGCCGCTCACCGGTCCGCTGGCGGCTCGTACGGGGGGATGTCCCGGCCGGGCTGGTAGTGCGGGCCCTGGCGGATGTGGCGCACGACCATGAACAGGTCCACGCACACCACGACAGTCAGCGCACCGCAGGCGGCCGCCCATCCGGGACGGCCCGCCAGCGAGAAGGCGGCCGTCCCGGTGGCGGCCCAGACCAGCCCCCAGACGCCCAGCCAGAACCGCAGCCGCAGCGGACTGCGTGCTGTCACCGGCTCGTTTCCGGAACGCATGGCCATCGCCTCTCGCTGTCCATGGTCCCACTCGGCCGGGCGCCGGGGCCCGCGGCTACGGGTTGAGCTTGTTCACGGCTTTCGCCGTCGTCTTCTTGAAGGCGGCGACCGGGGCCTGGGACAGGTCGCCCATCTGTCCCCACTTCACGACGGTCACGGTGGAGCCGTCGCGCCCGATCCCGTACAGGTGCACCCCCGGCTCGGACTCCGGGATCGAGGTGTGGACTCCGTAGACGTGCGCGCCCTCCTCGACGGGCAGGGTCCCGTAGTCCTGCCAGGAGGCCGTGCCGCCCGGGGTCGTGCGCAGCCAGTCGGCGGCGCAGGCGGCGGCCCTGCGCTCCAGCGCGCCGACGAGCCTGGCGGCCGCGGCGGGCGAGGCGGACCGTACGGAGACCTGTACGGCGCCCGTGTCGAACTCGGTGCCGAACGTGCGGTGCCAGCTGCCGGCCGCCGGGAGCGCGCCGTCCAGGCAGAACGGCGCCGTCTCGGGCAGCCCCGCGGTGATCGCGCCGGCGTACCAGGCGGACGCCGGGTGCGGCGGCAGATCGGTGCCGTTCAGGAACCCGGGCGCGGTGGCGGCCGCGGCGGAGGTCGAGGCGGTCAGGGCGAGGGTGGCGGCCGCCGCGACCAGCGCGGTCGCGAGGGTGGCGGCGGTGTCGGTACGTCGGAACATGTCGGTTCTCCCCGTGGACGAATCGGTGTGCCTGACGAGACTGTTCCCCGGCCGGGGGCGGGGGGCCACGGTTCGGGGCGAAATCGGGACACTGGAACGCCCGTACACGCTGTCACCTGGGGGAACACCTCAGGCATGGAACGGAGCCACGGGACGGGGGCGGGGACACCGTGAGTGAGGCCGAGGATTTCGCGCGGCTGATGCGGGAGCTGAAGGAACGCGGCGGGCTGAGTTACGGGGTACTGGCGCGCAGACTGCACACGAGTACGTCGACACTGCACCGCTACTGCAGCGGGGACGCGCTGCCCGCCGAGTTCGCCGTGGTGGACCGCTTCGCGCGGGCCTGCGGGGCCTCGGCGGCGGAGGCGGTGGACCTGCACCGGGCGTGGCTGCTGGCGGACGCCCGGCGGCGCGCGGGGGCGACCGCGCCCCGGCCCGCGCCGGAGCCGGTGCAGGCCGTCGCTGCGGAGTCGGATCGGGAGCCGGAGCCCGTCGCTGCGGAGCCGGCCGTGGTGGTGGGCTCGGCCACGGCGGCAGGGCCTCGGGCCCGCCCGTCCTGGTACCGGCGCAGGGCGGGCGCGGTCGCGGCCGCCGGGCTGGCGGCGGGGGCGGTGGCCGTGGCGCTGCTGGCGGTGACCGGGCCGGACCCGGGCGCGCCCTCCGCCGGTGCGGGGACGGGGGGCGGGGCCGGTGCGCGGGGCCCTTCCGGACCCGCCTCCGCGGGGCAGCCCCCGGCGGAGGCGGGAGCTGCCCCGCCGGAGTCGGCGGTGGGTTCGGAGCCGGGTTCGGAGCCGGGTCCGGCGCGGCCGTCGGTACCGGAGGGCGGGCCCGCCACCGCGCCGGCCCCGTCCTCCGCCCCGCCGCCCGGCCGGGCACCGGCGGCGCCCCTGAAGGCGGCGGTGCGGTCGCACGTGTGGGCCGCGGGCTGCGATCACGCGTACCTGACCGAGCGGGGTCCCGGCTCGGTGGCCCCGCCGCCCGTGGAGGCGGACGCGCCCGCCTGGGCATCGGCGCAGCGCGCCGTGCACGCGGGGTCCCAGATCGTCGAGGTCACCCTGCACGGCACGGGTGGGGGAGCGGTCGTCCTGGAGGGCCTGGAGGTGCGGGTGGGTGCCCGCCGTACGCCGCCCGCCTGGAACGTCTACCAGATGTCCCAGGGCTGCGGCGGAGGGCTGACCCCGGCCGCCTTCGCCGTCAACCTGGACGCGCCGCGCCCGCTGGCCCGCCCCGTCGCCGGGAGCGACGGGGGGAGCCGGCAGCCGGCCCCGGCCTTTCCCCTGCGGGTCTCGGCGGCCGAGCCGGTCGTCCTGCGGGTCGAGGCCACCACCACGGGCTGTGACTGTGACTGGTCCCTCGACCTGAGGTGGACCTCGCCGGCCGACTCGGGCACGCTGCGCATCGACGACGGAGGACGCCCGCTGCGCACGAGCGCCGCGACCGGCCGGCCGGTCTACGGGTACGCGCTGGAGCAGGGCCGCTGGGCCCGCTGAAGCTGCAGGTCAGGGGCGTTGTCGGTGGTCGCACCTAAACTCGTGGCGAAGGGGCCGGAAGGTCTGCGAGGACCGTGTGAGCACGTCGTGAGGGAGAGGGAGGGGACACCATGACAGCGCAGCCGGAGACGCAGGCGCCTGCGCAGCCGCAGCCGCCGCCGTGGTCGCGGGCACTGCCGCAGCCACAGCCACAGCAGCCGCAGCAGTCGATGCCGCAGGCCTCCGCGCTGCTGCGCCACGCCGCCGTCTTCCTGCCCGCCGCAGTCCCCCGCCAGGGCCGGGTCGCCTTCTGGTCGCCCGACGGGGACCCCCTGCCCGAGGCCGGCACACCGGGCCCGCTCACGGTCGTCCGTCCGCACGGCACCGGGGTCCGCAGCCGGACCGTGCCCGCGGTGACCTTCTCCGTGGCCGCCGCCCTGCCCCTGCTCGTGCGGGCCCCGCGCAGCCCCGCCGCGCATCCCGCCACCCGGGCCTGGGGCGCGGCCGCCACGCAGGCCCTCACCCTGGCCGCGCGCGGCAGGCTGCTCCCCGGGCTCACCCCCGAGGAGGTCGACGCCTGGCGGGCGGGCCCGCTCGACGCCGCCGACATCGCCCATCTGCGCGCGATCGCCGCCGCCCTGCCCCACGAGGGGCATGCGACGCCCCTCGCCGGGCGCCGCCCGCTCCGGCTGCCCGAGCCGGAAGCGCTGGTCCGCGCCTTCCTCGACGCCGTCGCCGACAGCCTGCCCCGCACCCCGGCGGCGGCCGTCGCCGCCGGACGGCCGTTCGCCGCGCGGGAAGCACAGCGGGTCCCCGGGATACAGGAGTGGGCCGCGCAGGTCGCGGCCGGGGCCGACACCGGAGTCGGGCTCTCGCTCCGGCTCGACCTGTCCTCCTTCCGCCTCTTCGACGAGGCCGAGGGGGAGGAGACCCGGCGCGCCGGTGCCGCCGTCGTCCAGGTGCACAGCCTCGCCGACCCGACGCTCGTCACCGATGCCGGGCAGCTGTGGGCCGGCACGGCCGGGCCCGGTTTCGGGCCCCGCGCCCGGATCGACGCCGTGCTCGCGCTGCGCCGGGCCGCGCGGGTCTGGCCGCCCCTGCTGCGCCTGCTGGACCAGCCCGTGCCCGACGCCCTGGCGCTGTCCGACCCCGAGCTGGAGGACCTGCTGGGGGTGGCCGCGACCCGGCTGGCGGCCGCCGGGGTCGTGGTCCACTGGCCGCGCGACCTGGCCCGTACGCTGTCGGCGACCGCCGTCGTACGGTCCACCGCGCCCGGGTCCGCCACCGACGGGACCGCCTTCTTCGACGCGGAACACCTCTTCGCCTTCTCCTGGGAACTGGCCCTCGGCGGCGACCGGCTCACCCCCGGCGAGATGGACGCCCTGGCGCAGGCCCACCGGCCCGTCGTGCGGCTGCGCGACCAATGGGTACGGGTCGACCCGGAGCTGGTGCGCAAGGCGCGCAAGCGCGAACTGGGCCTGCTCGACCCGGTCGACGCGCTGGCCACCGCACTGTCGGGCACGGCCGAGGTCGACGGAGAGCAGGTCGAGGCGGTGCCCGTGGGGGCGCTCGCCGCCCTGCGGGAGCGGCTGACGGCGGAGCTCGCCCCGCTCCCGCGGCCCGCCGCGCTCAAGGCCACCCTGCGCGACTACCAGGCGCGCGGCCTGGCCTGGCTGGACCTGATGACCTCCCTCGGTCTCGGCGGCTGCCTCGCCGACGACATGGGCCTGGGCAAGACCGTCACCCTGATCGCGCTGCACCTGCACCGGGACCGCCGCGAGCCCACGCTCGTGGTGTGCCCCGCCTCCCTCCTGGGCAACTGGCAGCGCGAGATCGAGAAGTTCGCGCCGGGCACCCCCGTGCGCCGCTTCCACGGCGGCGGCCGCAGCACCGAGGACCTGACGTCCTGCACGGGCGGGTTCGTGCTCACCACCTACGGGACGATGCGCGCCAGCGCCGCCCTGCTCGCCGAACAGCGCTGGGGCATGGTCGTCGCCGACGAGGCGCAGCACGTCAAGAACCCCCACTCGGCGACCGCGAAGGCGCTGCGCACCATCCCGGCGCCGGCCCGGGTGGCGCTGACCGGCACCCCGGTGGAGAACAACCTCTCCGAGCTGTGGGCGCTGCTCGACTGGACCACGCCGGGGCTGCTGGGTCCGCTGACCACCTTCCGGGCCCGGCACGCCCGCCCCGTGGAGCACCAGCAGGAGGAGGACGGCGGCAACGAGGCGGCGGTCGCCCGGCTGGCGGCGCTGGTCCGGCCGTTCCTGCTGCGCCGCAAGAAGTCCGACCCGGGTATCGCGCCCGAGCTGCCGCCGAAGACGGAGACCGACCACCCGGTGTCGCTCACGCGTGAGCAGGTCTCCCTGTACCAGGCCGCGGTGGACGAGGCGATGGCCGTGATCGGGTCCAGCGAGGGCATCGAGCGACGCGGCATGATCATGAAGCTGCTGGCCTCGCTCAAGCAGATCTGCAACCACCCCGCGCAGTACCTGAAGGAGGAGCAGCCCAGGCTCGCGCACCGCTCGGGCAAGCTCGCCCTGCTGGACGAACTGCTGGACACGATCGTCGCCGAGGGCGGTTCGGTGCTCGTCTTCACGCAGTACGTGACGATGGCCCGGCTCATCGAGCGGCACCTGGCGGCCCGTGGGATCGCCGCGCAGCTCCTGCACGGCGGCACCCCGGTGGCGCGCCGCGAGGAGCTCGTGGACCGCTTCCAGGCGGGCGAGGTACCGGTCTTCCTGCTGTCGCTGAAGGCGGCGGGCACCGGCCTCAACCTCACCCGCGCCGGCCATGTCGTCCACTTCGACCGCTGGTGGAATCCGGCCGTCGAGGAACAGGCCACCGACCGCGCCTACCGCATCGGCCAGACCCAGCCCGTACAGGTCCACCGGATCATCGCCGAAGGCACCGTCGAGGACCGCATCGCCGAGATGCTGGAGGCGAAGCGGGCCCTGGCCGACGCCGTCCTCGGCTCCGGCGAGGCGGCGCTGACCGAGCTGACCGACCGCGAGCTCGCCGACCTCGTCTCCCTGCGGAGGCCCGTATGATCACCGCGCGGGACGACCGTCGCCGCACCTTCGAGACCGTGCCCGCCGGGGTGGAGGCGGCGAGCTGGTGGGGCCGGGCCTGGGTGGCCGCGCTGGAGGAGGTCTCCCGTGACCCGGCCCGGCTGGCCCGGGGCCGCGGGTACGCCGTCGGCGGGCACGTCGACGCGGTGACCGTCACTCCCGGCCGGATCGTCGCCTACGTCCGGGGCAGCAGGCCCCGCCCGTACCGCACCGAGCTGATCCTGCCCGCCTTCGCGGACGCCGAGTGGAGCGAGCTGCTGGAAGAGGTCGCGGCCGACCCGGCCGCGCTCGGCGCCCTCCTGGAGCGCGAGGTCCCGCAGTCCCTGGCGGGGACCGTCCTGCCCGGGGCGGGCGAGCTCGTCCCGCGCTGTTCCTGCCCGGACGTCGGACGCCCCCCGTGCAAGCACGCCGCCGCCCTCTGCTACCGGGCGGCCCGCCTCCTCGACGAGGACCCCTTCGTCCTGCTGCTCCTGCGCGGCCGCGGCGAGCGGGAGCTCCTCGACGACCTGACCCGCCGCAACGCCGCCCACGCCGCACGCGAACAGCCCGATGCGGCACCGGACTTCCCCGGAGTCCCGGCCCGGGAGGCGCTCGCCCGGAGGGTGCTGCCGCCGCTGCCCGCGCCGCTCGCCGCGCCCGCGGCGGCGGGCCTCCCGCCCGCCTACCCGGCCGACCCGGCGGCCCCGGACCCGCTGGTCCTCGACCAGCTCGCCTCCGACGCGGCCGCCCGCGCTCTCGCGGTGCTCACCACCGGCGAGGACCCGATCGCCGGGCTCACCCTGTGGCAGGACGCCGTCCGGCTGGCCTCCGCGGATCCCACGGCGGGCCTGACGGGTGCGGCCCGCGTCCTCTACCGGGACCTGGCCCGCGCCACCGGGCGGACCACCACCGACCTCGCACGGGCCGCGGCGGCCTGGCGCCAGGGCGGCCGTGCCGCCCTGGCCGCCCTCGAAGAGGCCTGGGACCCGCCGGCCGGCCCCTTCGACCGGGCCCGCCCGGCGCTCCTCGCCGCGTCGCAGGGGGTCTTCCGCCCCGAGCGCAACCGCCTGACGGCCCGCACCCGCCAGCTCCGGCTCGGCCGTGACGCCCTCTGGTACGCCTACGAGTCCCGGCCGGACGACGAGGACTGGTGGCCCACGGGCCGCCCCGCCGCGGACCCGGTCAGCGCCCTGCAGGGCTGAGGCCCTCCGCCCAGCGGGTCAGGGCCGTGAAGTCGCGGTCCCGCAGGCCGTGGCGCGGGTGCACGCGCAGCAGGAGGGCCGGGGCCGGATGGTGGGCGGCAACCCACTCCCGGTCCCGCGGGGTGATCATGTCGTCAACCCAGGCGAAGGGGCGGCCGGCCGCCCAGTCCCTCAGGTGCCGGGTCTTCCAGGAGAGGCCGTCGGGGTCCTCGGCGAACAGTTCGGGCCATTCGACGACGGACAGGTCCCCGGGGAGCCCGATGTGCGGGGAGATCAGGGAGTTGGCCTGGTGCGTCCACGCGGTGGCCCAGGTGAGCTCGAAGGGCAGGGCCAGCAGCCGGGCGCCGTGGGACGGATGGAGGCGGACCCGCGCACCGCGCCGTGCCCTGCGGGATTCGGGGTCGCGGTAGGACAGCCATACCTCCGGCCACATGCGGTGGCTCCTGTACCCGCGCAGTCCGGCGAAGGGGGAGCGGAAGGGATTGAGGGGGCCGTCCACGTCGAGGAGGAGCAGCGGGCGATCAGTCATGAAGTGCCCAGTACCCAGTACACGATTGAGTGAAATGCCTACCGCTTCTATAACCCGTATGGGTTCGCAGGCGTTGTCTCCGGTACGGGGCGAGGACCCGAAATCCACCGGAAGGCAGGGAAAGTGATGCGTAGCAGTCGTCGAAACGGCCTGATCGCGGCGGTCGTTGCGGGCGGCGGTCTGGCCGTCGCCGGTGTGGGCGGATTCGCCCACGCCGACGCGGACGCGGACGGCAGGGCCGAGCGCTCGCCGGGTCTGCTGTCCGGGAACCTGATCCAACTGCCCGTGCACCTGCCGGTGAACGCCTGCGGGAACACCGTGAACGTGGTCGGCGTGCTGAATCCCGCGGCCGGCAACAGCTGTGCGAACGAGTCCGCGGGCGGCGACCATGCCGAGCAGGGCAGCGGGAACGGCGGGGGAGCAGTGGCAGAGGGGCGCGGAAAGGATTCTCCGGGCGTATTGTCGGGCAATGGGATCCAGCTGCCCGTCGACCTCCCGCTGAACGTCAGCGGCAACTCCGTCAACGTGGTCGGCATCGGGAACCCGGTGCACGGCAACACGTCCGTCAACGTTGAGAAGCCCACCCCCGGCAAGCCCGTCCAGCCGCCCGTCGTCGAGAAGCCGGTCACCCCGGCCGAGCAGGCCACCCCCGTCACACCGGTCGTCCCGGTCACCGAGGTCCAGCCGCCGCGGCACACCGAGGCGCTCGCCCGCACCGGCGCCGACGGCGTCGGCTACCTGGTGCCCGCCGGCAGTGCCCTGCTCCTCGGAGGCGTCCTGCTCTACCGCCGCTTCCGCCTCAACTAGCCTCCCTGCGCGGCACGGTGCGCCATCCGTCGAGGATGGCGTCGATCCGCGCGGCCAGCCGGGCGCGGGCCGCGAAGCGGGGGACGCCCGCCATCAGCAAGGCGTCGTACTCGGTGTCGGTGTGCCGTACGGCCGCCCGCACCGCCACCGAGACCGCCGCCTCGTCCAGGGCCCGCCCGGCTGCGGTGCGGCCCACCCGGCCGCTGCCGCGCAGCGAGGCATGGGTGGCGATCGCCACGGCCCGGTCGGCCGGGCAGCCGGGGAACAGCCGCACTATCTCGGCGGCGAACGCCGCCGTGAAGCGGACGTCCTGCGCCGCGCGACGCAGCCGGTCGCGCTCCCGGCGGCGCGCCCGCGCATCGGAGTCCGCCAGACAGGCCCGTTCCGCGCCGGCCAGCGCCGCCTCCTCGACGAGGAGCCCGAGGCGCTCGTACCGACGGCGCCGCTTGTGGAAACGGACCACGACCGCGCACAGCGCACTCGCCTCGCGCGAACGGCGGGTCAGCGCGGCGTCCCCGCGCGGCAGGTAGACGAGGTGGCCCAGATCCGCGCAGTCCAGGCACCGGGGCACACCGGCCTCGCGCACCAGGTGCCGCAGGGGCCCCTGCCGGCACTCCGCGCAGTGGATCTGCTTCAGCGACTCGAACACGACCAGGCTCATACCGGTGTGATACCGCCGTCCGACTCCCCTATCACCTGGTGGGGAAGGGAGGTTGAGGTTTCACCGACTCTTCCGGATTCGGCCTGATCACTCCTACGGTGGGCCGCGGACCGTGGACCACGGGGGCCGGTCCACGGAGGAGGAGCAGATGGGCGCACGGCGGACGACCACGGCGCGGCCGCCGGTGACCGGCTTCGGCATGGGCACCGGCAGGGCATGCGTGACCACGATCCCCGCAGGCCGGGAGATCGTCATCCCGCCCGGTGGCTGCACCGGCTGGCACTACCACCGGGTGCGCCTCGAAGCCGTCGTCCTGGCGGGCACCCTGACCCGGGTCCTGCACGACCTCAGCGTCGAGGTGCACCGGCCCGGGACCGCCTTCGTGGAACCCGCGGGCATCGGACACATACACCTGGGCCACAACCTGGGCACCGAACCGGTCGTCCTCCACGTGACCCCCCGGCTGCCCGAGGGGACCCCCTTCTCCATACCCACGCCGGCTCCGGCCGGCGCCACCCCGGAGGTCTGCCTCCGCCACCCCCGCTGAGCCGCCGCCCGGGCCCGCTCGGCCGCGCTCACACCAGTCGGCGGATCTCCCCGCGGACCCGGTAGAAGCCCCCGGACGCCGCGTGCAGGCCGTCGACCACGTACCGGGCACCGACCTCCCTGATCCCCCGCGGGAACTGCACGTTCCAGGAGGGCTCGAAGCCGCTCGACACCACCTGCACCCGCATCCGGCCGCCCTGCTGGACGCACTCCACCACCACGGCGCCCGCCGGCTCCGAGGCCACCGCGGCCATAGAGACGGTCGCCACCGCCGAGGCCGAGGCGGCCGGGGTGAACACCGGCAGCGCGGCAGCCGACTTCACGTCCACCGGCGCGGGCACCGAACCCTGCTGGGCCGCCGCGATCGCCTGCTCGCTCGCGTCCACGCAGACCAGGGAGCCGTCCGTGGTCACCAGGTACAGCCGCCCGTCCAGGTACTGCATCGACAGCGCCGACCCGCCGCCGGTCCCCAGCTTCCACAGCCGGTTCCCGTTCGCGCCGAAGCAGTAGACCGAGGAGGAGGAGTCACCCGCGAAGACATGGCGGCCGTCCGGCGAAGTCGCGCACGAATACACCGCCGCGTCGCACCGGTAGGTGGCCTCCGTCGCCCCCGACGCCTTCGACAGCCGCTGCACGGTGTTGCGGACCGTACCCGCGTACACCGAGTGCTCCTCCTGCCAGCCGAACAGGACCCCGCCCGGGGTGGCGCTGTGCCACAACTGCCCGGTGCCGTCCACCGCATAGGCCGTCACACCGGCGCTGTGCCCGTGGTAGACCGCCCGCTCGTCGGCCCGCACCATCCACGCACCGGTCCCGGAGGACTTCCGCGACCACTGGTGCTCGTCCTCGTGGTCGATGACGGTCAGACCGCCGTTCGCGTCGGAGACGTTGAGCACGCCCTCGTGGATGTCCAGCCAGTAGATGTCGACGTCCGCCGCGATCCCGTAGGCGCCGAAGGGCACCTTCGACGACAGGTCGTACACCGTGCCGTCGTCGCAGCCCGCGTATATCCAGAACTCGTCCGCCACCAGGCACTTCACCCCGTCCGGCAGCGAATAGCGGGCCAGCACCTCACCGCCGTGGCTCAACGTGTAGACATCGCCGGCCTGGTTGCCGACCCAGCAGCGGTCCTCGTCGACGTGGATCCCGAAGGCGGCGGAACCGGTGCGGAAGCGCCACAGCACCGGGGCGACGGCACGTGCCGTCGACGGCGCCGACGTCACCTGGCGGCGCGTCACCGCCCGGGCGGCGCGCCGGCCCTGCACGGCCGGGGCGTACCCCTTGCGGACCTTCTCCCCGATCTTCTTGGCGGCGGCGGCCCGGGCCTTCTCGGCCGTCGGGAACGAGGAACTCTGCACCTGGCCGGGCGCGCCGATCCGTCCGTAGCGCACGGAGACGGCCGTGCCGTCCACGGTCACCTCGTAGAACTTGTGCGCCCCGCCGCCGTCCTGCGACAGCTCCAGATACGTCGTCTCCCGAGCCATGACAGACCCCTCCCCGAAAACCGGTCCACCGGCGCCGTTTCCGCGGTGATCCCTCGTGAGAAAAGCTACGGGCGGCCACTGACAATGGGCCGGTGCAGTGGGAAGCGATCACATGGCAGCGGATGGCCGAGCGGCTCGCCGGTCATCTCGACGACCCGGACAACGCCCCCGGGCCCGGCGTCCGGCAGCGCGTGGGCATCGACGGGGCGCCCGCGGCGGACACCGGCCTCCTCGCCGGGCTGCTCGCGGAGGAACTGCGGCTGCGCGGACGCCCGGTCCTGGTGGTACCGACCGGCGGCTTCCTGCGCCCGGCGTCCCTCCGCTTCGAGTTCGGCCGCCGGGACGTGGACGCGTACCTGGACGGCTGGTACGACACGGCCGCGCTCTGGCGGGAGGTGTTCGGGCCGAGCGACCCCGGCGGGTCCGGGCGGGTGCTGCCGGACCTGTGGGATCCGGTGACCGACCGGGCGACCCGCAGCCCCTACGTCGAACTCCCGGCCGGCGGTGTGCTGCTGGTGCACGGGCCGCTGCTGCTGGGGCGGTGGTTCCCCTTCGACCTGAGCGTCCACGTCCGGCTCTCGGCGGGGGCGCTCGCGCGGCGGACCGAGGAGTCCGAGCGGTGGACGGGGGCGGCGTTCGCCCGGTACGAGGCGGAGGCGGATCCGGCTGCCGCCGCCGACGCGGTGGTGCGGGCCGATGACCCCAGGCATCCCGCCTGGACCGGGATCCGGGGGCGGTGACGCCGGGTGGGGGTGCGGGCGCGGTGCCGGTGTTCCGCCGTGCGGAGCCTCCTCCCCGCCCCGCCCTTCCGCCGTTCCCCGGGCGCTGCCCGGACCCGCGCTGCGATCGTCGGCGGGTTGGGAGCGGGCGCTGTGCGGGCTTGAGCGCGGATCGTCGGTGGGGCCGGGGGTGGGTGCTGTGCGGGCTCGCGCTGTGATTGTCGGTGGGGCCGGGGGTGGGCGCTGCCCGGACCCGCGCTGCGATCGTCGGCGGGTTGGGAGCGGGCGCTGTGCGGGCTTGAGCGCGGATCGTCGGTGGGGCCGGGGTGGGTGCTGTGCGGGACCGCGCTGCGATCGTCGGTGGGGCCGGGGGTGGGTGCTGTGCGGGCTTGAGCTTGGATCGTCGGTGGGGCTGGGGGTGGGCGCTGTGCGGGCTCGCGCTGCGATCGCGCGGGTGAAGCCCGGGGCCCGGGGGTGTGCGGGCTTCGGCGCCGTTCGTGCGCAGGCGACGCACCGGGCCCCTACGGGCGGCCGCCCGGGTGGGTTATGGCCAGAGCCGCCGCGCGGCAGCCCGCGCGGGCCGACTCCGTCGGGTCCGCGCCCTCCAGGCGGGCCGCCAGGAAGCCGCCGGTGAAGGCGTCACCGGCGCCCGTGGAGTCCACCACCGTCCCGGCCGGCTCCGCGGCCGCCACCTCGGCCGTGATCCGGCCCCGCTCTGCCACCAGCGCCCCCGCCGGGCCCCGGGTCACCACCACGAGCGGGACCCGCCGGCTCAGCTCCGCCGCCGCCCGGGCCACCCCGGCCCGCTCCGGCAGCCCGGCCAGCAGCCGGGCCTCGTCCTCGTTCGGCAGCAGGACCCCCGCCCCCGCCACGGCGTCGAGGAACCGCTGCGGGCCCAGCGCCGCCAGGAACCCCGCCGAGGCGGGGTCCACGCTCACCGGAACGCCCCGCGTCCGCGCCGCCCGCAGCGCGACCGCGGCCAGCTCCCGGCTGCTGTCGGCGAAGAACAGATAGCCCGACAGGTGCAGATGCGCCGCCCCGTCCAGCAAGGACGGAGCCCAGTCGGCCGGGCACAGCCGCAGCGAGGCCCCGCTGTCGGTGAGGAAGGTCCGCTCGGCGTCCTTGCCCACGAGGGCCACCACCGTCCCGGTCGGCTCCTCCGCGTCGACCACCAGCCGGGGCCGCACCCCCGCGTCCACCAGGGCCCGTTCGTGCCACCGCGCCGCTTCCGTGCCGACCCGCGCGAGGAGGCGTACCTCGGCGCTCCCCGTACGGGCGGCCCAGCACGCCGCGTTGGCCCCCGCCCCGCCCGGCAGGGTCCGGATACGGGCCGCGGTGTCGGTGGCCGGGGCCAGCGGCTCCGGATGCATGGCCACCACGTCCGTCACCACGTCCCCGACCACGAGCAGCGCCCCCGCCGCGGTCATGCCCGCGCCGCCCAGGCCCCTGCGATCCGGGCGCCGAGCCGTACGTTGCCGCGTACCGCCGCCAGGTTCGCCTCCAGCGAGGCCCCGGCCGTCGCCCGTACCAGGAACCCCAGCAGGAACGGGGTCACGGCCTGCCCCGTGATCCCCTGCGCGCGGCAGGCGGCGAGGGCCTCGGCCAGGACCCGGTCGTGCAGCTGCGGGTCCAGCTGCTGCTCGGCCGCCACCGGATTGGCCACGAGCAGCGCCGACTGCGGGCCGCCGAGAGCGTCCTGAGCGGCCATCACCGCCGCGACCTCCTCGGGCCGGTGCACGGTCCAGTCCACCGGCTCGCCGGAATCGGCCAGGTAGAACCCGGGGAACCGGTCCGTGCCGAATCCGAGCACGCCCACCCCCAGCGTCTCCAGCCGCTGCAGCGTGGCCGGGACGTCCAGAATGGACTTCACCCCCGCGCACACCACCGTGATCCGGGTCCGCGCCAGCAGGGAGAGGTCCGCCGACTCGTCCTGCGTCTGCGCCCATTCGCGGTGGACGCCGCCCAGCCCGCCCGTCGCGAAGACGCGCAGGCCCGCCCGGGCAGCGAGGAAGGCCGTCGCGGACACCGTCGTCGCCCCGGTCGCGCCCGTCGCCAGCGCGGGCGCCAGATCGCGGTGGCCGAGCTTGCGCACGCCGTCACCGGCCGCGATCCGCTCCAGCTGGGACTTGTCCAGGCCCGCGCGGGCCACGCCGTCCACGACCGCGATCGTCGCCGGAACCGCGCCCTGTGAGCGGACCAGTTCCTCCAGTTCGAGGCCCACCTCCAGGTTGCGGGGGCGGGGCAGACCGTGCGCGATGATCGTCGACTCCAGGGCCACCACGGGCCTGCCCTGCGTGAGCGCCTCGCGCACCTCTTCCGACAGGACCGGTCCACCGGACGGCGATGCAGCTGCTCTGTGCTGTGACATGTCCCCATCCATGGCACGGGATCACCGCCTCCAAACGCACTCCCGTCACTCCCGTCCCAAGCTGTCCGAGTAGCGTCCCCCCGGGGACGCGCGCGGCTTCTACGACGTACCCGCCGACCGCCACGAGCCCGTCCACGCAGACCGGCACGCATCCGTCGCCCCGCGGGGCCGGGCCCTCGACGCCCTGCTCACCGCCGCGCCGGGCCCCGGACCGCACGCCGTCCTCGACCACGCCTGCGGCATCGGAACCCAGGCACCGGGCCTGTCCGCGCCGGGCCACGAGGTCACGGGGACCGACCTGAGCCCCCGCGCCGCCGCCCGCGCCGCGCGGGAGGCCGCCGACCGCGGACTCGTCGTGCCCCACCTGCCGACCGCGCAGGACGTGCGCGCCGCCCTGGCCGAAACCCGGCGCGTCCCGCGGCCCGGCGGAGTGCTGCTGCTGTCCACCCGGCCGTACGGGGACCTGCTGCGGGCCGGTGACACCGGGACGCCCCGGACCTCGCGCGCCACGTACCGGGCGCTCAGGCGGGAGCGGACCGCGCGGTTCGCCCGGGAGGCGGGCCTGTGCGGCACCGCCTGGCACGCACCGGCGGACACCGGCTCCCACCAGCTGCTCCGCAACGCCGCCCGTCCCGGTCCCACTGGACAGGGTGCCTCGTGGGCCGGTCCGTTCCTGGACGCTGTGGTCACCGCGCCGGGCGGGCGGTCCGCACTAGGCTGGCGCGCCATGAGCACCAGTGATCACTCTGCCGTCCCCGTCCCCGTCCCCGCCTCCTTCGCCGTCACCGTGGCGGACGTGGAGCTGGAGCCGGAGGACCTCGACCCCGGGCAGATCGTCTCCGGCGATCCGGTGGTCACGGGCAAGGTCCTGTGGGAGTCGCCCGACGGCAAGCAGGTCCGCGGGATCTGGCAGATCACCCCGGGCGTGGTCACCGACGTCGAGGCGAACGAGCTGTTCGTGGTGGTCGGCGGACGAGCCACCGTCGAGGTCGAGGGCGGCGCGACCCTGGAGCTGGGCCCGGGCTCGGCCTGCGTCCTGCGGGAGGGCGACAGGACCGTGTGGACCGTTCACGAGACGCTCCGCAAGGCCTACCACATCAGCTACTGATCCCTTGGGGATCCGCGGGGTGACGCCGCGCGGTGAACAGGGCGAGCGCCGCCATCGGCAGCAGCAGCGAGGCCCCGACGGCGTTGAGCCAGCCGTAGCCCGCCTGGGACATGATCACGCCGGCGGCGGCTCCGCCGACGCCCGCGGCCGTGTTCATGGTGAGGTCGCTCAGGCCCTGCACGGCGGCCCGCGCCGCCTGCGGCACCGAGTCGGTCAGCAGGGCCGAGCCGGACACCATGCCGGCGGACCAGCCGAGGCCGAGCAGGAAGAGGCCGAGCGCGCTGCGGCCGTGGCTGGGCCCGGCCGTCCCCGCGAGCAGCGCCGCGACCGACAGCAGTCCCGCGGCGAGGCCGATCACGGTGAGCCGGCCGAACCGGTCCGCGAGCCATCCCATGAGCGGGGAGAAGGCGAACATTCCGGCGATGTGACCGCTGATCACCAGTCCGACGAGTTCCAGCCCGGCGCCGTGGTGGCCCAGGTCCACCGGGGTCATGACCATGATCGAGACCATGGTGGTGTGGGACACGGCGACGGTGAGGAGGGCGAGCCGGGCCCGCGGCGAGGCGCGCACGGCGGCGATCCCGGCGCGGATCGAGTGGCCCTCGCGGGCCCGCTCCTCGGGCGCGGCGAGTGCCCGCGCCGTCAGCAGCGGGTCGGGGCGCAGGAGTACGGCGATCAGCGTGCCGGTCAGCACGAAGACGACGGCGGCCCATACGAAGGGACCCGCCGTCTCGGGTATGGAGGTGCCGGCGAAGCTGCGGCTCGCCGGAGCGGACAGGTTGGGTCCGAGTACCGCGCCGAGGGTGGACGACCACACGACGAGCGAGATGGCCCGGGCCCGGCGGTCCGGGGCGGCGAGGTCCGCCGCGGCGAACCGGGCCTGGAGGTTGGCGGAGGAGGCGGCGCCGAAGGCGGCCATGCCGAGCAGCAGCAGCGGGAAGCTCCGGACCGTGGCGGCGAGGACGACGAGGCCCGCCCCGAGGGCGCCGATCCCGTACGCCAGGACCAGGCCGGGGCGTCGGCCGCGCGCGGTCATCAGGGCGGCGAGCGGCAGCGAGACCAGGGCGGTGCCGATCACCGAGGCGGTGGAGGCGAAGCCGGACAGTGCTTCGGTGCCGCTGACCTCGGTGGCGAGCACAGGGGCCAGGGCGATGCTGATGGGCACGCCGAGGCCGCCGAGAACCTGGCCGGCCATGAGCACCCGGGAGGTGCGCTTCCGCAGGCGTGCGAGGTCCGGGAGGGCGAGCGGTGGGGCGGGGCGGTCCGTGCCGGGCGTGGCGGTCACGCCGGACCCCGCCCTCGCGGGTGCGCGGTGCGGGTCGCCGAGGACGCGGTGGGGCCGGGTGCGGCTGCAGCAGTACTCACCGCCGCAGTGTGCCACCCCTTACCGCCCTGCGGAACCGGGCCGTCGCGGCGGCCGGTCCCGCAGGGCACGGCCGCCACGGGGGGCTCAGAACAGCGGCTGCGGAAGCACTCCCTCCAACGCGAGGAGCTGCCGCTTGGTCTCCAGTCCGCCCCCGAAACCGCCGATGCCGCCGTCGTTCTCCACGACCCGGTGGCAGGGCACCACCAGCGGCAGCGGGTTCGACCCCATGGCGTTGCCGACGGCCTGGGCGGCGCCGGGCTGGCCGACGCGGGCCGCCAGCTCCCCGTAGCCGACGACCGATCCGTAGGGCACGGAACGGTCCAGCTCCTGGAGCACCTGCCGGTTGAAGCCGGAGCTGAGGCGCCAGTCCAGCGGCAGGTCGAAGCGCCTCAGGGCACCGGCGAAGTACGCGGCGAGCTGGCGCACCGGCTCGGCCAGCAGCTCCTCCTCGCCCGGCGCGGGCCGCCGGGCGTCGGCCCCGAGCCGGGAGACCAGTGGTCCTGCCATCCGGTCGATCCGGTCCGGCCCGGCATGGAACTCGACCCGGACCAGCCCCTCGGGGGTGGCGGCCAGGAACAGGGGGCCGATGTCACTGGCGACGACGGTCCATTCGAGGTGCGGTCCGCGGGGCCGCTCGGTGCTGTCCACGCGTCCACGGTACGGCGCGCCTGCGACAACTCGCGGCCGTGCGTGGACTCAGAAGCCGCCGACCGCCTCCCGGACCACGTCCGGGGCGTTGGTGATGATCCCGTCCACGCCCATGTCCCGCACCTTCCGGGCGGTCGCCGCGTCGTCCACGATCCAGGTGTCCACCTCCATCGCCCGGCCGTGGGCCCCGAGCAGGCCGTGCACGGCCGCGACCCAGTCGGCGGAGATGGTGGTGTGCCAGGGGTTGATCCGGTCGGTGAACTCCGCGTACCGGGGCAGCTCCGCCACGGGCGGGGTGCCCAGGAACGCCGTCACCAGGTCGGGGCGCAGCCCGTGCACGATGCGCACGCAGTCGGCGCTGAAGCTCTGCACCACCAGGCGCTGCGAGACGTGGCGCGCGTCGAGCCAGCCCGCCTCGCCCAGCACCCTCAGGGTCTGCTCCTCGATCCCCGGGTAGAGCTCCGGCTTCTTGATCTCCAGCAGCAGCCGCTGCCGGTTGCGCTGCACCCGGTCGAGGTACTGGCGCAGCGTCGGTACGAAGGCGCCCGCGTACTCCTCGCCGAACCAGCTGCCCGCGTCCAGCCGGGAGATCTCGGCCGCCGTGAAGTCCTTGACCCGCCAGGGCCTGCGGTCGGGGAAGACCTGTTCGACGTCGGTGGTCCGGGCCAGGGTGTCGTCGTGGATCACCACCAGCTCGCCGTCCTTGGTGCGCTGCACGTCGTTCTCGACCCAGTCGAACCCCATGCGCATCGCCAGGTCGACCGCTTCCAGGGTGTTCTCCGGGGCGTACGCGGAAGCCCCCCGGTGCGCGTACACGACGGGACCCTCCAGGCCCAGCGGCCCGGCGGCGGATCCGGGGCCGGTGGCGGCGTAGGACGCCGTCCCGCCCAGCAGGGTGAGGGTGAAGCCCAGGACTGCGGCGGCGGCCGCGGCGGCGGGTCGGACGTACATGTGCGTTCTCCTCGGGTCGTGAGCCCTGTTCCTGCGTCAGACGGGCGCGGAGCGGCAGACGTTGTGGCGATGCACTTCACCGCGATCATGGGGTTGAAGATCACCGAGCCGCCACCGAACTACGACAAACGGACCAGAACGGATGACGTCGGCGCGGACCGGCGGGCCGGCCCGCAGCGCGCCTCGGCCCGGCGGGGAGACGTGAGTGTCGGTGGGGGGTCGTACGGTGGACTCATGCGGCCCGTATCGAAGATCGAACGCACGGTGGCGCCTTTCGAGGTCGTCAGCCCCTACCAGCCCAGCGGCGACCAGCCGGCGGCCATCGCCGAGCTGGAGAAGCGCATCCGTGCAGGTGAGAAGGATGTCGTCCTGCTGGGTGCGACCGGCACCGGCAAGTCGGCGACCACCGCCTGGATGATCGAGAAGCTCCAGCGCCCCACCCTGGTCATGGCGCCGAACAAGACGCTCGCCGCCCAGCTGGCGAACGAGTTCCGCGAGCTCCTGCCGAACAACGCCGTCGAGTACTTCGTCTCCTACTACGACTACTACCAGCCCGAGGCCTACGTACCGCAGTCGGACACGTACATCGAGAAGGACTCCTCGATCAACGAGGAGGTCGAGCGGCTGCGCCACTCCGCCACCAATTCCCTGCTGACCCGGCGGGACGTGGTCGTCGTCGCATCCGTGTCCTGCATCTACGGCCTCGGCACGCCGCAGGAGTACGTCGACCGGATGGTCGCTCTCAAGGTCGGCGAGGAGATCGACCGGGACCAGATGCTGCGCCGCTTCGTCGACATCCAGTACACGCGCAACGACGTCGCCTTCACCCGCGGCACCTTCCGGGTGCGCGGCGACACCATCGAGATCTTCCCGGTCTACGAGGAACTGGCCGTCCGCATCGAGATGTTCGGCGACGAGATCGAGGCCCTCTCCACCCTGCACCCGCTGACCGGCGAGGTCATCAGCGAGGACCGCGAGCTCTACGTCTTCCCCGCCAGCCACTACGTCGCCGGCCCGGAGCGCATGGAGAAGGCGATCAACGGCATCGAGGCCGAGCTGGCCGAGCGCCTCGACGAGCTGGAGAAGCAGGGCAAGATGCTGGAGGCGCAGCGCCTGCGCATGCGCACCACCTACGACCTGGAGATGATGCGCCAGATCGGCTCCTGCTCCGGCATCGAGAACTACTCGCTGCACATGGACGACCGCGAGCGGGGATCGGCGCCCAACACCCTCATCGACTACTTCCCGGAGGACTTCCTCCTGGTCATCGACGAGTCGCACGTCACCGTCCCGCAGATCGGCGCCATGTACGAGGGCGACGCGTCCCGCAAGCGGACCCTGGTCGACCACGGCTTCCGCCTGCCGTCCGCGCTCGACAACCGGCCGCTGAAGTGGGAGGAGTTCCAGGAGCGCATCGGCCAGACCGTCTACCTGTCGGCGACCCCCGGAAAGTACGAGCTCTCCCGCGGCGACGGCTTCGTCGAGCAGATCATCCGCCCCACCGGCCTCATCGACCCCGAGGTCGTGGTCAAGCCCACCGAGGGCCAGATCGACGACCTGGTGCACGAGATCCGCGAGCGGGTGGAGAAGGACGAGCGGGTCCTGGTCACCACCCTCACCAAGAAGATGGCCGAGGACCTCACGGACTACTTCCTGGAGCTCGGCATCCAGGTCCGCTACCTGCACAGTGACGTCGACACCCTGCGCCGCATCGAGCTGCTGCGCGAGCTGCGGGCCGGCGAGTACGACGTCCTGGTCGGCATCAACCTGCTGCGCGAGGGCCTCGACCTGCCCGAGGTGTCCCTGGTGGCGATCCTCGACGCCGACAAGGAGGGCTTCCTGCGGTCGGGCACCTCCCTGATCCAGACCATCGGCCGCGCCGCGCGCAACGTCTCCGGCCAGGTCCACATGTACGCGGACAAGGTCACGCCGGGCATGGAGAAGGCGATCGAGGAGACCAACCGGCGCCGCGAGAAGCAGATCGCCTACAACACGGCGAACGGGATCGACCCGCAGCCGCTCCGCAAGAAGATCAACGACATCGTCGCCACCATCGCCCGCGAGGAACTCGACACCGAACAGCTCCTCGGCACCGGATACCGGCAGTCGAAGGAGGGCAAGGGCGCCAAGGCGCCGGTGCCGGCGCTCGGTGGTCCCGCCCCCCACGCCCCGGCGGGTGCCAAGGGCGCCAAGGGTGTCAAGGGCGCCAAGGGAACGAAACCGGCCAGGGGCGGCACGGCGGCCGAGGTGCTCACCGACCGGCCCGCCGCCGAACTGGCCTCGCTCATCGAGCAGATGACCGACCGCATGCGCGCCGCCGCGGCGGAGCTCCAGTTCGAGGTCGCGGCCCGGATCCGGGACGAGGTCGGCGAGCTGAAGAAGGAGCTCCGGCAGATGAAGGAAGCGGGCCTCGCCTGAGTCCGGGGGTGTCAGTAGGGTTGGGTCACAGCCGCAGGAACACGCTGCGCACCAGTCAACTGGGGCGGGCTACGGAGAGGGGACGCGCGTGACGGTCAACATGACCAAGGGCCAGGCCATCAGTCTGCAGAAGTCGGACGGAGGGACGCTGACCGCGGTCCGGATGGGCCTGGGCTGGCAGGCGGCCAAGCGCCGCGGACTGTTCGGCTCGCGGACGCGGGAGATCGACCTCGACGCGTCGGCGGTGCTCTTCGCCGACAAGCAGCCGGTCGACGTGGTCTTTTTCCGCCACCTGCAGAGCGACGACGGCTCGGTGCGCCACACCGGTGACAACCTGGTCGGCGGCGTCGGCCAGGGCGGGGACGACGAGGCGATCCTCGTCGACCTCCAGCGCGTGCCGGTCCACATCGACCAGATCGTCTTCACGGTGAACTCCTTCACCGGCCAGACGTTCCAGGAGGTGCAGAACGCCTTCTGCCGCATCGTCGACGAGACCAACGGCCAGGAGCTGGCCCGCTACACCCTCGACGGCGGCGGCGCGTACACCGCGCAGATCATGGCCAAGGTGTCCCGCGTGGGATCCGGCTGGCAGATGACGGCCCTGGGCAACCCGGCCAACGGCCGGACCTTCCAGGACCTGATGCCGGCGATCCTGCCGCACCTGTAGCCGTACCGGAAGAAGAGAAGAAGGCACGGGGGAGGGGCTGCACGATGACGGCCGAACTGGTCCGGGGGCAGAACCACCCCGTGTCCCAAAGCCGGGTGGAGATCAGGGTCTCGGCGGGTACGCCCGTGCTGGCCCTGGCCTCGCTCGCCGACGAACAGGGCCGGCTCTCCGGCGGCGCGGCCCTCGCCCACCCGGGCGCCAGGTCCCTCCCGGGCGTGGACGCGCCGGCGGAACTCGCCGACCGGCACTCCTTCGCGGTGGACCTCGACGCCGTCGCGGCGGACGTCCACCGCGTCGGCGTGCTGCTCGTGCTGCCACCCGGCGGCCCGGTCCGCTTCGGAGCGGTCCCGGCCTCCCACGTGACCGTGGCCGCCGCCGACGGCGGCACCGAGATCGCCGGCTACACCCTGACCGGACTGGAAGCCGAGACCGCCGTGGTCGCCCTGGAGCTGTACCGGCGCCAGGACGCCTGGAAGGTCCGGGCCGTCGGCCAGGGCTACGCCGACGGCCTCGGCGCCCTGCTCGCCGACGGCGGGCTGTCCGTGCCGGCCGCCCGGGAGCTGGCCGCCACCGCCCTGCGCACGGCCGCCCCGGCGAAGGAGGCCGACGCGACGCTCGCCGCCATGCCCACCCTCGTCGGCGACCTGCGCGCCCCGCAGACCCCCGCCCAGGCGCCTGCTTCCGCCCCGGAGCCCCCGGACCCGATCCCGGTCCCCGGCGTCCCGTACGCCGGTACGCCCGGCCCCGCCCCCGGCGGTGACGGCTCCCCGCCCACGATCAGCTACACCCACCCGCGCCGCCGCCGCACCAGCAGTGAGCCGCCCGAGCCGGCCCCGCGGCCCGCCGCCGCGGCGGAGCCCGGACAGCCCCCGCGGCCGGTCGCCGGCGACGCCAGTGGCTGGTCCATGGACGAACGGCTCTACAACCAGGTCTGGGGCATGTTCGAGGACCTGGCCCGCACCGTCGCCGCCTACCGCAGCGCCGTGGAGTTCGCCGACAACCGCATGGACCGCGAGCTCGACGACGCCCTCTCCGACCCGCGCCACCGCCTGGGTGGATCCGGCGACGCCGCCCGCGACACCGCGCGGGCCCGCCGCGAGGAACTGGTCGCCCAGGCCCAGGCCGTCCTCGACCGGGACCTCGCCCAGCTGATCGCCGAGGCCGAGGTCGTCGAGCCCGCGCTGCCGGCCTCCTACGCCCGGTGGGACAACCCCGTATGGCACGGCCACCGCACGCCCGAGGAGGGGCCGCTCGCCCTGCGCCTGGGTGACCTGCACCTGCCCGAGCGGCCCGACCTGCGCATCCCCATGCTGGTCCGGCTCCCGCTGGAGCGCGGGCTGTGGATCGACAACGGCCGCACCGGGTCCGAGGCCGCGATGGCCATGGACACCGACCGGCTGCGCCGTGCCGCCATGGACATGGCCGTCGCGCACGCGGTGCGACTGCTCGCGGTCCACCCCGCCGACCGGTTCTCCGTCCACGTCATCGACGCGGCCGGGGCCGGCGCCGCCTCCCTGACACCCCTGGTACGGGCCGGGGTGCTGGCCGCGCCGCCCGCCGCCGGCGCCGCGGGGGTCACCCGCACGCTGGCCGAGCTGACCCGGCGGGTGGACCTCGTACAGATGGCGCTGCGGGCCGGAGCGCCCGAGGACCTGCCCCCCGACGTGGACACAGCCGAGCAGCTGCTCATCGTGCACGACTTCCCGCACGGCTTCGACGACCGGGCCGTCACCCAGCTGCGCTACCTCGCCGACGAGGGCGCGGCGGTCGGCGTGCACCTGCTGATGGTCGCGGACCGCGACGAGGCATCGGCCTACGGGCCGCTGCTGGACCCGCTGTGGCGCTCGCTGATGCGGCTGTCCCCGGTTCCGGACAACCACCTCGCCGACCCCTGGGTGCAGCACGCCTGGACCTTCGAGCCGGACGTCCCGCCGCCGGGCAGCCGGATCCTCGACCAGGCGCTCGACCGGGTGGCGGAGGCCCGGCGCACTACCCGCCCATGACCATCTTTTGGCATTCCCTTTACCTTCGCGGCCTTCGGCGGGTAAGCTCGTCCGCGCGGAGGGGAGTATTCCTGCTTTCCTGCTACGGCGTACCCGTCAATACGGACCATCACCGCGCACCCGAGCGCGGTCGGTCCCGGGGCGTCGGCCCACGGCCTCCAGGCCGTCCGGGTGGAAGAGACCTCCGGCAGCGATGACGCTGACGAAGTGCTGAGCCATCCGCCGGAGGCGTGTTCACCGTGGAAGTTTCCTGGGCCCTTTGGGTCGCGACCATTGTCGGTCTGTCCCTGCTCATCGGTGCCGATTT
The DNA here is from genome assembly GCF_044748225.1 of Streptomyces sp. NPDC090021. Taxonomy (NCBI): domain Bacteria; kingdom Bacillati; phylum Actinomycetota; class Actinomycetes; order Kitasatosporales; family Streptomycetaceae; genus Streptomyces; species Streptomyces sp. NPDC090021. The sequence goes on along the minus strand of NZ_JBIVFO010000001.1, from coordinate 137,729 downwards.
CTTCATCGGCCGCAAGCCGCACGACGTGTCGATCAAGGAAGCCGGCACCTGGACGGTCGTCTGGATCGTCCTCGCCGCGCTCTTCGGTGTCGGCCTCTGGTTCTTCGGCACGCCCCAGGCGTCCCAGGAGTTCTTCGCGGGCTTCATCACCGAGAAGTCCCTGAGCGTCGACAACCTCTTCGTCTTCGTCCTGATCATGGCGAAGTTCGCGGTGCCCTCCCACCTCCAGCAGCGCGTGCTGCTCGTCGGCGTGCTGATCGCACTCGTGCTGCGCGCGATCTTCATCGCCGCCGGTGCCGCGATCATCGCCAGCTTCAGCTGGGTCTTCTACATCTTCGGCGCGTTCCTGATCTACACCGCGTGGAAGCTGATCCAGGAGGCCCGCAAGGACGAGGACGAGGAGGAGTTCGAGGAGAACCGCCTCCTGAAGTCCGTCGAGAAGAAGTTCGGCGTCGCCGACCAGTACCACGGCACCAAGCTCTTCATCATCAACAACGGCAAGCGCGTGCTGACGCCGCTGATGATCGTCATGCTCGCCATCGGCACCACCGACGTGCTGTTCGCGCTGGACTCGATCCCCGCCATCTTCGGCCTGACCCAGGACCCGTACATCGTCTTCACGGCCAACGCCTTCGCTCTGATGGGTCTGCGCCAGCTGTACTTCCTCATCGGCGGCCTGCTGGAGAAGCTGGTCCACCTCAGCTACGGCCTGTCGATCATCCTCGGCTTCATCGGCGTCAAGCTGGTGCTGCACGCGCTGCACGAGTCCGGGGTGCACGTCCCGGAGATCTCGATCCCCGTCTCCCTGGGCGTCATCTGCGGTGTCCTGGTCATCACCACGATCACCAGCCTGATCGCCTCGAAGAAGCAGGCGACGGCCGAGGCCGCCGCCCGCACCGAGAGCATCGACGCCTGACCCGGCCCGCGGACCGCGTCCGCGGGCCTACACGGGGGCGGCCGCTTCGGCCGCCCCCCTGTCCGTTTCCGTCCCCGCGGTCCCCGTGCCCGGCCTCCTGCGCGCCGCCGCGGGGCTGGTCTCCGGCAGCAGCGCGAAGCAGGCCAGGCTGACCAGGGCGATCGCGGTCAGGTACGCCGCTACGCCCCACGGCGGACCGGAGCCGTCCGCCAGCGCCGTCGCCACGATCGGGGTCAGCGCCCCGCCCAGCACCCCGCCCAGGTTGTAGCCGACCGCCGCCCCCGTGCAACGGATCCGCGGGGCGTACAGCTCCGGCAGGTACGCGCCGACCACCGCGAACATCGTCACCATGCCCAGCAACGCCACCGCGAAGCCCAGCGTCATCAGCAGCGGGTCGGCCGTCCGCAACAGCGCCACCAGCGGGAACATCCACACGGCGCTGGCCGCGCACCCGGCCAGGCACAGCGGCCGCCGCCCGTAGCGGTCACCCAGCATCGCCAGGAGCGGTGTCATCAGCCCCTTGAAGGCGACGGCCGCCATGATGCAGGCCAGCATCGTCGTGCGGCCCACGGAGAGGTGCTGGGCGGCGTAGGCGAGGGACCACGTGGTGACCGCGTAGAAGACGGCGTAGCCCACCGCGAGGGCCCCGCCGGTCAGCAGGAGCAGCCGCCAGTGGCCCCGGAGCACCTCGGCGAGCGGGGCCTCGGCCCGGCGTCCGGTCGCCGCGAGCGCACGGAACTGCGGGGTCTCCTCCACCGAGCGGCGCAGCCACAACCCTGCCAGCGCCAGCAGCCCGGCCGCCCAGAAGGGCACGCGCCACCCCCAGGAGGTGAACTGGGCGTCGGTCAGCGAGGCGGACAGCCCCAGCATCAGACCGTTGGCCAGCAGGAACCCCACCGCCGGGCCGACCTGCGGGAAGCTCGCCCACAGTCCGCGCCGGTGCTCCGGCGCGTGCTCGGCGGTCAGCAGCACCGCGCCGCCCCACTCCCCGCCGAGCCCGAGGCCCTGGAGGAAGCGCAGCAGGAGCAGCAGCGCCGGTGCGACGATGCCGATCGTCCCGTACGTCGGCACGCAGCCGACGGCGACCGTGGCGAGGCCGGTGAGCAGCAGAGAGGCCAGCAGCACCGGGCGCCGGCCGTAGCGGTCGCCAATGTGGCCGAAGACGGCGGAGCCCAGCGGGCGGGCGAGGAAGCCCACGCCGAAGGTGCCGAAGGCGGCGAGGGTCCCGGCGAGCGGGGAGAAGGACGGGAAGAAGAGCGGGCCGAGCACGAGGGCCGCGGCCGTCCCGTACACGAAGAAGTCGTAGAACTCGATGGCGGTCCCGGCGAGCGCGGCGGCCGCGAGGCGCGGCATGCCCGGCCCGGAGCGGCCCCCGGCCTCAGCGGCCCGTGGGGCCGCAGGAGCGGGGGTGGCGGAAGGGGCGGGAGGCGGGGAGGGGTCCTGTGGCATGCGGCACCAGATACCGCCTCCCCGTCCGCCGGGACACGGGTTCGGCCGTCAACGACCGGAAGGAGTGCTCCGTGTCCGGAAGTTGACGCGTTGCCGTCCCTACCAGCCGCGCTCGCGCCACTCGGCGAGGTGCGGACGCTCCGCACCGAGCGTGGTGTCGTTGCCGTGGCCCGGGTAGACCCAGGTCTCGTCGGGCAGCTGCTCGAAGAGCTTGTGCTGCACGTCGTCGATGAGGCTCTTGAAGGCCTCCGGGTCGTCGTGGGTGTTGCCGACGCCGCCGGGGAAGAGGCAGTCGCCGGTGAACACGTGCGCGTGGCCGTGCGGGTCGTCGTAGATCAGGGCGATCGAGCCGGGGGTGTGGCCCACCAGGTGGCGCGCGGTCAGCTCGACCCGCCCGACGCGTACGGTGTCCCCGTCCGCGACCGGGACGTCGGTCGCGACCGGGATGCCCTCGGCGTCGTGGGCGCCCGCGTAGGTCCTCGCCCCGGTGGCCGCCACGACCTCCGCGAGTGCGCCCCAGTGGTCGCCGTGGCGGTGGGTGGTGACGACGGAGGCGATGCCGTCGTCGCCGATCAGGTTCAGCAGCGTCTGCGGTTCGGCTGCCGCGTCGATGAGCAGCTGCTCGTCGGTGGCCCGGCAGCGCAGCAGGTACGCGTTGTTGTTCATCGAACCCACCGCGACCTTGGAAATCATCAGGTCCGCGAGCTCGTGCACGTCGGCCGGACCGCCGACCTTGACCTCTCCGGTGTACGTCATGTGGTGATCCTAGAGGTGTGTGCCTACAGCGGCGGGAGGGCGGGCAGGGGGCCGCCCGTGGTGGTCAGGGCGGCGCCCTTGTCGCCGCGGCCGGCGAGCCAGGCGAGCAGTGCGGCCGGGGAGCCGGAGACGGTCACGGCCGGGTCCCCGGCGGAGCCGGTGCGCCAGGTGCGCCCGTCGGCGGTGGTCAGGGCCGTCGCGGGCACCTCCGGGCGGCCGGACCAGCGGTCGGCGAGGAAGGCGATCTCGCGGTCGGTGAACTCCTCCGGCAGGTCGGAGAGCTCGTAGCCGATGTTCAGGTCGACGTGGTGCAGGTCCACCTCGACCCAGCGGCGGAAGGGCACGTTCTCGGCCAGGTCCGTGACGCCGCCCCGCAGCTCGACGGTGCGGGACCAGTCCTGGTCGGGCTCGGTGGTGGCGAGGAAGCGGGCCGCGGAATCACGGAGGTCCGCCAGGTGTTCTTCCAGGGGCCGGCCGGCGTCGCGTGCGATGTCCGCGTCGCGTGCCTCGCCGCTCTCGTACATCGGGCGGCCCTCGAAGACGTTGAGGAGGGCGTCGGCGTTGCGCGCGAGGTGGGCCAGGATGTGACCGCGGGTCCAGCCGGGGAGGTGTGACTCCTCGGAGAGCGCGCCGTTGTCCAGTTTCGCGACCGCGGTCAGCAGTCGGTCCGTGGCTTCACGTACAGATTGCAGGTCGTGCACATGATCAGTCATGGCTTCGAGCCTAGTGCTCGGAGCCGACGGCCACACGATCGGGTGAAGCGGTCTACGGAGTGCCGTAAATCGAATGTGCGTGCTATACGCTCGGAAGTCAGACTCCATCCCATCGCAGAGGCGCCCCCCATACCCTGGACAGCCGGGGCCCGTGCCCCCGCTCTCTCAAGAAAGGTGCGGACCGGCGTGACCGACCGTCTCATCGTTCGTGGCGCTCGCGAGCACAACCTGAAGAACGTCTCGCTCGACCTGCCCCGCGACTCGCTCATCGTCTTCACCGGACTCTCCGGGTCGGGCAAGTCCTCCCTGGCCTTCGACACGATCTTCGCCGAGGGGCAGCGCCGCTACGTCGAGTCGCTCTCGTCGTACGCCCGTCAGTTCCTGGGGCAGATGGACAAGCCCGACGTCGACTTCATCGAGGGCCTCTCCCCGGCCGTCTCGATCGACCAGAAGTCCACCTCGCGCAACCCGCGCTCGACGGTGGGCACCATCACCGAGGTCTACGACTACCTCCGCCTCCTCTTCGCCCGCATCGGCAAGCCGCACTGCCCCGAGTGCCGCCGGCCCATCTCGCGCCAGTCGCCGCAGGCGATCGTGGACAAGGTGCTCGCGCTTCCCGAGGGCAGCCGTTTCCAGGTGCTCTCGCCGCTCGTGCGCGAGCGCAAGGGCGAGTTCGTCGACCTCTTCGCCGACCTGCAGACCAAGGGCTACAGCCGGGCGCGGGTGGACGGGGAGACCATCCAGCTCTCCGAACCGCCGACGCTGAAGAAGCAGGAGAAGCACACGATCGAGGTGGTCATCGACCGCCTCACGGTCAAGGACAGCGCCAAGCGCCGGCTGACCGACTCCGTCGAGACGGCCCTCGGCCTCTCCGGAGGCATGGTGATCCTGGACTTCGTCGACCTCGCCGAGGACGACCCCGAGCGTGAGCGGATGTATTCCGAGCACCTCTACTGCCCCTACGACGACCTCTCCTTCGAGGAGCTGGAGCCGCGCTCCTTCTCCTTCAACTCGCCCTTCGGCGCCTGCCCCGAGTGCACCGGCATCGGCACGCGCATGGAGGTGGACCCCGAGCTGATCGTCCCGGACGAGGACAAGTCCCTCGACGAGGGCGCGGTCTCGCCGTGGGCGCTCGGCCACACCAAGGACTACTTCCAGCGGCTGATCGGCGCGCTCGCCGGGGAGCTCGGCTTCCGCACCGACATCCCCTGGGCCGGGCTGCCCGCCCGCGCGAAGAAGGCCCTGCTGTACGGCCACCGGACGCAGATCGAGGTCCGCTACCGCAACCGGTACGGGCGCGAGAGGGCCTACACCACGGCCTTCGAGGGCGCCGTGCCGTTCGTCAAGCGCCGGCACGCGGAGTCCGAGAGCGACGCCAGCCGCGAGCGCTTCGAGGGCTACATGCGCGAGGTGCCCTGCCCCACCTGCGAGGGCACCCGCCTCAAGCCGATCGTGCTCGCCGTCACGGTGATGGAGAAGTCCATCGCCGAGGTCGCCGCCATGTCGATCAGCGAGTGCGCGGACTTCCTGGGTCGGATGCGCCTCGACGCCCGCGACAAGAAGATCGCCGAGCGGGTCCTCAAGGAGGTCAACGAGCGGCTCCGCTTCCTCGTGGACGTCGGTCTGGACTACCTCTCCCTCAACCGGGCCGCCGGCACCCTCTCCGGCGGCGAGGCGCAGCGCATCCGGCTCGCCACCCAGATCGGCTCCGGCCTCGTCGGCGTCCTCTACGTGCTGGACGAGCCCTCCATCGGCCTGCACCAGCGCGACAACCACCGGCTGATCGAGACGCTGGTGCGGCTGCGGGACATGGGCAACACCCTCATCGTCGTCGAGCACGACGAAGACACCATCAAGGTGGCCGACTGGGTCGTGGACATCGGTCCGGGTGCGGGCGAGCACGGCGGCAAGGTGGTCCACAGCGGTTCGCTCAAGGAGCTGCTGAAGAACACCGAGTCGATGACCGGGCAGTACCTGTCGGGGAAGAGGTCCATCGAGATCCCGGACATCCGCCGGCCCGTGAACGGCGAGCGGAAGCTGACCGTCCACGGCGCCAAGGAGAACAACCTGCGGGACATCGATGTGTCCTTCCCGCTGGGCGTGCTCACGGCCGTGACCGGCGTCTCGGGCTCCGGAAAGTCGACCCTGGTCAACGACATCCTCTACACCCACCTGGCGCGGGAGCTGAACGGCGCCCGCTCGGTGCCGGGCCGCCACACCCGGGTGGACGGGGACGACCTCGTCGACAAGGTGGTCCACGTCGACCAGTCGCCCATCGGCCGGACGCCCCGGTCGAATCCGGCGACGTACACCGGCGTCTTCGACCACGTGCGCAAGCTGTTCGCCGAGACGATGGAGGCGAAGGTGCGCGGCTACCTGCCGGGCCGCTTCTCCTTCAACGTCAAGGGCGGACGGTGCGAGAACTGCTCCGGCGACGGCACGATCAAGATCGAGATGAACTTCCTGCCGGACGTCTACGTCCCGTGCGAGGTCTGCCACGGCGACCGGTACAACCGGGAGACGCTGGAGGTCCACTACAAGGGCAAGTCCATCGCGGAAGTCCTGAACATGCCGATCGAGGAGGCGCTGGGCTTCTTCGAGGCGGTGCCGACGATCGCGCGTCACCTCAAGACGCTGAACGAGGTCGGACTGGGCTACGTCCGCCTCGGCCAGTCCGCGCCGACCCTGTCGGGCGGTGAGGCGCAGCGCGTGAAGCTGGCCTCCGAGCTGCAGAAGCGTTCGACGGGCCGGACGGTCTACGTGCTGGACGAGCCGACCACGGGTCTCCACTTCGAGGACATCTCGAAGCTGATCAAGGTGCTGTCCGGGCTGGTGGACAAGGGCAACTCGGTGATCGTCATCGAGCACAACCTGGACGTCATCAAGACCGCGGACTGGGTCATCGACATGGGCCCCGAGGGCGGTTACGGCGGCGGCATGGTGGTGGCCGAGGGCACGCCCGAGCAGGTGGCCTCGGTGGGCGCGAGCCACACGGGCAAGTTCCTGCGGGACATCCTGGGCGCGGACCGGGTCTCCGACGCGGCAGCGTCCCCGGTGCGGGCCGCGGCGAAGAAGGCCCCCGCCAAGAAGGCCGCCGCCGCGAAGAAGGCGGCCCCGGCCAAGAAGACGGCGGCCAGGAAGACGACGACGCGGGCCCGTAAGGCCTAGTTCTCGGGGGTGTCCTGCGCTCGGCTCAGCAGGACAGGAGGGGGCCGGCAGTCGTGCCGGACCCCTCCTGCCGTCCGCGGCCGCGCGGGGACGCCCCACCGCGTGGCCGGCCGTCGCCGGGTCCGTCGGGCTCGCCGGGTCCGCCGGGTCCGTCGGGTCCGTCGGGTCCGTCGGGTCCGCCGGGCTCGCCGGGTCCGTCGGGTCCGTCGGGTCCGTCGGGTCCGTCGGGAAAGCCTCCGGGACGGGGACGCGGGGGACCCCGCCGGCGCGCGGTAGGCCGGTCGGGGTGCGCCCCCGGCCGCGGCGCGGACTCACCCACCCGCGGAAGCCGATCGGGAGCCGGGGCCGGTGGCAGGCGGTCCTGGACGGGCCGGCCGGCAGGCCGCCGCGATGCCCGTGGCAACGGCCGCTATGCGCTCAGCTCCGCCGCGTACGGGGGATCGGCTCCCGGGCGGGTGCAGGTCAGGGCCGCCGCGTGGGCGGCGTAGGCCAGGACGTCCGGCCAGTCCACCGATCCGCCCGGAGCCGCCGCCAGGCGGTGCAGCAGGGCCGCGTTGACCGTGTCCCCCGCCCCAATGGTGTCCGCCACCGCGACCGGGCGGGCCGCGGCCGAGTGCTCGGCGCCCTCCCGGGTCCAGACCGTCAGACCCGCCGCTCCACGGGTCAGCACCACCGCCCGGGGTCCGGCCGCCAGCCAGTCGCCGACCCGGCCGCCCAGCCAGGCCGCGTCCTCCTCCGACAGCTTCAGGACGCCCGTGTGCGGCAGCAGCCGCTCCATGAGGCGGGCGCGGTGGCCCGCCGGGTCCGCGATGAGCGCCGGCCGGATATTGGGGTCCAGCAGGGTCAGCAGCCCGCGCCGCGCCTCCCGGCGCAGCAGGGCCTCGTACGCGCTCGCGCCGGGCTCCAGGACCAGCGAGCAGGTGCCGAGCCCGAGGGCCCGTACCCCCTCGGGGAGGGCCGGCGGCAGGGTGAACAGGCGGTCCGCCGTCCCCTCGACGTAGAACCCGTACGAGGCCGAGCCGTCGGGGGCCAGGGAGGGCACGGCGAGAGTGGTCGGCTCCGGCCCGCGCTGGACCAGCGACACGTCCACCCCCGCCGCCCGCAGTCCGGCCAGCAGGTCCTCGCCGAAGCCGTCCGTCGAGACGCGGGAGCAGAAGGCGACCTCGGCGCCGAGCCGCCCGAGCGCACGCGCCGTGTTGTACGGTCCGCCGCCCGGCCTGGGCAGCAGCGCACCCGGCGGCCCGGCCGCGGGCACCAGGTCGATGAGGGCTTCTCCGCCGACGACGATCACGCGGAGGAAGGTACTCCATGGGGCGGCGGTATCGTCGGGTGGGCCGTACCGGGGCCGGGCACCGGACCGGGTCCCCCGCCCGCACCCCCGCGCCACCGCCGTCGCCCCGCCCCGCCCCGCTCCCGCAGCACCCCAGGAGAACCGCATGTCCGCGCCGCAGTCCGCCGCCCGCCGTACCGTCCTCAAGGGCGCAGCCGCGCTCGCGGGCGCCGCCGGCGCCGGGGTGGCGCTCACGGCCTGCTCCACGCGGACCAACAGCGGCGGCAACACCCCCGCCACCCCCACCGCACCCGTGGAGCTCGGCGCCGCGGCCGACGTCCCGGTCGGTGGAGCCAAGCTCTACCGGGAGCGGAAGCTCATCGTCAGCTGCCCGTCGGAGGGCAGCTACAAGGCGTTCAGCGCCCAGTGCACGCACGCCGGCTGTGTCCTCGACAAGATCGTCGAGGGGGAGGGGAACTGCCCCTGCCACGGCAGTCGCTTCGACGTGGCGACGGGCAAGGTCCTCAGCGGCCCGGCCGAACAGCCGCTGCCGGAGGTGCCGGTCCGCGCGGAGAACGGCAGGCTCGTCGCGGGCTGACCCGTGCCCCGGCGGCGGCGCGTCTCAGTCCCAGTCCCAGGCGATCCCGAGGATGCCGCGCCGCACCGCCTGCTCCACCAGGTGCACCGCCCGGTGCCGGCCGTTCGGCGTCAGGTCCGCCAGGCCGGTGCGCGGGGCGTCCGGCCCGGTGCGGGCGAAGCGCCGGCGCCGCGGACGGACCGCACGGACCGCAGACCCGCGCCGGAGGCGTACGGTTCGTTGTCGGCGCGCGCCAGTAGGGTGGTTGGCATGGCCGACCCTTCCAGCTACCGCCCCCAGCCGGGGCAGGTCCCCGATTCCCCCGGGGTCTACAGATTCCGCGACGAGCACCGCCGGGTGATCTACGTCGGGAAGGCCAAGAGCCTGCGCCAGCGCCTGGCCAACTACTTCCAGGACGTCGCGGGCCTGCACCCCCGTACCGCCACCATGGTGACCACGGCCGCCTCCGTGGAGTGGACGGTGGTCTCCACCGAGGTCGAGGCGCTCCAGCTGGAGTATTCCTGGATCAAGGAGTACGACCCCCGGTTCAACGTCAAGTACCGGGACGACAAGAGCTACCCCTCCCTCGCCGTCACGCTGAACGAGGAGTACCCCCGGGTCCAGGTCATGCGGGGCCCCAAGAAGAAGGGCGTGCGCTACTTCGGTCCGTACGCCCACGCCTGGGCGATCCGCGAGACCGTCGACCTGATGCTGCGGGTGTTCCCGGTGCGGACGTGCTCCGCCGGAGTGTTCAAGCGCTCCGCCCAGATCGGCCGGCCCTGCCTCCTCGGCTACATCGGCAAGTGCTCCGCGCCCTGCGTCGGCCGGGTCACCCCCGAGGAGCACCGCGAACTGGCCGAGGACTTCTGCGACTTCATGGCCGGCCGCACCGGCGCCTACCTCTCCCGGCTGGAGAAGGAGATGCAGATCGCGGCCGAGGACATGGAGTACGAGAAGGCCGCCCGGCTGCGCGACGACATCGGGGCGCTGCGCCGCGCCATGGAGAAAAACGCCGTGGTGCTCGCCGACGCCACCGACGCGGACCTGATCGCCGTCGCCGAGGACGAGCTCGAAGCCGCCGTGCAGATCTTCCACGTGCGCGGCGGGCGCGTCCGCGGCCAGCGCGGCTGGGTCACCGACAAGGTCGAGGCCGTCGACACGGCCGGGCTCGTCGAGCACGCCCTCCAGCAGCTCTACGGCGAGGAGCAGGGCGAGGCCGTCCCCAAGGAGGTCCTGGTCCCCGCGCTCCCCGAGGACGCGCCCGCGCTGGCCCAGTGGCTCGCCGCGCGCCGGGGCTCGCAGGTCAGCCTGCGGATACCGCAGCGCGGCGACAAGAAGGCACTCATGGAGACCGTCCACCGCAACGCGCAGCAGTCCCTCGCACTGCACAAGACCCGGCGCGCCGGTGACCTCACCACCCGCTCCCGGGCCCTGGAGGAGATCGCCGAGGCCCTGGAGCTGGACGGCGCACCGCTGCGCATCGAGTGCTTCGACATCTCCCACCTCCAGGGGGACGACGTCGTCGCGTCCATGGTCGTCTTCGAGGACGGTCTGGCCCGCAAGAGCGAGTACCGGCGCTTCCAGATCAAAGGTCGTGTCGGAGACACACAGGTCTGGCACGGCGAGGGGCAGGACGATGTCCGGTCCATGCACGAGGTGGTCTCCCGGCGCTTCCGCCGCTACCTCCTGGAGAAGTCGAAGACGGGGGAGTGGGACCCCCAGGACGGCGAGGACGGGCCGCCCGAGGACGACGGGAAGCCCAAGCGCTTCGCCTACCCGCCCCAGCTCGTCGTCGTCGACGGCGGCCGGCCGCAGGTCGCCGCCGCCAGGCGGGCCCTGGACGAGCTCGGCATCGACGACGTCGCCGTCTGCGGCCTGGCCAAGCGGCTGGAGGAGGTCTGGCTGCCCGGCGAGGACGACCCCGTCGTCCTGCCCCGCACCAGCGAGGGCCTCTACCTGCTCCAGCGGGTACGTGACGAAGCCCACCGCTTCGCCATCCAGTACCAGCGCAGCAAGCGCGGAAAGCGCCTGAAGTCGGGGCCGCTGGACGAGGTGCCGGGCCTCGGCGAGAGCCGTAAACAGGCCCTGGTGAAGCACTTCGGTTCGGTGAAGAAGCTGAGACAGGCGACAATCGACCAGATCTGCGAGGTCCCGGGCATAGGACGGAAGACGGCCGAGACCGTTGCCGCCGCCCTCGCCGGGGCGGTCCCCGCCGGTCCAGCCGTCAACACGGCCACAGGAGAGATCATTGAGGATGAGAATCCCGCGTCGGCGGGAGCATCGTCCGAACGGGGGACCGAGCAATGACCGAGCACGAGACCACGCACGACCGAGACGGAGCACAGGTGAGTACGGGCACGACAGTGGAGCCCGGCGAGACCGCCGAGGCGGCCATCCCCGAGCTGGTGATCATCTCCGGCATGTCCGGGGCCGGCCGCAGCACGGCGGCCAAGTGTCTGGAGGACCTCGGCTGGTTCGTCGTCGACAACCTCCCGCCGGCGCTGATCCCCACCATGGTGGAGCTCGGTGCCCGCTCCCAGGGCAATGTGGCCCGGATCGCGGTCGTCGTCGACGTCCGCGGCCGCCAGTTCTTCGACGCGCTGCGCGAGTCCCTCGCCGACCTCGACAGCAAGGGCGTCACCCGCCGCATCGTCTTCCTGGAGTCCTCCGACGACGCGCTGGTGCGCCGCTTCGAGTCGGTCCGCCGCCCGCACCCCCTGCAGGGCGACGGGCGGATCACCGACGGCATCGCCGCCGAGCGCGACCTGCTGCGCGAGCTGCGCGGCGACGCCGACCTGGTGATCGACACCTCCAGCCTCAACGTGCACGAGCTGCGCGCCAAGATGGACGCCCGGTTCGCCGGGGACGAGGAGCCCGAGCTGCGGGCCACCGTCATGTCCTTCGGCTTCAAGTACGGCCTCCCCGTCGACGCCGACCTCGTCGTCGACTGCCGCTTCATCCCGAACCCGCACTGGGTCCCGGAACTGCGTCCCTTCACCGGGCTCAACGAGGAGGTGTCGGGGTACGTCTTCAGCCAGCCCGGCGCCAAGGAGTTCCTCGACCGTTACACCGAGCTGCTCCAGCTCATCGCCACCGGCTACCGCCGCGAGGGCAAGCGGTACGTGACCATCGCGGTCGGGTGCACGGGCGGCAAGCACCGCAGCGTGGCCATGTCCGAGAAGCTCGCCGCCCGCCTCGCCTCCGAGGGAGTCGAGACCGTCGTCGTACACCGGGACATGGGGCGCGAGTGACCGCACGGACCCCGCGGCTGAGCCGCCTGCGCCGCCTCACCCCGGGACGGGGAGAGGAAGGCGCGGGCCGCTCCGGCCGCCGGAGGGGCGCCACGCCCAAGGTGGTCGCGCTCGGCGGTGGCCAGGGCCTGTCGGCCTCCCTCGCCGCCCTGCGCCGGATCACCGGTGACCTCACCGCGGTGGTCACCGTCGCCGACGACGGCGGCTCCAGCGGACGGCTCCGGGAGGAGCTCGGCGTGCTGCCGCCCGGCGACCTGCGCAAGGCGCTGGCCGCGCTGTGCGGTGACGACGACTGGGGCCAGACCTGGGCCCGGGTCATCCAGCACCGCTTCCAGTCCGAGGGCGACCTGCACGGGCACGCCGTCGGCAACCTGCTGATCGTCGCCCTCTGGGAACAGCTCGGCGACCCCGTCCAGGCCCTCGACCTGGTGGGCCGGCTGCTGGGCGCCCACGGCCGGGTGCTGCCCATGTCGGCGGTGCCCCTGGAGCTCCAGGCCCTGGTCAGGGGCCACGACCCGGCCCGCCCCGAGGACGTCGACACCGTCCGCGGGCAGGCCACGGTGGCGCTGACCCCGGGCGAGGTGCTGTCCGTACAGGTCGTGCCCAGCGCCCCGCCGGCCGTGCCGGAGGCCGTCGCGGCCGTCCTGGACGCCGACTGGGTGGTGCTGGGCCCCGGATCGTGGTTCTCGTCCGTGATCCCGCACCTGCTGGTGCCGGAACTCCTGGACGCGCTGATGGAGACGAAGGCCCGGCGGGTCCTCTCGCTGAACCTCGCGCCGCAGCCCGGCGAAACAGAGGGCTTCTCTCCGCAGCGTCATTTGGAGGTTTTGGCCCGACACGCCCCTAAACTCGCCCTGGACGTGGTGCTGGCCGACGAGGCCGCCGTGCCCGACCGCGAGTCCCTCGCCGATGCCGCGAAACGGTTCGGTGCCGCGGTCGAGCTGGCCCCCGTGGCCAGGCAGGACGGCTCGCCGAAGCACGACCCGGAGCTGCTGGCCGCCGCGTACGACCGTATTTTTCGGATGCATGGAAGGATCGGCCCATGGCGATGACGCCTGCGGTGAAGGACGAGATCTCCCGCCTGCCCGTCACCCGGACCTGCTGCAGGAAGGCGGAGGTCTCGGCGATCCTTCGGTTCGCGGGCGGGCTGCACCTGGTGAGCGGCCGCATCGTCATCGAGGCGGAGCTGGACACCGGGATCGCCGCCAGACGTCTGCGCAAGGACATCCTGGAGATCTTCGGCCACTCCTCGGACCTCGTCGTGATGGCGCCCGGCGGACTGCGCCGCGGCAGCCGCTACGTGGTCCGCGTCGTGGCCGGCGGTGACCAGCTGGCGCGCCAGACGGGCCTCGTGGACGGCCGGGGACGCCCCATCCGGGGTCTTCCCCCGCAGGTGGTCTCCGGGGCCACCTGTGACGCCGAGGCGGCGTGGCGCGGCGCCTTCCTGGCCCATGGCTCGCTCACCGAGCCCGGCCGGTCCTCCTCCCTGGAGGTCACCTGCCCCGGCCCGGAGGCCGCCCTGGCCCTGGTGGGCGCCGCCCGCAGGCTCTCCATCGCCGCGAAGGCGCGTGAGGTACGCGGCGTGGACCGGGTCGTGGTCCGCGACGGCGACGCCATCGGCGCCCTGCTCACCCGGCTCGGCGCGCACGAGTCGGTGCTGGCCTGGGAGGAGCGGCGGATGCGGCGCGAGGTGCGCGCCACCGCCAACCGCCTCGCCAACTTCGACGACGCCAACCTGCGCCGCTCGGCACGCGCCGCCGTGGCCGCCGGAGCACGTGTGCAGCGCGCCCTGGAGATCCTGGGCGAGGAGGTTCCCGAGCACCTCGCGGCGGCCGGCCGGCTGCGCATGGAGCACAAGCAGGCCTCCCTGGAGGAGCTGGGCGCGCTCGCCGATCCGCCGCTGACCAAGGACGCGGTCGCCGGCCGGATCCGGCGCCTGCTCGCGATGGCCGACAAGCGGGCCCAGGACCTCGGCATCCCGGGCACCGAGTCGAACCTCGACCTCAGCGAGGAGATGGCCGACAACATGGCCGGATAGCCCGGGCACCGCTCCACGGCTACGTCACAAGGGGCTCGCGCGATCACTCGGGCGGGCCCTTCGCGGCATGCCCCATTGACATGAGCATGGGCGGTCTTGAGTCTGGCGTCCGAACCTTTCGTGGCAGACGACGCCCAGGGGGGCACATGAGTCACCGCGCGAGAGTCATCCTCGCCGCAAGCGCACTCGTCATGGCAACCACGCTCGCCGCACTGCCCGCGGCCGCCCAGGCCCAGCCCGGCACCGGCCCCGCGTCCGCAGCCGAGGAGGTCCGGGTCTACGACGCCGACATCACCCGGGAACAGGTGCCGCTCGTCCTCGCGGCCGGCCAGGACGCCCACGAGCTCACCGAGCGCGCCCCGCAGACCGGGACCGCCCGGGTCGAGCTCTTCCTCACCGGAGCCCAGGCCGGCGAGCTGGCAGCCCAGGGCGTCAAGCTCGCCGAGCGCAAGGTCCCGGCCCGGAACCTGGCCAGGGCCGAGGCGGCCGGCGACGGCGTGTTCCGCCCGTACAGCGGCAAGGGCGGCCTCCAGGAGGAGATCCTGCGCACGGCCCGGGAGCACCCGGCGCTCACCAAGGTCGTCTCCATCGGCAGAACCGTCCAGGGCAAGGACATCCTCGCGCTCAAGGTCAGCAAGAACGCGAAGAGGACCAGGGACGGCGCCAAGCCCTCCGTGCTGTACATGTCCAACCAGCACGCCCGCGAGTGGATCACCCCCGAGATGACCCGGCGGCTGATGCACCACATGCTCGACAACTACGGCAAGGACCAGCGCGTCACCGGCCTGGTGGACTCCAGCGAGCTGTGGTTCCTGCTCAGCGCCAACCCCGACGGCTACGACTACACGCACGCCGCCGACGGCCGGCGGCTGTGGCGCAAGAACCTGCGCGACAACAACGGCGACGGGGTGATCACCACCGGCGACGGCGTCGACCTCAACCGCAACTTCGCCTACAAGTGGGGCTACGACAACGAGGGCTCCTCGCCGAACCAGGCCGGCGAGACCTACCGCGGCCCCAGGGCCTCCTCCGAGCCCGAGACCGTCGCGCTCGACGCCTTCGAGAAGCGCATCGGCTTCGAGTACGCCGTCAACTACCACTCCGCCGCCGAGCTGATCCTCTACGGCGTGGGCTGGCAGGTGGCCACCCCCACGCCCGACGACGTGGCCTACAGGGCCCTCGCCGGCACCCCCGAGAACCCGGCCGTGCCCGGCTACCACCCGCAGGTCTCCTCCGAGCTGTACACCACCAACGGCGAGGCCGACGGCCACGGCGCCAACGTCAACGGCATCATGATGTTCACGCCGGAGATGACCACCTGCCAGACCGCCGCGGCGAGCGACCCGGACGACCGGTGGAAGCCCGAGGACTGCGCCTCCGGCTTCAACTTCCCGGACGACGAGAAGCTCATCCAGGCGGAGTTCGCCAAGAACATCCCCTTCGCCCTCGCGGTCGGCGAGAGCGCCGCACGCCCGGACCGCCCGGCGTCCTCCGTCGGCCTGAGCGCGGCCGACTTCACCCTCGACCCCTTCACCACCTCCTACGCGGCCCGCGGACAGGACCAGGAGGTCGCCGTCACGGCCCGCAAGGCGCTGAAGGACAAGGAGCTCAACTACCGCATCAACGGCGGCCGTACGCACGACGAGGACCTGGAGGCCTGGAAGGGCGGCGAGGTCTACGGCGGCGAGGACAACAACTGGTTCGACGAGTACCGCGCCGAGGTCGAGGGCGCGAAGCCGGGCGACAGGGTCGAGGTCTGGTTCACCGGCCGCGACCGCTCCGGCAAACGGGTCTCCAGCGAGCACTTCACGTACACGGTGGCCGAGCGCCCGCGCGCGGACGTCCTGGTGATCGCCGAGGAGGGCGCCGCCGCCCGGCACGCGCAGACGTACGTCGACGCGCTGCGCGCCAACGGCCGGTCCGCCGCGGTCTGGGACGTCGCCGTACAGGGCGTCCCGCACCACCTCGGCGTGCTCTCCCACTTCCGCACGGCCGTGCACTACACGGGAGCCACGTCGCCCGGCGGGGACACGCAGTTGGCGGTCCGCGACTTCCTGAACGAGGGCGGCAGGCTGATCGAGGCAGGAGAGCTGGCGGGCGGCAGCGCCCAGGTCGGCCGCGCCGTGACCAACGACTTCAGCCAGTACTGGCTGGGCGCCTACGGCCGCAGCAGCACCCCCGGCGCCACCGGCTTCGCCGGCACCGGCACCCTGCAGGGTGCGCAGGGCGGACTCGGTGACGCCGCGGGCAACCCGCTCAACGCCCCCGGCTCGTACACCGTGACCTCCGAGACCCTGGCGCCCGCGCAGTTCCCGCAGTTCACGAGCGCGCAGGCGGGCCGGTACACCGGCGTCACGAACCCGTACGCCCCCTACGCCGGTACCGGGATGGCCTCGGCCCTCCACACCGACAGCGACTGGAAGCGGCTCGTCCGCACCATCGACCTCACCGGGGTGACCGCCGCCGACCAGCCGAAGCTGAAGCTCGCCCTCAACTGGAACACCGAGGAGGGGTACGACCACGCCGCGCTGGAGGCCCGTACGGCCGGCGGCGACGACTGGACCATGCTGCCGGAGGCCGGCGGTCTGAGCAGCCAGGCCGTCCCGGAGGAGTGCGCGGCCGGGTTCTTCATCAACGGCCACCCGTTCCTGCGCCGCTACCTCACCCTGGACGCCGGCGGCTGCAGCCCGCACGGCAGCAGCGGCCGCTGGAACACCTTCACCGGGTCCTCCGGAGGCTGGAAGCAGGTCTCCTTCGACCTGAGTGCCTACGCGGGCAGGTCCGTCGAGCTCTCGCTCTCCTCCATCACCGACCCCGGCTCGGGCGGACGCGGTGTCTTCGCGGACGAGGTGCGCCTGTCGACCGCCGGCGGGGAGCGGGCGGTCGAGGGGTTCGAGACCTCCCTCGGCGCCTGGACCGCGCAGGGCGCACCCGCCGGAAGTCCCGACGTCCCGGGCGACTGGTCCCGGACGCAGGAGCTGTTCCGCTCCTATGCCTCGGTGACCACGCGTGACACCGTACTTCTGGGCTTCGGCCTGGAACACCTGCCCGCGGCGACGGACCGCGCCCTCCTCGTAGGGAAGGCGCTCCGTTCGCTCAACCGCTGATCAGCGCCACCCTCGTCGCTCACCCACGGTGACCGGGACCAAGGTCCCAGAGGCCCGCGCCGGTGTGTCCGGAGCGGGCCTCGGCAGGGACGGCCCCGGCGAAGTGGGGGGAGTGTCAGGCCTCGACCGATGTCACCCAAAAGCTCACGGAGAGGTAGGGTCGTAAGCGGTCGGGGACATCCCATTTCAGCTCGCCGGCGCTTTCACCGGCGCACCAACGAGGAGATCGGTTCGTGACGATCCGCGTAGGCATCAACGGTTTTGGCCGTATTGGCCGCAACTATTTCCGGGCCCTCCTGGAGCAGGGAGCGGACATCGAGATCGTCGGTGTCAACGACCTGACTGACAACGCCACCCTGGTGCACCTTCTCAAGTACGACACCATCCTCGGCCGCCTCAAGGCCGAGGTGTCCCACACCGACGACACCATCACCGTCGGCGGCAACACCTTCAAGACCTTCGCCGAGCGCGACCCCGCGAACCTCCCCTGGGGCGAACTGGGCGCCGACATCGTCATCGAGTCGACCGGCATCTTCACGAAGAAGGCCGACGCCGCCAAGCACCTCGCGGCAGGCGCGAAGAAGGTCCTCATCTCGGCCCCGGCCAAGGACGAGGACATCACGATCGTGATGGGCGTCAACCAGGACAAGTACGACGCGGCCCACCACCACGTCATCTCCAACGCGTCCTGCACCACGAACTGCGTGGCGCCGATGGCCAAGGTCCTCGACGAGAACTTCGGCATCGTCAAGGGCATGATGACGACGGTCCACGCGTACACGAACGACCAGCGCATCCTGGACTTCCCGCACTCGGACCTGCGCCGCGCCCGCGCCGCCGCCGAGAACATCATCCCGACCTCCACCGGTGCCGCCAAGGCCACCGCGCTGGTCCTGCCGCAGCTCAAGGGCAAGCTGGACGGCATCGCGATGCGCGTCCCGGTCCCCACCGGCTCGGTCACGGACCTCGTGCTGGAGCTCGACCGCGAGGTCACCAAGGACGAGATCAACGCCGCCTTCCAGAAGGCATCCGAGGGCCAGCTGAAGGGCATCCTCGACTACACCGAGGACGCGATCGTCTCCTCCGACATCGTGAACTGGCCGGCGTCCTGCACCTTCGACTCCTCCCTGACCATGGTCCAGGGCAAGCAGGTCAAGGTCGTCGGCTGGTACGACAACGAGTGGGGCTACTCCAACCGCCTCGTGGACCTCACGGTCTTCGTCGGCGGCCGGCTCTGAGTTCCAGGGCTGACACCACGATGTGAAGCACAGGGTCCGGGCCGCGCGACGATGCGCAGCCCGGACCCTGTAGCTTGCCAGTCGTTCTTCGCCCCCGACACGGGCGCCCAAAGGAGTCAGAAACACATGAAGACGATCGACGAACTGCTCGCCGAAGGCGTCAAGGGCAAGCGGGTCTTCGTCCGCGCGGACCTGAACGTTCCGCTCGCCGAGGGCACCATCACCGACGACGGCCGCATCCGCGCCGTCCAGCCGACGATCGCGAAGCTCGCCGAAGCCGGCGCCCGCGTCGTCGTGGCCTCGCACCTCGGCCGCCCCAAGGGCGCACCGGACCCGGCCTTCTCGCTCGCGCCGGCCGCCGCGCGCCTCGGTGAACTGCTGGGCGCGGACGTCGCGTTCGCCACCGACACCGTCGGATCCTCCGCCAAGGAGACCGTCGCGGCCCTCACCGACGGCCAGGTCGCCGTGATCGAGAACCTCCGCTTCAACGCCGGCGAGACCTCCAAGGACGACGCCGAGCGCGGCGCCTTCGCGGACCAGCTGGCGGAGCTCGCCGACGTCTACGTCGGCGACGGCTTCGGCGCCGTCCACCGCAAGCACGCCTCGGTCTTCGACCTGCCCGCGCGGCTCCCCCACGCGGTCGGCCAGCTCATCGCCACCGAGGTCGGCGTCCTGAAGAAGCTCACGGACGAGGTCAAGCGTCCCTACGTCGTGGTCCTCGGCGGCGCCAAGGTCTCCGACAAGCTCGCCGTGATCGACGAGCTCCTCGGCAAGGCCGACCGCCTGCTGATCGGCGGCGGCATGGCCTACACCTTCCTCCACGCCAAGGGCTACGAGGTCGGCATCTCCCTGCTCCAGAAGGACCAGGTCGACAAGGTCAAGGAGTACATGCGGCGTGCCGAGGAGACCGGCGTCGAGCTGGTCCTCCCCGTCGACGTCCTGGCCTCGACCGAATTCCCGGACCTGAAGACCAAGGCCCCGGCCGTCTTCGAGACCGTCGACGCGGACAGGATCCCCGCCGACAAGGAGGGTCTGGACATCGGTCCGAAGACCCGCGAGCTGTACGCCTCGAAGATCGCCGACGCGGCGACCGTCTTCTGGAACGGCCCCGTGGGCGTCTTCGAGCACCCCGACTACGCCGGGGGCACCCGCGCGATCGCGCAGGCCCTCGTCGACTCCAGCGCCTTCACCGTCGTCGGCGGTGGCGACTCGGCCGCCGCCGTGCGCACGCTGGGCTTCGACGAGAACGCTTTCGGCCACATTTCCACCGGTGGTGGCGCCTCCCTCGAATACCTTGAGGGCAAGACGCTCCCCGGCCTCGCCGCCCTGGAGGGCTGACCCGCATGACCACCCGCACCCCGCTCATGGCGGGCAACTGGAAGATGAACCTCAACCACCTTGAGGCCATCGCCCACGTCCAGAAGCTCGCCTTCGCGCTCGCCGACAAGGACTACGACGCCGTCGAGGTCGCGGTCCTGCCGCCCTTCGTCGACCTGCGCTCCGTCCAGACCCTGGTCGACGGCGACAAGCTCAAGATCAAGTACGGCGCCCAGGACATCTCCGCGCACGACTCCGGTGCCTACACCGGCGAGATCTCCGGCCCGATGCTGTCGAAGCTGAAGTGCACGTACGTGGCCGTCGGCCACAGCGAGCGCCGCCAGTACCACGGCGAGACCGACGAGGTCTGCAACGCCAAGGTCAAGGCTGCCTTCAAGCACGGGATCACCCCGATCCTGTGCGTCGGCGAGGGCCTGGACGTCCGCAAGGCCGGCGAGCAGGTCCCGTACACGCTCGCCCAGCTCGACGGCGGCCTGGCCGGTGTCCCGGCCGAGCAGGTCGAGTCCATCGTGATCGCCTACGAGCCCGTCTGGGCCATCGGGACCGGCGAGGTCGCCACCCCCGAGGACGCCCAGGAGGTCTGCGGGGCGATCCGCGGCCGCCTGGCCGAGCTGTACTCGCAGGAGCTGGCCGACAAGGTCCGCATCCAGTACGGCGGCTCCGTGAAGTCCGGGAACATCGCGGCGATCATGGCCCAGCCCGACGTCGACGGCGCCCTGATCGGCGGCGCGGCGCTCGACGCGGACGAGTTCGTCAAGATCGTCCGCTTCCGCGACCAGTGAGTATGCGGTAGGGCCGATCCGTCGTACCCTTGCGGGGGCCAGAGGCTGCACCACCAGCCACTGGCCCCCGCGCACATCCCGCAAGCCGGAAAGCCTGAAAAGCCAGAAAGTAGGAATCAGCCGTGATTATGGGGTTCTCGATCGCCCTGATCGTCTTCAGCGCCCTGCTGATGCTGCTCGTGCTGATGCACAAGGGCAAGGGCGGCGGCCTCTCCGACATGTTCGGCGGCGGCATGCAGTCGTCGGTCGGCGGTTCCTCCGTCGCGGAGCGGAACCTGGACCGCATCACCGTCGTGGTGGGTCTGCTCTGGTTCGCGTGCATCGTCGCGCTCGGCCTGGTGATGAAGTCGGGCAGCTGACCGTTCTCGCCATTCCGGCGGTCCGGTCGGCATCGCCCGGCCTATCATGAGGCTGGCGTTCACGACGCGGAATCAGTAACTCCGCTCGCTGGACGTGCGTTGGGCCTTACGTAGACTTGGGCGCTCCGCGGCGGGATCTCCACTCACACTCCGCGGCACCTTCACGCAGGGAGTTACGACCGTGGCAAGTGGCAACGCGATCCGTGGTAGCCGGGTCGGAGCGGGGCCGATGGGCGAGGCAGAGCGCGGCGAGTCCGCGCCCCGCCTGCGCATCTCCTTCTGGTGCTCGAACGGGCACGAGACGCAGCCGAGCTTCGCCAGCGACGCGCAGGTGCCGGACACCTGGGACTGCCCGCGCTGCGGGTTCCCGGCCGGCCAGGACCGGGACAACCCGCCCGCACCGCCGCGCACCGAGCCGTACAAGACGCACCTGGCGTACGTGCGTGAGCGGCGCTCGGACGCCGACGGCGAGGCGATCCTCGCCGAGGCGCTCGCCAAGCTCCGGGGCGAGATCTGACACCGCCCGGGCAAAGGGACGTGAGGCCCGGCCCCGCAGGAATCTCTCCTGCGGGGCCGGGCCTCTTTGTGTGCGTTGCGCCGCTTGTGATCCCTTAGGTTGGTCAACGGCGGGGCACGACAGGACGGAAGAAACGGGTTGATGTCCGAGATGAACGCAGAGAGCAGGACGAAGCTCAACCGGACGCCGCAGTGGCTGGCACTCGGCAAGCACCGGGAGGAGTTCGGGCACACGCACCTGCGGCAGCTGTTCGAGAAGAACCCCGGCCGCGGCGCCGGCTACACCCTGCAGGTCGGGGACCTGCACATCGACTACTCCAAGCACCTCGTCACCGACGAGACGCTGGAGCTGCTGCGCGAACTGGCGGCGGCGACGGGCGTGGCCGAGCTGCGCGAGGCCATGTTCCGCGGCGAGAAGATCAACACGACCGAGGACCGGGCGGTCCTGCACACCGCGCTGCGGGCACCGGCGGACACCGTCGTCGAGGTGGACGGCGAGGACGTCGTCCCCGGCGTGCACGCGGTCCTGGACAAGATGGCGGCCTTCTCCGAGCAGATCCGGTCGGGGAAGTGGACCGGCTTCACCGGCAAGCGCATCAAGAACGTCGTCAACATCGGCATCGGCGGCTCCGACCTGGGTCCCGCGATGGCCTACGAGGCCCTGCGCGCCTTCGCCGACCGCGACCTGACCGTGCGCTTCGTGTCCAACGTGGACGGCGCGGACCTGCACGAGGCCGTGCGCGACCTCGACCCCTCCGAGACGCTGTTCATCATCGCCTCCAAGACCTTCACCACCATCGAGACCATCACCAACGCCACGTCGGCGCGCGGCTGGCTGCTCGCGGGACTGGGCGGCGACCAGGCCGCCGTGGCACGGCACTTCGTCGCGCTGTCGACCAACGCCGAGAAGGTCACCGAGTTCGGCATCGACCCGGCCAACATGTTCGGGTTCTGGGACTGGGTCGGCGGGCGCTACTCCTTCGACTCCGCCATCGGGCTCTCCCTGATGATCGCGATCGGCCCGGACGCCTTCCGCGACCTGCTGGCCGGCTTCCACCTGATGGACCAGCACTTCCGCACGGCGCCCGCCGAGGAGAACGCCCCGCTCCTGATGGGCCTGTTGGGCATCTGGTACGGCGCGTTCTTCGACGCGCAGTCGCACGCGGTGCTCCCGTACAGCCACTACCTCTCGCGCTTCACCGCGTACTTGCAGCAGCTGGACATGGAGTCCAACGGAAAGTCCGTGGACCGCGACGGCAATCCGGTGGAGTGGCAGACCGGCCCGGTGGTCTGGGGCACGCCCGGCACCAACGGCCAGCACGCCTACTACCAGCTGATCCACCAGGGGACGAAGGTGATCCCCGCGGACTTCATCGGCTTCGCGAACCCGGTGGCCGAGCTCGAAGCGGCGCCTGCCGCCCAGCACGACCTGCTGATGGCCAACTTCTTCGCGCAGACCCAGGCCCTGGCGTTCGGCAAGACGGCCGACGAGGTCCGCGCGGAGGGCGCGCCGGAGTCGCTCGTCCCGCACAAGACCTTCCACGGCAACCACCCGACGACCACCATCCTGGCCACGGAACTCACCCCCGGGGTGCTGGGCCAGCTGATCGCGCTGTACGAGCACAAGGTGTTCGTCCAGGGTGCCGTCTGGAACATCGACTCCTTCGACCAGTGGGGCGTCGAGCTCGGCAAGGTGCTCGCCAAGCGCGTCGAGCCCGCGCTGACCGAGGGCGTGGACGTGCCCGGACTGGACGCCTCGACGAAGGCCCTGGTCGACACCTACCGCAAGCTGCGCGGCCGCAGCTGACGCCCGCGCGAAGGGCCCGCTCTCCCCCGGGAGAGCGGGCCCTTCGCGTCGGCCGGTGCCGGGCGGACCGTCAGGAGGAGGCCGGGGGGTACATCCCGGACGGCAGCTTGGCCGCCGCCGCGCGGTCCAGCAGCCACAGGGTGCGCGAGCGCCCGTACGCCTCCGCGGCCGGCGCCTGCACCCCGCCGGCCCCGCCGAGGGCGATGGAGACCGCTCCGGCCTTGTCCTCGCCGGCCGCCAGCAGCCAGACCTCGCGGGCCGCCCGGATGGCCGGGAGGGTCAGCGAGATCCGGGTGGGCGGGGGCTTCGGTGCGCCGTGCACGCCGACCACCGTGCGGTCGGTCTCCCGGGTCGCCGGGTGCTCGGGGAAGAGCGAGGCCACGTGCGTGTCCGGGCCGACGCCCAGCATCAGCACGTCGAAGGTGGGCACCGCACCGTGGTCCTCCGGTCCGGCCGCCTGCGCCAGCTCGGCCGCGTAGGCCGCGGCCGCCGCGTCCACGTCGACGCCGTACGGGCCGTCCGAGGCCGGCATGGCGTGCACGCGGGCGGGGTCGACCGGGACGGAGTCCAGGAGGGCCTCCCGGGCCTGCGTGTGATTGCGCTCGGGGTCGTCGGCGGGCAGGTACCGCTCGTCGCCCCACCACAGGTCGAGCCGGTGCCAGTCGATCGCGTCGCGGGCCGGGGCGGTGGCCAGCGCGGCGAGGAGGCCGTTGCCGTTGCGCCCGCCCGTGAGGACCACGGACGCGCTGCCGCGCGCCGTCTGGGCGTCCACGATCTTCGTGATGAGCCGGGCCGCGGTGGCCTGGGCCATCAGTTCCTTGTCCCGGTGGACGACGACCTGAGGAGTCGTCATACCCATGTGCTGCCGCCTTCTTGGTAGTTCCGGGGGTGCGGTTCCGCGGGTGCGCTGCGCGGTGCCCTTCCCCCACCCCGCCCCTTCCCGAAACCGGGGCTCTCCGCCCCGGACCCCGGTCCTCAAACGCCGGACGGGCTGGAAGATCCAGCCTCGCCGGCGTTTGAGGCGCGGGGTCTGGGGCGGAGCCCCAGGAAACGGCGAAAGGGCGGGGCGGGGAGCGGCTCCGCGCAGCGGTTCCCGGCTACTTGGCCGTCGCCTTCTTCGCCGGCTTGGCGGCCGGCTTCTCGGCCGGAGCCCCCTCTGCCGCAGCCTCGGCCTCGGGCTTCGGCGAGGACGCCGCCAGCTGGGACACTCCGTACTTCAGCGAGGCCTCGTAGGTGTTGTCCGGGTCCAGCCGGCGCAGCTCCTCCGCCAGGAGCTCGGCCGTGTCGCGGCGCTTGAGCGCCACGTTCCGGTCGGGCTGTCCCGGCATGCACAGCGTGGCCAGCCCGCCGTCCGCCCGGTTCAGGACGATGTCGCCGTCCTTGGTCGCCAGACGTACGGCCGTCAGACCCGGCCCCCCCGACAGCGTGCGGCGGACGGGGACCTGGAGCCGGTCCGCCAGCCACATGGCCAGCAGTTCGCAGCTGGGGTTGTCGCCCTCGCCCTCCACGGTCGCCGAGACGACCGTCAGGGCCTGCTGGTCCAGTGCCGCCGCCAGCATGGAGCGCCACGGGGTGATCCGGGTCCACGACAGGTCCGTGTCCCCGGGGGCGTACGCCCCGGCCCGGGAGCCGAGCGTCCCGACCGGGTCCTCGCAGGAGTACGTGTCCGTGATGCGGCGCTGCCCGAGCGCACCCAGCGGATCGCCCGCCAGGTCCGTGGGAGCACCGTCCGGCCACCAGACGACCACAGGCGCATCCGGAAGGAGCAGCGGGAGAACCACCGACTGGGCGTGGTCGACCAGTTCGCCGTGAAGGCGCAGCACGACCGTCTCGCCGCTGCCCGCGTCCGCCCCGACGCGGACTTCCGCGTCGAGCCGGGCGTCACGGCGGCTGCGGGGCGAGCGGCTGGCCCGCTTGATGACGACGACGATCCGCGAGGGGTGCTCGTGGGACGCGTCGTTCGCCGACTTGAGCGCGTCGTACGCGTTCTCCTCGTCGGTCACGATCACCAGCGTGAGGACCATGCCGACGGCCGGCGTGCCGATGTCCCGGCGTGCCTGCACCATCGCGGCGTTGATCTTGCTGGAGTTGGTCTCCGTGAGGTCGATCTTCATGGCCGGCGCCAGCTCCGTCCGTCTCGTGCGAGCATCTCGTCCGCCTCGACCGGCCCCCAGGTGCCCGCCGGGTACTGCGCGGGCTTGCCGTGCTTGTCCCAGTACTCCTCGATCGGGTCGAGGATGTTCCAGGACAGTTCGACCTCCTGGTGGCGCGGGAAGAGGTTCGCGTCGCCGAGGAGCACGTCGAGGATGAGCCGCTCGTACGCCTCGGGGCTCGACTCCGTGAAGGACTCGCCGTAGGCGAAGTCCATCGTGACGTCCCGGACCTCCATGGAGGTGCCCGGAACCTTGGAGCCGAAGCGGACGGTCACGCCCTCGTCCGGCTGGACCCGGATGACCAGGGCGTTCTGCCCGAGCTCCTCGGTCGCGCCCGACTCGAAGGGCAGGTAGGGGGCCCGCTTGAAGACCACCGCGATCTCCGTCACCCGGCGGCCCAGGCGCTTGCCCGTCCGCAGGTAGAAGGGGACGCCCGCCCAGCGGCGGTTGTTGATCTCCAGGCGGATGGCCGCGTAGGTGTCGGTCTTCGACTTGGGGTCGATGCCGTCCTCTTCGAGGTACCCGACGACCTTCTCGCCGCCCTGCCACGCCGCCGCGTACTGGCCGCGCACAGTGTGCTTGCCCAGGTCCTCCGGCAGCTGCACCGCCGTCAGCACCTTGAGCTTCTCCGCCACCAGCGCCTTGGGGTGGAAGGAGCCGGGCTCCTCCATCGCGGTCAGCGCGAGCAGCTGGAGCAGGTGGTTCTGGATGACGTCACGGGCCGCGCCGATGCCGTCGTAGTAGCCCGCCCGGCCGCCGATGCCGATGTCCTCGGCCATGGTGATCTGCACGTGGTCGACGTACGACCGGTTCCAGATCGGCTCGAACATCGTGTTGGCGAAGCGGAGCGCCAGGATGTTCTGGACGGTCTCCTTGCCGAGGTAGTGGTCGATCCGGAAGACCTCGTCACGAGGGAAGACCTCGTGGACGACCTTGTTGAGCTCCTCGGCGCTCTTCAGGTCGTGGCCGAAGGGCTTCTCGATGACGGCACGCCGCCAGGAGCCCTCCTTCTGAGCCAGACCGTGGTCCTTGAGCTGCTGGACCACCTTGGGGAAGAACTTCGGCGGGACGGACAGGTAGAAGGCGAAGTTGCCCCCCGTGCCCTGCGCCTTGTCGAGCTCGTCGATCGTCGCCTTGAGCGTCTCGAAGGCGGCGTCGTCGTCGAAGTCGCCCTGGACGAAGCGGCAGCCCTGGACGAGCTGCTGCCAGACCTCCTCGCGGAAGGGGGTGCGCGAGTGCTCCTTGACCGCCTCGTACACCTCCTGGGCGAAGTCCTCGTGCTCCCACTCCCGGCGGGCGAAGCCGATGAGGGAGAAGCCCGGCGGCAGCAGGCCGCGGTTGGCCAGGTCGTAGACGGCAGGCATCAGCTTCTTGCGCGACAGGTCACCCGTAACGCCGAAAATGACCAGGCCGGACGGCCCCGCGATGCGCGGGAGCCGCCGGTCCTGTGCGTCACGAAGCGGGTTCGCTCCGTTTACAGACAAGGTGTTCAGGCCTCCGTGGGGGCGAGGCGCTGCAGCTCCGCCTCGGTCGACTTCAGCAGGTCGTTCCAGGACGCCTCGAACTTCTCGACGCCCTCGTCTTCCAGCAGCTGAACGACATCGTCGTACGAGATGCCCAGCTTCGCGACCGCATCGAGCTCGGCGCGGGCCTGCTCGTAGGTGCCGCGCACGGTGTCACCCGTGATCGAACCGTGGTCGGCGGTGGCCTCCAGGGTGGCCTCCGGCATGGTGTTCACCGTGTTGGGGGCGACCAGGTCGTCCACGTACAGGGTGTCCTTGTACGCCGGGTCCTTGACGCCCGTCGAGGCCCACAGCGCACGCTGCTTGTTGGCTCCGGCGCGCTCCAGGGCGTTCCAGCGGTCCGAGGAGAAGACCTCCTCGTAGGCCTCGTAGGCCAGACGGGCGTTGGCGAGCGCCGCCTTGCCCTTGAGGGCCTTCGCCTCGTCGGTGCCGACGGCGTCCAGGCGCTTGTCGATCTCGGTGTCCACGCGGGACACGAAGAAGGAGGCGACCGAGTGGATCAGGGAGAGGTCCAGGCCGGCGGCCTTGGCCTTCTCCAGACCCGCCAGGTACGCGTCCATGACCTCGCGGTAGCGCTCCAGCGAGAAGATCAGCGTGACGTTGACGCTGATGCCCTTGCCGATGACCTCGGTGATCGCCGGCAGGCCGGCCTTCGTCGCCGGGATCTTGATGAGTGTGTTCGGCCGGTCCACCAGCCAGGCGAGCTGCTTGGCCTCGGCGATCGTCGCCGCGGTGTCGTGGGCCAGACGGGGGTCGACCTCGATCGAGACGCGGCCGTCCTGGCCGTCGGTGCGGTCGTAGACCGGGCGCAGGATGTCGGCGGCGTCCCTGACATCCGCCGTCGTGATCATGCGCAGGGCCTCGTCCACGGTGACCTTGCGGGTCGCGAGGTCGGTGAGCTGCTGCTCGTAGCCCTCGCCGCCGCTGATCGCCTTCTGGAAGATCGCCGGGTTGGTGGTGACACCGACCACGTGCGACTGGTCGATGAGCTCGGCCAGGTTGCCGGACGTGATGCGCTTGCGGGACAGGTCGTCCAGCCAGATCGCCACGCCTTCGTCGGAGAGGCGCTTGAGTGCGTCTGTCATGGGAATTGCATCTCCTACTGGTGTAGTACGGGCGTCAGCGCGCGGCGGCGGCGAGGGAGTCGCGGGCGGCGGCGGCGACGGCCTCCGGCGTGAACCCGAACTCGCGGAACAGCACCTTCGCGTCGGCCGAGGCACCGAAGTGCTCCAGCGACACGATCCGGCCCGCGTCACCGACGTAGCGGTGCCAGGTCAGGCCGATGCCCGCCTCGACCGCGACCCGGGCCTTGACGGAGGGCGGCAGGACGCTGTCCTTGTACGCCTGGTCCTGCTCCTCGAACCACTCGACGGACGGCATCGAGACCACACGGGTCGGAATGCCGGCGGCCTGGAGCTGCTCGCGGGCCTCGACGGCCACGTGCACCTCGGAACCGGTGCCGATCAGGACGACCTGGGCGTCGCCGCCTTCCGCCTCGAAGCGCACGTAGCCGCCCTTGACGGTGTTCTCGTCGGCCTCGTACGTCGGCACGCCCTGGCGGGTGAGGGCCAGACCGTGCGGGGTGCCCTTGCCGAACACCTTGGTGTGACGCCTCAGGATCTCGCGCCAGGCGATCGCGGTCTCGTTCGCGTCGGCCGGCCGGACGATGGTCAGGCCCGGGATGGCGCGCAGCGAGGCCAGGTGCTCGACCGGCTGGTGGGTCGGGCCGTCCTCGCCGAGGCCGATGGAGTCGTGCGTCCACACGTAGGTCACCGGCAGGTGCATCAGGGCGGACAGGCGCACGGCGTTGCGCATGTAGTCGGAGAACACCAGGAAGGTGCCGCCGTAGATACGGGTGTGGCCGTGCAGGGCGATGCCGTTCATGGCCGCGGCCATGGCGTGCTCGCGGATGCCGAAGTGGATGGTGCGGCCGTACGGGTCGGCCTCCGGCAGCGGGTTGCCCACCGGCAGGAACGAGGAGTCCTTGTCGATGGTGGTGTTGTTGGAGCCGGCCAGGTCGGCCGAGCCGCCCCACAGCTCCGGGATGACCGCGCCGAGCGCCTGCAGGACCTTGCCGGAGGCGGCGCGGGTGGCGACGCCCTTGCCGGCCTCGAAGACGGGGAGCTGCTCCTCCCAGCCCGCGGGCAGTTCGTTCGCGTTGATGCGGTCGAACTCGGCGGCGCGCTCCGGGTTGGCGGTGCGCCAGGCGGAGAAGTCCTTCTCCCACGCGGCCTTGGCCTCGCGGCCCCGGTCCAGCGCCTTGCGGGTGTGGGCGATGACCTCGTCGGCGACCTCGAAGGTCTGCTCCGGGTCGAAGCCGAGCACGCGCTTGGTGGCCGCGACCTCGTCGTCGCCGAGCGCCGAGCCGTGGGCGGCCTCGGTGTTCTGGGCGTGCGGGGCGGGCCAGGCGATGATCGAGCGGGCCGCGATGAAGGACGGGCGGTCCGTGACGGCCTTCGCGGCCTGGAGCGCGGCGAACAGCGCCTTCGGGTCGAGGTCGCCGTTCTCCTGCTGCTCGACGCGCTGGACGTGCCAGCCGTACGCCTCGTAGCGCTTCATGGTGTCCTCGGAGACGGCCGTCTCCGTGTCACCCTCGATGGAGATGTGGTTGTCGTCCCAGAGCAGGACGAGGTTGCCGAGCTTCTGGTGGCCGGCCAGTGCGGAGGCCTCGTGGGAGATGCCCTCCTGGAGGCAGCCGTCGCCCGCGATCGCGTAGACCATGTGGTCGAACGGGGAGGTGCCGGGAGCGGCCTGCGGGTCGAAGAGACCGCGCTCGTAGCGGGCGGCCATGGCCATGCCCACGGCGTTCGCGACGCCCTGGCCGAGGGGGCCGGTGGTGGTCTCGACGCCGGCGGTGTGGCCGTACTCCGGGTGGCCGGGGGTCTTGGAGCCCCAGGTGCGGAAGGACTTCAGGTCGTCCAGTTCCAGCCCGAACCCGCCCAGGTACAGCTGGGTGTAGAGGGTCAGGGACGAGTGCCCCGCGGAGAGCACGAATCGGTCGCGGCCCACCCACTCGGGGTCCGCCGGGTCGTGCCGCATGACCTTCTGGAAGAGGGTGTACGCGGCGGGGGCGAGGCTCATCGCCGTCCCGGGGTGGCCGTTTCCGACCTTCTGGACCGCGTCAGCGGCCAGGATGCGGGCGGTGTCGACGGCCCGCTGGTCCAGTTCGGTCCACTCGAGCTCTGTGGTGGTCGGCTTGGTGCTCACCGTGGGTCAGGGCTCCTCTCCACATGTTCGTATCCCGGTGACGAACGGTGCACCGGCGATTCCGAGCCTACCCCCGCAACGGCGTGCAGCTATTCGAGTGCAGGCGGTCCGTCACCGCGCCGCCGACCCGCGTTCACCCGGCCGCGGGGACGCGGCGGGTGTCGTCCCCCGTATGTATGCACGGTCCGATCGGCTCAACACGAGGCGACCCCGGCGCGGGGCGACGTAAGCGCAACGTCTACAGTGGCGTGGTACGCGCAAGCCCCAACCCGGCCCCCACACCGTGAACGGCCGGAGTCGGAGCTTGCTGGATTCTCTCTCAGGGGTGTGCGTGACGGCCGTCGAATCCCGTCCAGCGGGGGTGCTCGGGACGAGCCCCGGTCACCGGCCGTTCGGGACCCGCGTCATGGCTTTCGTGGCATTGACCAAGCCGCGGATCATCGAACTTCTGCTGATCACCACAGTGCCGGTGATGTTCCTTGCGGAGCAGGGCGTGCCGTCGATGTGGCTGGTCCTGGTGACCTGCGTCGGCGGTTACCTGTCCGCGGGCGGCGCCAACGCGCTGAACATGTACATCGACCGCGACATCGACGCCCTGATGGACCGGACCTCGCAGCGCCCGCTGGTGACCGGCATGGTCAGCCCGCGGGAGTGCCTGGTCTTCGGCATCACGCTCGGCGTGGTCTCCACACTGTTCTTCGGCCTGCTCGTCAACTGGCTGTCGGCGGCGCTCTCGCTCGGCGCGCTCCTCTTCTACGTGGTCGTCTACACGATGCTGTTGAAGCGGCGCACGACCCAGAACATCGTCTGGGGCGGCATCGCCGGCTGCCTGCCGGTCCTCATCGGCTGGTCCGCGGTCCGCAACGAGGTCTCCTGGGCCGCCGTCATCCTCTTCCTCGTCATCTTCTTCTGGACGCCGCCGCACTACTGGCCGCTGTCGATGAAGGTGGCCGACGACTACGCGCGCGTCGGTGTGCCGATGCTCCCCGTCGTCGCGGGCAACAAGGTGGTGGCGCGCCAGATCGTCCTCTACAGCTGGGTCATGGTCGGCGTCTCGCTGCTGCTGACCCCGCTGGGGTACACCGGCTGGTTCTACACCTCGGTCGCGCTGCTGGCCGGCGGCTGGTGGCTGTGGGAGGCGCACGCGCTGCACGCGCGGGCCAAGGCGGGTGTGACGGGCGCGAAGCTCAAGGAGATGCGCCTGTTCCACTGGTCGATCACCTATGTGTCGCTGCTGTTCGTGGCGGTGGCCGTGGATCCCTTCCTCCGTTGATTACTCGCCGGTAGCATGGCTTCCATGGGAGACACCGCAGACACGGCGGCCGCCGCAGGCGCCGCGGACAAGAAGCAGGACCGGACGGCCGCGAAGCTGGCCAAGCAGATCGGCGCCTTCGCCAAGCAGCACGGCGGCGCCGAGGGCCAGCTCGCCCACATCGGCCAGGCCGGCACCCGGATCGTGCTCGTGGGCACGGACGGCGGCTGGGGCGACCTGGTGGCCCCGACCTTCGCGGTGGCGCGGCTGGCCGCGGAGAAGGCCGGCCTGACCCTCCACGAGGAGTTCGACGGGGAGTTCGCCGCGCGCGTGCGGACGGGCCCGTACGAGTGGTCGCGGATGGCCGGCATCCAGCTCGGCGGATCCGAGAACCCGGCGGCCTGACCGCCCCCGGCCCCTTCCCGGGGCCCGGTGTGCGGTCTCGGTCAACAGCCCGAGCAACACCTCACACCCCGCTCACCCGTTAGGACGTGTGGAAGCGCCTTCCTCACGTCCGCAACGGGATGCCCGGATGATCGAAACGCCGCCCCTGGTGGACCAGTACTGCCACGGAGTCCTCCGTACGGAGCTGGGCCTGGGTACCTTCGAGGCCCAGCTGATCCCTTCGGCCGGTCCGCCCGCCTCGGGCACCACCTTCTTCGACACCCAGACCGGATTCGCGGTCCGCCGCTGGTGTCCGCCGCTGCTGGGTCTGGAGCCGCACGCGGCCCCCGCCCGCTATCTGGCCCGGCGCCGCGAGCTGGGCCCGGCCGAGGCCGCGCGGCGGCTGCTTCGGGGGTCCGGGGCCGGTGTCTACCTGGTCGACACCGGCCAGGCCGGGGACCTCGCCGGCCCCGAGGAACTGGCCCTCGCCGCGGACGCCGAGGCCTTCGAGACGGTCCGGCTGGAAGCGCTGGCCGTACGGGTCGCCGACACCTCCGGGACCGTGGCCGCCTTCCTCACGGGCCTCGCCGAGGCCGTCCACCACGCCGCCGCCGGAACCGCGGCCTTCGCCTGCGCCGCGGTCCCCGACCACGCCGACGCGCCCGCCCTCGACCCCGGCCCGCCCGGCCCGGGCGAGGTGCGCGGGGCGGCCGGGCGGTGGCTGGCCCGACGGCCGTGCGGTGGCCCCGTACGGGATCCCGTGCTCCTGCGGCACCTGCTGTGGAGCGCGGTGGCGTCCGGGCTGCCGCTGCAGCTGCACACGGGTGCGGGGGATCCCGCGACGCTGACCGGGTTCGTGCGGGCCACCGCGGGACTGGGCACCCGGCTGGTGCTGCTTGGCGGCTACCCGTACCACCGGCACGTGGCGCGGCTCGCGGAGGTCTTCCCGCACGTGTACGCCGACGCGGGCGCGGGCCTCGGGCGGACCGGGGCGCGGGCCGCCGCGGTCCTGGCCGAGCTGCTGGAGACCGTGCCGTTCGGGAAGCTGCTGTTCTCCAGCGGGGGCCGGGGGCTGCCTGAACTGCACGCGGTGGGCGCCCTGGTGTTCCGGGAGGCGCTGACCCGGGTGCTGGGCGGCTGGGTCGCCGAGGGGTCCTGGTCGTGGCGGGACGCGGACCGGGTGGCGGGCATGGTCGCGGCGGGCAACGCGCGCCGCGTCTACCGCCTGGACGGGCCGTGAGGTCCCGTCCGCGGTGGACGGGACCTCACCGCCCGGGCGGAGGTGATCAGACGGAGGAGAGCCGGGCGTCGTCCCGGGCGGCGACCCCCGCCTCGTCCGCCGGCCGCTCGCGCAGGCTCAGCGCGAGGCGGAGCACGGCGATCCACACCAGGCAGGAGCCCAGCATGTGCACGGCGACCAGGACCTCGGGCACATCGGTGAAGTACTGCACGTAGCCGATGCCGCCCTGGGCGAGCAGTACGAGCAGCAGGTCGCGGGCGCGGGCCCGGGTGTCGACGGGGGCGTCGACCACCCGCAGCACCAGCCACATCGCGACGGCCAGCGCGCAGACCACCCAGGCGGCGATCGCGTGCACGTGCGCGGTCGCCTCCCAGTCGAACGGCATCCGCTTGATCTCGCTGCTGTCACCGGCGTGCGGGCCGGAGCCGGTGACCACCGTGCCGGCGGCGATCAGGACGAGGGTGGTGGCGATCAGCGCCCACGACAGCTTGCGCACCGGGGCGGGAACGCGCGGGCGGGGGGCGGTGTCGCCCTCGCCGACGCGCTGCCAGGTGATGGTCGTCACGGCGATCAGCGCGGTGGCGAGCAGGAAGTGTCCGGCCACGCTGTACGGGTTCAGGCCCGTCATGACGGTGATGCCGCCGAGCACGGCGTTGCACACCACGAGGGCGAACTGGACCCAGCCGAGCCTCGTCAGCGAACGGCGCCAGGGCTCGGCCGACCGGGCCGCGACGATCACCCAGCCGACGGCGGCGCTGAGCACGTACGTCAGCATCCGGTTGCCGAATTCGACGGCGCCGTGGAAGCCCTGCTCCTGCGTCACGATCAGGCTGTCGTCGGTGCACTTGGGCCAGGTGTCGCAGCCGAGACCGGATCCGGTCAGCCGCACCGCGCCGCCGGTCACGACGATGGCCACGCTCATGAAGAGCGCGGCGAGCGCGGCTCGCCGGACGATCCGGGGTGACGGAGTCCAGCGGCCGGCGATGTATGCGAGGGGGTTCAACACGCCCCATATCGTAGGCGACCCCTTGTGCAAAGTTTCACGAGGGGGTGGGGGGTGCCGCGTCGGGGCCCACGAGCAGGCGGAACCTGGCACCGGCGGGGTCGCCCTCCTCGTGCCACCAGAGCAGCACACGCCAGTGCGCGCCGTCGCCCGGGTGGTCCGGCGCGTGCGTGAACCCCCGTATCAGTTCGGTCGCCACTTCCTCGGCGGTCCGATTCCTCACTTCTGTGGCGCTGTGCCAGGGATGGGGGAGTGTGTTCCACAGGCCGTCAGGGCCCCGGACGTCGAACCGCCACACCGCGAGCCACGGGGTGACCTCCAGCATGGTGCGCACCTGTTCGGCACCGAGGTGCAGCCGGGCCGCGATCTCGGGCTCCTCCACCGACCGGATGCGGGCGGCCACCACGGCTTGGGGCAGCAGCCGTTCGGGCAGCAGCGCCCGCGCGCGCAGGCCCACCAGCTCGTCGAAGGCCAGGTAGCGCAGGCGCAGTTCCAGCTGGCGGCCGATGTGGTCGAGGGCCTCCTCGGCGGCCTCGGCCTCCTCCGCGGCCGGGTCGGCCAGCAGCAGCCGGCGGAAGTCGGACTCCGCGTCCACCGCCCAGGCCACCGCCTCCTCGGTCAGGCCCAGCTCGGCGAGGCGGTCCCCGAGGAACACCTTGGCCTGCGCGAGGCCCCGCCGGTTGACCGGGTCCCGCTGGTCCAGTCCGGCCCACACCTCCACCGCGGTACGGGTCAGATGGCGGGCGCGCTCACCGGCGGCCCGCTCCATGGCGCTGGGGCCCCCGCCGGTGGCGGCCGGTCCCAGCGGGTGCTTCGGCAGCCGGTCCGCGTCGCTCAGCGGCCAGGCCAGCCACACCCCGTGGTTGATCAGCCCGCGGGCGTACCAGCGGGCGTACTCCGGGGCGTGCCGGGCCGCGCGTTCGGAGCTGCGCAGGCCCTCCTCGATGGTGGCGAGGGCGCCCGCGCGGTCCCCCGCGGCGAACCGCAGGGCCGCCCGGTCGGCGAGGCGCAGCCCGAGCAGGGCGGTGCACTCGGGGTCGCCCGGGAGGGTGCGCAGGGCACCGATCAGCTCGTCGAGGAGCCTCTCGCGTTCCGCCGGTGCCGCCTGCGCGGCCCCCGCCCGCACCCGCGCCCACTGGTCGTCCAGCCGAAAAACGGCCTCCCGCTGCACCATGTCCGCCCCCCGGCTTCATGTGTGGAGGCGCCCATCCTCGCGGCTGCGCGGTCGCGAGGGAAAGGGTTTCATTCCCAGCGGAAGAGGCGCGCGGCGGCGCCCAGACCGAGTACGGCCCAGGCCGCGAGCACGGCCACGTCGCCCCACGGCAGCATCGCTCCGTGCTGCAGCACCTCGCGCAGGCCGTCGGACAGCGCCGAGATCGGCAGCAGCCCCAGGAGGGACTGCGCGGCGTCCGGGAACTTCTCCATCGGTACGATCACCCCGCCACCGACGAGCAGCAGCAGGAACACCAGGTTGGCGGCGGCCAGGGTGGCCTCGGCCCTGAGCGTGCCCGCCATCAGCAGCCCGAGCCCCGAGAAGGCGGCGGTACCCAGCAGGACCAGCGCCGCCACCGACAGCGGGTCGCCCTGCGGGGACCAGCCCAGGGCGAGCGCGATCACCGTCAGCAGGGCGATCTGCAGCACTTCGGTCACCAGGACCGACAGGGTCTTGGCGGCCATCAGCGCCCAGCGGGGGAGCGGGGAGGCCCCGAGCCGCTTGAGGACGCCGTAGCGGCGGTCGAAGCCGGTGGCGATGGCCTGGCCGGTGAAGGCCGTGGACATCACGGCGAGAGCGAGGACGCCCGGTGCGAGGAAGTCCACCGACCTCCCGGCGCCGGTGTCGACGATGTCGACGGCGGAGAACAGCACCAGGAGCAGCGCCGGGATGATCACCGTCAGCAGCAGCTGCTCGCCGTTGCGCAGCAGCATCCGGGTCTCCAGCGCCGTCTGCGCGAGGATCATGCGGGACACGGGCGCGGCCCCCGGGCGGGGGGTGAACGTACCGGCGCTCATGCGCGCAGCTCCTTACCGGTCAGTTCGAGGAAGACGTCTTCGAGGGTGTGCCGCTGCACCGCGAGGCTGTCGGGCAGTACGCCGTTCTGCGCGCACCAGGAGGCGACGGTGGCCAGCATCTGCGGGTCGACCTCGCCGGTCACCCGGTAGACGCCCGCGGTGACCTCGGCCGCCTGGGTGCCGTCGGGCAGCGCCTTGAGCAGTGAGGCGAGGTCGAGGGAGGGGCGGCCGGTGAAGCGCAGGGTGTTCTCGGCGCCGCCGCGGCACAGCTGCTCGGGGCTGCCGTGGGCGACGACCCGGCCCGCGTCCACGATGGCGACCTCGTCCGAGAGCTGCTCGGCCTCGTCCATGTGGTGGGTGGTGAGGACGACGGTGACCCCGTCGCCGCGCAGCTCCCGTACGAGGTCCCAGGTGGCGCGGCGGGCCTGCGGGTCCAGGCCGGCGGTGGGCTCGTCGAGGAAGACGAGCTCAGGGCGGCCCACGACGGCCATGGCCAGGGCGAGGCGCTGCTGCTGGCCGCCGGAGAGCCTGCGGTAGGGGGTGCGGCCGCAGCCGCCGAGTCCGAGGCGTTCCACCAGGGTGCCGGGGTCGAGCGGGTCGGCGTACAGCTTGGCCATGTGGCGCAGCATCTCGACGGCGCGGGCACCGGAGTAGACGCCGCCGGACTGGAGCATCACGCCGACGCGCGGGCGCAGCGCCTCCGCCCGGGCGACCGGGTCGAGGCCGAGGACGCGGACGGTGCCGGCGTCGGGGCGGTGGTAGCCCTCGCAGGTCTCCACCGTGGTCGTCTTGCCCGCGCCGTTGGGACCGAGGACCGCGGTGACGGAGCCCCTGCGGACGGTGAGGTCCAGTCCGTCCACCGCGGTCTTGGCGCCGTACCGCTTCACCAGTCCGCGGATCTCCACGGCGGGGTCGTTGCTCATGGGGGGTGAGTCTACGGAGCCGGAGGGCGGCCACCGGGCCGAGGGGCGGGGGTATGCGAACACCCGGCTTTCGGAAACGGCCTTTTTCAGTCCGGTCCTCCCGGACGGCCCATCCGGTTTCGGTGATCTTCCGGCGAACTCGTCACTGGGGGCGCCGGGAACCGTTATGGCGGCATGAGTGCTGGTGGGGGTGGTGTGTCCGGCGGAATCGCGGAGGTGGGGCGGGGGTGGAATTAACCCCTCCGAATAACTCTCCGTCGATAAATAAGGTAACCCTTAGTGATGGAGGCCACCAGGCGTGGCGTCCGTCACGGCTTGTACGGGCTCGGTTAATTACGCAACAATGGCGTTGTGAAATACGGCGAACGGCAGCACGAGGCCCCCCAGGGGGAGCTCACCACCGGGGAGCGGTCAACCCGCAACCGGGTGGCGCGCTCGATCCTGGACCACGGCCCGTCCACCGTCGCCGACCTCGCCCAGCGCCTCGGCCTCACCCAGGCCGCCGTCCGCCGCCACCTCGACACGCTCGTCGCCGACGACGTCGTCGAAGCCCGTGAGCAGCGCGTGTACGGAGCGCGGACCCGGGGTCGGCCCGCCAAGGTCTTCGCGCTCACCGACTGCGGCCGCGACGCCTTCGACCAGTCCTACGACACGCTCGCCGCGGACGCCCTGCGCTGGATCGCGCAGTCCGTCGGCGGCGGCGAGCAGGGGGAGGCGGCCGTCGCCGCCTTCGCCAGGTCGCGGATGGAGTCGCAGGCGCAGACCTACCGCGAAGCCGTCGAGGCGGCCGCCCCCGAGGGCCGCGCGGAGGCCCTGGCCAAGGCGTTGACGCAGGACGGGTACGCTGCTACGGCGAAGAGCGCTCCCGGTCCGCACAGCGGTGAACAGCTCTGCCAGCACCACTGCCCGGTCGCCCATGTGGCCGAGCAGTTCCCGCAGCTCTGCGAGGCGGAGACCGAGGTCTTCTCACGCCTGCTCGGGACGCACGTGCAGCGCCTCGCCACGATCGCCCATGGCGACGGAGTGTGCACCACGTTCATTCCGCGCAGCGCGGGCACCACACAGACCGACACATCAGTATCTGCAAGTACGGCCGGGAGGAACCCCGCATGACCACGGAGACCGCTCACCCTGAGCTCGATGGCCTGGGCACCTATGAATACGGCTGGGCCGACTCCGACGCGGCCGGTGCCGCTGCCAAGCGGGGTCTGTCCGAGGACGTCGTCCGCGACATCTCGGCGAAGAAGTCCGAGCCGGAGTGGATGCTGAACCTCCGCCTCAAGGGCCTGAGGCTCTTCGACAAGAAGCCCATGCCGATGTGGGGCTCCGACCTCTCGGGCATCGACTTCGACAACATCAAGTACTTCGTGCGTTCCACCGAGAAGCAGGCCGCTTCCTGGGAGGACCTGCCCGAGGACATCAAGAACACGTACGACAAGCTCGGCATCCCGGAGGCGGAGAAGCAGCGCCTCGTCGCCGGCGTCGCGGCCCAGTACGAGTCCGAGGTCGTCTACCACCAGATCCGCGAGGACCTGGAGGAGCAGGGCGTGATCTTCCTCGACACGGACACCGCGCTCAAGGAGCACCCGGAGCTCTTCCAGGAGTACTTCGGCACGGTCATCCCGGTCGGCGACAACAAGTTCGCGTCGCTGAACACCGCGGTGTGGTCCGGCGGCTCGTTCATCTACGTCCCCAAGGGTGTCCACGTGGACATCCCGCTCCAGGCCTACTTCCGCATCAACACGGAGAACATGGGCCAGTTCGAGCGGACGCTGATCATCGTCGACGAGGACGCCTACGTCCACTACGTCGAGGGCTGCACCGCCCCGATCTACTCCTCCGACTCGCTGCACAGCGCCGTCGTCGAGATCATCGTGAAGAAGGGCGGCCGCTGCCGCTACACGACGATCCAGAACTGGTCGAACAACGTCTACAACCTGGTCACCAAGCGCGCCGTGGCGTACGAGGGCGCGACCATGGAGTGGATCGACGGCAACATCGGCTCCAAGGTCACCATGAAGTACCCGGCCGTCTACCTGATGGGCGAGCACGCCAAGGGCGAGACCCTCTCCATCGCCTTCGCGGGCGAGGGCCAGCACCAGGACGCCGGATCCAAGATGGTTCACATGGCGCCGAACACCTCCTCGAACATCGTCTCCAAGTCGGTGGCCCGTGGCGGTGGCCGCACCTCCTACCGCGGCCTGGTCGAGATCGGCGAGGGCGCCGCGGGCTCGAAGTCGAACGTGCTCTGCGACGCGCTGCTCGTCGACACGATCTCCCGCTCGGACACGTACCCCTACGTGGACGTCCGCGAGGACGACGTGACCATGGGCCACGAGGCGACCGTCTCCAAGGTCTCCGACGACCAGCTCTTCTACCTGATGCAGCGCGGCCTCACCGAGTTCGAGGCCATGGCCATGATCGTGCGCGGCTTCGTCGAGCCGATCGCGAAGGAGCTGCCCATGGAGTACGCACTGGAGCTCAACCGGCTGATCGAGCTGCAGATGGAGGGCTCGGTCGGCTGACCGGCCGCACGCCCCCCGTACCGCAGCACAGCGACGATTCTGTAGACGTAGGAAGAGAGCAAGACGACAGCCATGGCTGAGGCTCAGAACGCCCCCAAGAACCTGACGGTTCAGGGCGGTACCCCCGCGGCGGGCTCCACCACCGCCGGCGCGATCGCGGTGGCCGCCGAGTCCACCGTCGCCACCCGGATGAGCGCGCCCCCGTCCTTCGACGTGGCCGACTTCCCCGTCCCGCACGGCCGCGAGGAGGAGTGGCGCTTCACCCCGCTCGCCCGCCTCAAGGGTCTGCACGACGGCACCGCGGTCGCAGGCGGCACCATGAAGGCCCAGATCGACGCGCCCGAGGGCGTCACCGTCGAGTCCGTGGAGCGCGGCGACGAGCGGATCGGCAAGGCCGGCACCCCC
This sequence comes from Streptomyces sp. NPDC090021, assembly GCF_044748225.1. NCBI lineage: Bacteria > Bacillati > Actinomycetota > Actinomycetes > Kitasatosporales > Streptomycetaceae > Streptomyces > Streptomyces sp. NPDC090021. The sequence goes on along the minus strand of NZ_JBIVFO010000001.1, from coordinate 97,819 downwards.
GTCGACCGGGTCGCCGCGCAGGCCTTCTCCGCGTTCGCCAAGGCCACGGTCGTCACCGTGCCCAAGGAGACCGTGCTCGCCGAGCCCATCCGCGTCGCCCTGCACGGCGAGGGCGGCACGACCTTCGGCCACACCGTGTTCGACGTGAAGCCCTTCGCCGAGGCGATCATCGTGATCGACCACACCGGCGACGGCGTGCGCGCCGCCAACGTCGACATCCTCGTCGGCGACGGCGCCAAGGTGACCTTCGTGTCCGTCCAGGACTGGGACGACACCGCCGTCCACACCTCGCAGCACAACGCCCTCATCGGCCGCGACGCGAGCTTCAAGTCCGTGGTCGTCACCTTCGGCGGCGACCTGGTCCGCCTCCACCCGCGCGTCACCTACGCGGGCCCCGGCGGCGAGGCCGAGATGCTCGGCCTGTACTTCACGGACGCCGGCCAGCACCAGGAGCACCGCCTCCTGGTCACGCACGACGCCCCGCACTGCAAGTCGAACGTGGTCTACAAGGGCGCGCTGCAGGGCCAGGACGCCCACGCCGTCTGGATCGGTGACGTGCTCATCGAGAAGAGCGCCGAGGGCACCGACACGTACGAGATGAACCGCAACCTCGTCCTCACGGACGGCGCGCGGGTCGACTCCGTGCCGAACCTGGAGATCGAGACCGGCGAGATCGTCGGTGCCGGCCACGCCTCCGCCACCGGCCGCTTCGACGACGAGCAGCTCTTCTACCTGCAGGCCCGCGGCATCCCCGCCGACGAGGCCCGCCGCCTGGTCGTCCGCGGCTTCTTCGCCGAACTCGTCCAGCAGATCGGTGTCGACGACATCGAGGAGCGCCTGATCGCCAAGATCGAGGCCGAGCTCCAGGGTTCCGTCTGATGAACTACGTCAAGGCCTGCGCGCTGAGCGAGCTGGAGGAGAACACCCCCAAGCGGGTGGAACTCGACGGCACGCCGGTGTCCATCGTCTCCACCGACGGGGAGGTGTTCGCGATCAACGACATCTGCTCGCACGCGAACGTCTCGCTCTCGGAGGGCGAGGTCGAGGACTGCATGATCGAGTGCTGGCTGCACGGGTCGGCCTTCGACCTGCGCACCGGCAAGCCCTCCGGTCTGCCCGCGACGCGCCCCGTACCCGTATACCCCGTAAAGATCGAAGGGGACGACGTGCTCGTCTCCCTCACCCAGGAGTCCTGAGGTATCCATGGCAACGCTTGAAATCCACGACCTGCACGTCTCCGTCGAGGCCGAGAACGGCGCCCGCGAGATCCTCAAGGGCGTCGACCTCACCGTCAAGCAGGGTGAGACGCACGCCATCATGGGTCCGAACGGCTCCGGCAAGTCCACGCTGGCGTACTCGCTGGCCGGGCACCCGAAGTACACCATCACCGGCGGCACCGTCACCCTCGACGGCGAGGACGTCCTGGAGATGTCCGTCGACGAGCGCGCCCGCGCCGGCGTCTTCCTCGCCATGCAGTACCCGGTCGAGGTCCCCGGCGTCTCGGTCTCCAACTTCCTGCGCACCTCCGCCACCGCCATCCGCGGCGAGGCCCCCAAGCTGCGCACCTGGGTGAAGGAGGTCAAGTCCGCGATGGAGCAGCTCCAGATGGACCCGGCCTTCGCCGAGCGCAACGTGAACGAGGGCTTCTCCGGCGGTGAGAAGAAGCGCCACGAGATCCTCCAGCTGGAGCTCCTGAAGCCGAAGATCGCGATCCTCGACGAGACCGACTCCGGCCTCGACGTCGACGCCCTGCGCATCGTCTCCGAGGGCGTCAACCGCGTCCGCGAGACCGGTGAGGTCGGCACCCTGCTGATCACCCACTACACGCGCATCCTGCGCTACATCAAGCCCGACTTCGTGCACGTGTTCGCGAACGGCCGCATCGCCGAGTCCGGTGGCGCCGAGCTCGCCGACCAGCTGGAGAACGAGGGCTACGACAAGTACGTGAAGGGTGGCGCGACCGCGTGACACAGCTGCCTGGCCTCCTCGACATCGAGGCGATCCGCAAGGACTTCCCCCTGCTGGATCGTGTGGTCCACGACGGGAAGAAGATCGTCTACCTGGACAACGCGGCGACCTCGCAGAAGCCGCGCCAGGTACTCGACGCGCTGAGCGAGTACTACGAGCAGCACAACGCGAACGTCCACCGCGGCGTGCACGTGCTCGCAGAGGAGGCCACGGCGCTGTACGAGGGCGCCCGCGACAAGGTCGCCGCCTTCATCAACGCGCCGAGCCGCGACGAGGTGATCTTCACCAAGAACGCCTCGGAGTCGCTCAACCTCGTCGCGAACATGCTCGGCTGGGCGGACGAGCCCTACCGGGTCGACCGCGACACCGAGATCGCCATCACGGAGATGGAGCACCACTCCAACATCGTGCCGTGGCAGCTGCTTGCGCAGCGCACCGGCGCGAAGCTGAAGTGGTTCGGCCTCACCGACGAGGGCCGGCTCGACCTGTCCACCATCGAAGAGGTCATCACGGAGAAGACGAAGATCGTCTCCTTCACGCTGGTCTCCAACATCATGGGCACGGTCAACCCGGTCGAGGCGATCGTCCGGCGCGCCCAGGACGTCGGCGCGCTGGTGCTGATCGACGCCTCCCAGGCTGCTCCGCACATGCCGCTGGACGTGCAGGCGCTCGGCGCCGACTTCGTGGCCTTCACCGGCCACAAGATGTGCGGCCCGACCGGCATCGGCGTCCTGTGGGGCCGCCAGGAGCTCCTGGAGGACCTGCCTCCGTTCCTCGGCGGCGGCGAGATGATCGAGACCGTGTCGATGCACGCCTCGACCTACGCCCCGGCGCCGCACAAGTTCGAGGCCGGTACGCCCCCGATCGCCCAGGCCGTCGGCCTCGGCGCGGCCGTGGACTACCTGACCTCGATCGGCATGGACAAGATCGCCGCGCACGAGCACGCGATCACCGAGTACGCGATCAAGCGCCTCGCCGAGGTGCCCGACCTGCGGATCATCGGCCCCACCACGGCCGAGGACCGCGGCGCCGCGATCTCCTTCGTGCTCGGCGACATCCACCCGCACGACGTCGGCCAGGTCCTGGACGAGCAGGGCATCGCGGTCCGCGTGGGACACCACTGCGCGCGCCCCGTCTGCCTGCGCTACGGAATTCCGGCGACGACGCGAGCGTCTTTCTACCTGTACTCGTCTCCGGCCGATGTCGACGCGCTGATCGACGGGCTGGAGCACGTACGGAACTTCTTCGGCTGACGGACGAGGCGACGAGGACGCAGTGAAGCTGGATTCGATGTACCAGGAACTGATCCTGGACCACTACAAGCACCCGCACGGGCGTGGCCTGCGCGACGGCGACGCCGAGGTGCACCACGTCAACCCGACGTGCGGCGACGAGATCACGCTGCGCGTGAAGTACGACGGTGAGAAGCTGACGGATGTCAGCTACGAGGGCCAGGGCTGCTCCATCAGCCAGGCCAGCGCCTCCGTACTGAACGAGCTGCTCGTGGGCAAGGAACTGGCCGAGGCGCAGAAGATCCAGGCCGTGTTCCTGGAGATGATGCAGTCCAAGGGCAAGATCGAGCCCGACGAGGCCATGGAGGAGGTGCTGGAGGACGCGGTCGCGTTCGTCGGCGTCTCGAAGTACCCGGCCCGTGTGAAGTGCGCCCTGCTGAGCTGGATGGCGTGGAAGGACGCGACCGCCCAGGCCCTGGGTGACGCGGAGAGGAAGACGGCATGACCGAGAACGCGACGCCCGAGGCGTCGACCAAGCCGGCCACCGAGGAGGAGGTCCGCGAGGCCCTCTACGACGTGGTCGACCCCGAGCTGGGCATCGACGTCGTCAACCTGGGCCTGATCTACGGCATCCACATCGACGACGCGAACATCGCCACCCTCGACATGACCCTGACCTCGGCGGCCTGCCCGCTGACGGACGTCATCGAGGACCAGGCGAAGTCGGCGACGGACGGCATCGTCAACGAACTCCGGATCAACTGGGTCTGGATGCCGCCGTGGGGCCCGGACAAGATCACGGACGACGGCCGCGAGCAGCTCCGCGCGCTCGGCTTCAACGTCTGAGCACCCCCGCTCGCACAGGAGGGCCCCCGGCACGTGCCGGGGGCCCTCGCTGTCCTCCGGGCGGACGGGTGGACGGACGGCGTGCACCCGTGGTGTCCGCCGGCTCCGGCGCGCTGCTGATCGTCGGGCTCACCGCTCCGCACAGGCCATGACGTAGGGGGCGCCGGCCCTCGCACGGTCCGCGTTCTGCCTCTCCGGGGCCGCCGACGACCATTCCGACCCGTACGTACGACGGCCGCGGGCGCCGGTCGGCGCAGCCGGGACGAGGGCGTGGGACGCCCTCGGTGCGTACGGTCGTACGCACCGATGTGTACTCTTGTACGCATGCCCTACGTCCTGCTCGCCGCAGCCATCGCCGCCGAGGTCGCCGGCACCACCGCCATGAAGTACAGCGACGGCTTCACGAAGCTGTGGCCCTCGCTCGGCACCCTCCTGGGGTACGCCATAGCGTTCACCTTGCTCGCGCAGACGCTGAAGACCATGTCGGTCGGCACGGCCTACGCGATATGGGCCGGCGTCGGCACCGCCGCCATCGCCGCGATCGGCATGGTGTTCCTGGGGGAAGCGGCCACTGCCGCGAAGATCGCCGGGATCGCCCTGGTGATCGGTGGGGTGGTCCTGCTGAACCTGGGCGGGGCGCACTGATGCCGCCGGGCGCACGGCGCTACGACCCGGACCGGCGCCAGCGCATCATCGACGCCGCGATCCGGGTGGTCGGCGCCAAGGGCATCGCGGGGCTGAGCCACCGCAGCGCCGCCGCGGAGGCCGACGTGCCGCTGGGCTCGACGACGTACCACTTCAAGACGCTGGACGACCTGCTGGTCGCGGCGCTCCGGCAGGCCAACGAGGGCTTCGCGCAGGCGCTGGCCGGCTCGGCCGCGCTGGCCGACCCGGACACCGACCTCGCCGGGGCGCTGGCCCGGCTGCTGGGCGAGGTCCTGGCGGCGGACCGGGGCCGGGTGGAGCGCGAGTACGAGCTCTACCTCGCGGCGCTGCGCCGCCCGGCTCTGCGGCCGGTGGCCGCCGAGTGGTGCGAGGCCGCGGCCGCGGCGCTGACGCCGCGGACCGACCCGGCGACGGCCCGGGCGTTGGTGGCCGTGATGGACGGCATCAGCCTGCAGGTCCTGCTGACGGACGCCGAGTACGACGAGCGCCAGGCCCGCGAGATCCTGACCCGGGTCCTGGGGAGCCGGCAGGCGGCCCAGGAGTGTCCGGCGGACCGGGCCCGGTCCTGATCCGCCGGTCACAGCACTAGGGCCTGTATTGAGTTGCCTCGCGGGGCAACTCAATACAGGCCCTAGCCCGCGGAGGCGGCGGTGCGGACCGCCGTGAGGGCCGTCCGTACGCTCGCCTCGATGTCGCGGATCGGGTAGATCACCTCGCGCACCGTGCGGTCGCGGTCGACGACCAGGGTCAGCCGCTTGATCCGGCTCACCCCCGCCGCGCGGAACGTCGGCAGGCGCAGTGCGGCCGTCAGTGCCAGGTCGGCGTCCGAGAGGAGCGGGAAGCGCAGCCGTTCCCGCTCCGCGAACTCCCGTTGCTCGTCGGGGCGCTGCGTCGAGACCCCGTGCACGGTGGCGCCGGCCGCCGTGAACTCCGCGAGCTGGTCGCGGTACGTGCACGACTCGAACGTGCAGCCCTTCGCGCCCGGGATCCCGGCCCATCCGGGCGGATAGGACTCGGCGCGCGCGTAGGCGCCGGGGAAGAAGTACAGGACCGTGAACGGGGTGTCCGCCACCGGGTCGCCGGCCCCGCCGAAACGGTCCGGCAGCAGCAGCGACGGCACCCGCGTGCCGTGCAGCGCGTGCACCCGTTCCGCCTCGCGCGATGCCTCGTCGGCCGTCGCCGTCATCTCTCCCTCTCCCAGGACCCAGGTGTCACCCCAGTCCTGGAGGGCCACCAGGACCGGCAGCAGCCCCCGCCCGCGCGGGGTCAGCCGGTACTCGTGCCGTACCGGACGTTCCTGGTACGGCACGCGCGACAGCACCCCGGCATCGACGAGCAGCTTCAGCCGCTCCGCGAGCACCTTGCGGGAGACCCCCAGCTCGCGCTGGAGCTCCTCGAAGCGGTGCAGGCCGCGCGCCGCGTCCCGCACGATCAGCAGAGTCCACCAGTCGCCCACGACGTCGAGGGCCTGGGCGATCGCGCAGTCCGCGTCGCCGAGGTGGGTGCGCTGGGCCATGGGAACTCCTTCGTCCGTTGACCCAAGGCTGTCATGCTGACATAGTCCGTTCCCAAAAGGAACTTACTCATGGATGGATGCGCCGGAAGCGGGGGCACGGGTGTGCTGCAGGGGTTCAAGGACATACCGAGGGTCGTGTGGCTGCTGGCCGCGGGGGTGTTCGTCAACGCCGTCGTCAGCTTCACCTTCGTCTTCGTCTTCCTCTACCTGACCGGCCCGCGCGGCCTCGGCGCCGCGCAGGCCGGCCTCGTCACCGGAATCGGCGGCATCGGCCTGGTCGCGGGCAACTTCACCGGCGGCTGGTACGGGGACCGCTTCGGCCACCGCCGGGTGCTGCTCGCCGCCGCCACCCTCGCCGGAGTGACCCTCGCGGCCGTCCCGCTGCTGCCCACGCTGCTCCTCTTCGCGGCCATGCCGGTGGCCCAGTACGCCTCCGGCGTGATCCGGGCCGCCAACTCCGCGCTGGTCGCGGTCACCGTCCCGGAGGGGGGCCGCCGCCAGGCCTTCGCCCTCGTACGGTGCGCGTCCAACGGCGGCTTCACCCTCGGGCCGCCGCTGGGTGCCGTGGTCGCGACCGGGCTCTCGTACGACTGGCTCTTCGTCGCCGACGGCGTCGGAACCCTCTTCTTCGCCCTCTGGACCGCCCGCGTCGTCCCGGCCCGCGGCGCCCACCGCACGACCTCCGCGGCCCCGGACGGGGGTCGGGGCCGCGGACTCGCCGCCGAACTGCGGGCCCGACCGGCCCTGTTGGTGGTGCTCGGGGCGATCCTGGTGACCGACGTCGTCTACCGCCAGCAGTACTACACCTTCCCCGTCTTCCTCACCGACCACGGACTGGACCCGCGCGTCTTCGGGCTCGTCATCGCCCTCAACGGCGGGGTGATCCTGCTGCTGGAGCTGCCCGCCGCCGTCGCGCTGCGCGAGCGTCCGGCGCTGCAGGTGATCGGCACCGGTCTGGTGCTGGTCGGGGCCGGGTACGCGGCGCTGCTGCTCGGAGCCGGGATCACGAGCGCCGTGGTGATGATGGTCCTGCTGAGCCTCGGCGAGATCCTCTACAAGACCACCGCCACCGCCTACGTCGCCGACGAGGCGCCCGAGCACGCCGTCGGACGCTTCCAGAGCCTGTACGCGGGGATCTCGGTCAGCGGGGTCGTCATCGGCCCGCCGCTGGGCGGAGCGCTGTACGCGGCCGCGCCCGGGCTGCTGTGGCCACTGTGTGCCGGGCTCGCGGCGGCCGCGGGCGGGGCGGTGCTGTGGGCCTCGGCGCGGCAGCGGCGACACGCGGCCCGACCGGCACATGAGACCGGTTCGCAACCTCAGGCCGTCGCCGGTTAGGTTTCGGGCATGACTGCTACGCGTACCACCGGCGCCGTCGCCGCCGGACTTGCCACCCTGACCGCCGACGGCACCGTCCTCGACACCTGGTTCCCCGCCCCCGAGCTGGTCGCCGAGCCCGGCCCGGCCGGCACCGAGCGCCTCACCGCCGAGCAGGCCGTGGAGTCCCTCGGCGCCGCCGCGGCCAAGGCGATCCGCAGCGACGCGGTCCGCGGCGTCGAGGTCGTAGCCGTCCGCACGGTCATCGCCTCCCTGGAGGACAAGCCGCTGGACGCGCACGACGCGTACCTGCGCCTGCACCTGCTCAGCCACCGCCTGGTCAAGCCGCACGGCCAGAACCTCGACGGTGTCTTCGGCCTGCTGACCAACGTCGCCTGGACCTCGCTCGGCCCGGTCGCCGTCGACCAGGTCGAGACCGTCCGCCTCAACGCCCGCGCCGAGGGCCTGCACCTGCAGGTCACCTCGATCGACAAGTTCCCGCGGATGACGGACTACGTCGCCCCCAAGGGCGTGCGCATCGCCGACGCCGACCGCGTCCGCCTCGGCGCGCACCTCGCCGAGGGCACCACCGTCATGCACGAGGGCTTCGTCAACTTCAACGCCGGTACCCTCGGCACCTCCATGGTCGAGGGCCGCATCTCCGCGGGTGTCGTCGTCGGCGACGGCTCCGACATCGGCGGCGGCGCCTCCACCATGGGCACCCTCTCCGGCGGCGGAAAGCAGATCATCTCCATCGGCGAGCGCACCCTGATCGGCGCCGAGGCGGGCATCGGCATCGCCCTCGGCAACGAGTGCGTCGTCGAGGCCGGCCTCTACGTCACCGCCGGCACCCGCGTCACCCTGCCGGACGGCCAGGTCGTCAAGGCCCTGGAGCTCTCCGGCGCCGACAACATCCTCTTCCGCCGCAACTCCGTGACCGGCGCCGTCGAAGCCCGCCCGTACAAGGCGAACTGGGGCGGCCTGAACGAGGTCCTGCACAGCCACAACTGACGGCCGCCGCCGTCCCCGGGCGCCCTTGCGGACCTCGCGGCCCGGGAGGGCGCCCGGCCGTGTTCACGGCGGGCCGGGGGCGAGGCCGGCCGTCCTGCCGGCGCTGCGGGCCCTCGGTTCGCGCGGGGACCCACGGGGCATCCGCCCGGTGTGTCGTCATGGCCGATCGCACCCGCGGCATCGCGCAGGTCCGCACGTCTCCGGGTGGCCGGCGGTGGCGATGACCGCGCCGCCCGCGCACACCGGGTCGGGCCCGTTCGCCGTCCGTCCCGCAGCAGTGACCGCGGCCCATGTGGACGTCCGGACGCCCGGACGGGCCTCCGTGCCGATGCCGTCGGCGGGGTCGAGCACGGTCGCGCCGCTCGGGCCGGACTCGACGGGCGGCCCGGACGAGCCGTCCAGCACGTAGGGCGGGCCACCGGGGGGCGGGGTCACCGCGCGGCACTCGAAGACGCCCATCGGGGATCCGCGCGCCGGGCGGACGCTCAGTGGAGGGGGATCGTGCGGATCAGGCCCGCGAAGGCCTGCTCCTCCGCCTCGGTCAGCTGCACCGACTCCATCGGGTGCCCGGCGCAGCCACGCTGGGCCGGGATCATCGGCAGGGGCGCGCCGGGAACGGGCTCCGGCCGGCGGAAGCGGCTGTCCCACAGCATGCGGCCCAGGCCGGCCACCCGGCCGGCCACCCAGACGAGCACGGCCACGAGCAGGACGGCGAGACCGGTTTCCTGGGCGAGGGAGATCGAGGGGAACACCAGGATCCTCCAGGGGTGCGGGAGTGCGAGCCGGGACAAGATCGGGCGTGCAGACACTCAACACCACAACCGGTCGATTCGGTGGAGATGTGGCGAGCGTCACGCCAGGGTCGAAAGTCCCCATCTTGCCCGGGATCAGCCCCTCACGGCCGCTCCAGCGGCAGCTTGAAGCCCTCGTGACTGCGGGCGAAGCCCAGCCGCTCGTAGAAGCGGTGCGCCGCCGTGCGCCGCTTGTTGCTGGTCAGCTGGATCAGGCCGCACCCGCGTCCGCGGGCCCGCTCCGCGGCCAGCCGCATCAGCTCCGCGCCGAGTCCGGTGCCCCGCCGGTCCGCGCGGATCCGTACGGCCTCCACCAGGGCCCGCTCCTGCCCGCCCTGGCCCAGGCCCGGTATGTACGTCAGCTGGAGGCAGCCGAGGACGACCTCCCCCGCCCCGGCTCCGGGCCGCGTACGGGGCCCCGCGCCCGGCCGCGCGTCCGCGGGCGCGTCCGTGAGGACCAGCAGCTCGTTGCGGGGGTCCGACGCGATCGCCGCGAAGGCCCGCTCGTGCTCCTCCCCGACCGTCATCGAGGCCGGATCGAGGACCCGGTCCTCGTCGGCGAGCAGGGCGAGTACGGCCGGCAGGTCCCGGCGGGTGGCGACACGGAAGATCACGGCGGAATTGTGGCAGGGGGCCCGCCCGGGACGGCGGCCGGGCCCCCTGCTGCTCCGGGCCCGGGGGCTACGGGCGGAAGCGCAGCACCTGCGGGTCGTGGTCGCTGTTCTGCGCTGCGAACTCCGCGTTGATGTGCACGCTGTCGTACGTGAACTTCTTGATCGCCGGGCTGGTCAGGATCTGGTCCAGCACCTGGGCGTTGCCCTGGTAGACGTACGAGTAGCGCTCGGCCTTCGGCAGCGACTTGATCGCCGGGTACAGCGCCCCGCCGTCGGCCAGCGCGTCCGTGGTCGCCGAGAACTCGAAGTCGTTGATGTCACCGAGCACGAGGACGTTGGCGTTCTTGTCCTCCGCCAGGATCTGCTTCACGAAGCCGTTCACGGCCTGCGCCTGGAGCAGTCGCTTGGTCTCCGAGGAGCGCAGCGGCGGCTGGTGGTGCGAGGTCAGGGCCTCGTCGCCGCCCTTGGAGCCGAAGTGGTTGGCGATCACGAAGACCGTCTTGCCGCGGAAGACGAACTCGCCGGCCAGCGGCTTGCGGCTGTCGGCCCACGCGGGGTTCGTGGGGTCGACGCGGCCGGGGGAGTGGGTCAGGTGGGTCTTGCCGTTCTCCTTCACGACGCCCGTCGCCGTCACCGCGTCGCCCGGGGCGCGCTCGGTGAAGGAGACCCGGGCCGGGTTGAAGAGGAAGACCTGGCGGATGTTGCCGCCGGGCTCGCCGCCGTCCTTCTTGTCCTCGGGGTTGACGCTCCGCCACTGGTAGGCCGGGCCGCCCGCCGCCGCGATGGCCGCGGTGAACCTGGTGAGGGTCTGCTCCGCCGAGACGGTGCCGTCGTTCTTGGCGCCGTTGTCGTCCTGGATCTCCTCCAGGGCGAGGATGTCGGGAGAGGCGAGGTTCTCGACGACGGCCTTCGCCAGCGCGTCGAACTTCTGCTGCGGGTCCGTCGGGTCGAGGTTCTCGACGTTGTACGTGGCGACCGCGAGCTCCTGCTGGGCCTGCGGCTTGGTCTTCTCGGGGGCGATGGTGCCCGCCTTGACGGTGCCGAGGGTGCGGGCCACCAGCGTGTAGCCGCCGAACTGGTTGAAGTCCAGCGGGCCTTGCGTGGTGCCGGTCAGCTTGTCACCGACGTTGGCCACGGGGAAGGGCTGCTCGGCGATCGGCGCGAGCTGCTGGATCTTCAGGCGGCCGGTGTTCTGGGACTCGTAGGAGCCGTAGACGGTGCCGCCGCGCCTGGCGGTGTTCTCCCAGCCCTTGACCGTGACCCACAGCTCCGAGTACGGGGTGGTGGCGCCGACCACGCGCGAGGTGCCGATCTTGACGTTCATGCCCTCAAGGGACTCGTAGAAGTCCAGGGCGTAGCGCGAGGGCTCCAGCGTCAGGCCGTTGATGCTGCCGCCGGCGGCCGGGTCGCCGGCCGGGGTGTACTCGGCGGGCACCGTGTACTCGTTGATCGCGGTGGCCTCGGGCAGCGCGTTGCCGGAGGAGACCACGGTGACCGTCGGCTTGGAGATCTGGGTCACCGACTGGTTGCCGGAGTTCACGCCGCCGGGGATGTACTCGCCGACGGTGCCGGAGACCTTGACCGCGTCGCCGACGGCGACGGTCGGGACCGAGCTGGTGAAGACGAAGACGCCCTCACTCGTCGCGTCGTCGTCGTCGGCGTCGGGGTCCTGGATCCAGAAGCCGCGCGAGCCGTAGGTCCGCACGCCCGTCACGATGCCCTCGACGTCGGAGACCTGCTTGCCGTTGAGCGGGGATATCCGGGTGGTGCCCTGGATGTCGTGGATGCGTACCGGGTCGGCGGACGCCGCGCCCTCGGCCGCGTCGGCGGAGCCCGCGAGCAGGCCGGTGGCCAGCGCGGAGGCGACGAGGGCCGCGACGGCGGCGGAGCGGGGATGCGAGGAGCGCATGGTCAGGAAACTCCGGTGTGGGAGAGGGGCAGGGAGAGGCTGCGAACAGCGAGATCTGCGGGGGGTTGGTCAGCCCCCAAACGTCTACGCGCGTCAATTTCCTGTGTTGTCAGCAAAGTTGTCAAGCCCTCCAGAGCAGACGCCGGACGACTGTGGGATGAACCAAAGGCGATGGCCCGGCGGGTGTGCCCGATATGCGTCTACGCTGGGTCGCCGTACGACGGCCACGACTGTCATCTGCGCCACATCCGCCATGCCCGCACTGCCCCGCCATGTCGGCCATGTCGCCGGTTTTCGGGCACGTATGACGGTCCGGCCGCCCGGCCGGGCCGTCACGGCCCGCCCTCATCACCGCGTTCGCGAGGAGACCCTCATCCATGTCCGCTGAGTCGCACCCCACACTTCCGCCGGTACGGCTGCACTCCGACGCGGAGTTGGCCCGCGACGCCCTCGGTGCCCCGCTGTTCGCGCGCGCCGTGCGGCTGGCCCGCTGGGCCGGGCCCGCAACCCGCATCGGCGTCGGCGGCGAACTGGCGGCCGACCAGCTGCCCGGTGCCGCCGCCCATCTCGGTCTCGACGCCGACGACGAGGAGGCCGCCGTGTGCGCCGGCCAGGCCTGGCGGGTGGCCGTGGACACCGGGCTGGTGGACGTGACCGAACCGGAGGAGGACACGGCCGCGGAGGAGGGCGGCGGCGCGGGCGAGGAGCCGTACGGCACGGCCGCGCCCGGCGAGGACCTGGCGCTGGTGACGGGCGGGGCGCCCGCCGACGTCCTCGGCCTGTGGCGGGCGGCCCTGGAGGCGGTGCTTGCCGACGCGGCGGTGCCGGATCTGGAGGACCTGGTCGACGCGCTGGACGCGGGCGGGGAGATCGACTTCGACCGGCTGGGCTGGAACCCGGGCCGCGAGGCGGACCTGCTCGACGAGGTCCTCGGCCATCTGTACCTGCTCAGCGTCACCGGGGGCAGGACTGCGGACCGTCAGATTCCACTTCCGGTGCTGGCCGCCTCGGTGGTCGTGCCCGACGGAATGGACGAGCCGACCGATGCCGTGCTGGAGCAGGTGTCGGACACGATGATGCGCCTGGACGACCAGTTCCGGCAGCTGGAGCCGATCGGACTGGTGGAGTTCCGGCCCGTCGACGAGGAGCTGATGGCGCAGGCCGACGAGGACGGCGGGCGCGGTGAGCACGAGGCCGACGACGAGGACGTCTCCCGCTACGGCATGGTCCGGCTGACCCCGCTCGGCCTCTACGGCATCCGCGCCCGGATGCTGGAGGCCGGAGTCGTGGCCCCCGCCGTCGGCGAACTGGCCGACAAGGGCGCCGACGCCCTCCTCGACGGCGTCTCCTCCTACCCCGAGCACGCGGCGCAGGCCGAGATCGAGCAGTGGATGGCCGGCCGCGAACCGTCCGCCGCCGTCGCCGAACTGCTGGCCGCCGCCCGCGGGGACGACGAAGGGGGCCCGCTGCGCCGGCTGCGCTGCCAGCAGGCCCTCGCGCTGGCCGGGCCGGAGGCCGAAGGGGCGGTGCGCGCGGTGCTGGACGAGGCGGAACTCGGCGGGCTCGCCCGGGTCTGGCTGGCGGAGCACGGAGTGACCGGCGTACCGGCGCCGGCCCCGGAGATGGTCTTCTGGCTGACGGTCGACACGATCGCGGCGCAGCTCGCCGCGGACGGGGAGACCGAGGAGCTGCCCCTGCTGATGGAGACCCTGACCGCCCATCACACGGGCTTCTTCGACCGGGTGTGGCGGGTCCGGCATCCTTCGACGGTCCAGGTCCTGGAAGCGATGGGCCGGCTGCACCCCGACCGGAGGACGGCGAAGGAGGCCCGCAGGGCCGCCTTCAAGGCGCGCTCCCGCAGGGCCTGAGCGCACGGCCCGGGTCCGGCGACAATCCGCCGTTCCTGGGCCGGAGTCGGCCATTGACGCCGACCCGCAAGGGATCGGTTCCCCTTGGTGGGTAATTGAGCCGCCGTTCACGTGCGGGCGGGAGCGTGTGCGCCGACGACCGTACGACAGGCGCACCACTCCCCACCCCTGGAGACCCGATGCCGCTCAGCCGCAGAGACTTCACCGCCCGTACCGTCATCGCCGGCGCGGGAGTCGCGCTCACCGGGACGGTCGGCGCCCTCGCCACCGCCCCGGGCGCGCTGGCGGCCGAGGACGCGGCGGACCGCGACGAGCACGGGCGGCCCTGCGAGCCCGGCTACGGCCCGCTCGTCCCCGACCCGGCCGGCATCCTCGCCCTGCCCGTCGGCTTCACCTACCGCGTGATCACGCACAGCGGCGTCACCAGGCTGGAGTCCGGCGAGACCACCCCCTCCCACCACGACGGGACCGCGGCCTTCGAGGGCCACAGCGGTGTCACGCTCCTCGTCAACAACCACGAGCTCAAGGGCAAGCGGGAGAACTGGGCCCGTCCCGTCCCGCTCGCCGAGCAACTCGTCTACGACCCGGCCGCGGCCGGCGGATGCACGGTCGTCGAGGTCCGCCGGGGCGGCGAGGTCGCCGAATGGGTGGGCATCGCCGGCACCTCGACCAACTGCGCGGGCGGCGCCACCCCCTGGGACACCTGGCTGACCTGCGAGGAGAACTCCGACCTCGCGGGCAGGAACGGCATGACCAAGGACCACGGCTACGTCTTCGAGGTCGACCCGCACGACCGCCGGGCCAACCGCGACCCGCGGCCGATCAAGGCCTTCGGCCGCTACGACCACGAGGCAGTGGTCATCGACCCGCGCCAGGGCCACGCGTACCTGACCGAGGACGCCTCCGGCCCCAACGGGCTGCTCTACCGCTGGACCCCGCCCCGCGGCTTCCGGCACGGGCGCGGCAGGCTCCGTACGCTCGCCGCCGACGCCGGTGTGCTCCAGGCCGCCAAGTGCACCGACAGCTCCGGCCGGTTCGTCGACGATCTCTCGCGCGCCACGCGGATCGGCACCGTCTACGGTGTCGACTGGGTGGACGTGCCGGACCGCGACGCGCGGACCGTGCCCGTGCGCAAGCAGTTCGCGGACAACGCGGTGACGCGCGGCCGCAAGCTGGAGGGCATGTGGTGGGCCGACGGGGGCGCGTACTTCGTGTCCTCCTACGCCCGTGAGGAGAGCCCGGGCGCGGCGCACGACGGCCAGGTCTGGTTCTACGACCCCAAGCGGCGCACGATCCGGTTGACCGTCCTGATCGGGGTCAACGCCGACCCGTCGGCGGACGGCGGCTACGACGGCCCGGACAACATCACCGTCTCGCCGTACGGAGGCCTGGTCATCGCCGAGGACGGCTCGGGGCTGCAGCACCTGTTCGGCGCGACCGACTCGGGGCGCACCTATCCGCTGGCGCGCAACGAGCTGAACATCGGGTCGGCCGAGGAGCCCGAATACTCCGAATTCACCGGGGTCTGCTTCTCGCCGGACGGGCGCACCCTCTACGCCAACATCCAGGACCCGGGCATCATGCTGGCCGTCACCGGGCCGTGGCGGCGCGCTCGCTGACGCTCCGCCCGGCCGGCATCGCGGGCCTCAGTGGGCCGGGGAGACCTCCGCGCGGGAGGCCTCGGCCCACTCGGCGAGCAGGAACTCATAGGCCTCGGAAGGCCACTCGCCGTCCACCCGGGTCTCCACGAGGTGCCGTATCGCCTCGTTCGCCTCGGTGGCGGACGGGCGGGCGGGCCCCGCGGGCGTGAGTGTCTCGTGCATGCTTCCAAGGCTACGGGCGGGCACTGACAGCCACCCACGGATTACGCGTGGCATCCATCACCCGCGGACCCCGTCCGGTGGCCGCCCGTGCCCGCCCACCTGCTCAGAGTGCCTGCGCGGCGGGCTTGACCATGCCGCGCACTGTGCGCGACTTCACAAACTCGCCCATGGCCGTCATCTCCCACTCGCCGGAGAACTGACGGATCAGCTTCGCCATCATCACGCCCGTCTGCGGCTCGGCGCTCGTGAGGTCGAAGCGGACCAGCTCCTCGCCGCTGGCCGCGTCGATCAGGCGGCAGTAGGCCTTGGCCACCTCGGTGAACTTCTGGCCGGAGAAGGAGTTGACCGTGAAGACCAGGCCGGTGGCGTCGGCGGGGAGCCGGCCGAGGTCGACGACGATCACCTCGTCGTCGCCCGCGCCCTCACCGGTGAGGTTGTCCCCGGAGTGCTTGATGGCGCCGTTCAGGATGGACAGCTTGCCGAAGTAGCAGCTGTCGATGTGGTTGCGCTGGGGGCCGTACGCGATGACGGACGCGTCGAGGTCGATGTCCCGGCCGCGGAAGGCCGGTTCCCAGCCGAGGCCCATCTTGACCTGCGAGAGCAGCGGACGGCCGCCCTTGACCAGCGAGACGGTCTGGTTCTTCTGCAGGCTCACCCGGCCCTTGTCCAGGTTGATCTTCCCGGCGGCGGCCGGGGCGGCCGGGGGTGCGGCGGGGGCCGGTGCGGCGGGGGCGGGGGTGACGGGGGTGGGGGTGCCTGCGCCGGCGGTCAGCCAGGGGGAGGGCTGGTGGACCGGCGGGGCGGGCGGAGCCGGGGGCGCCGGGGGCGCGGGCGGGGCGACGGCCGCCGCGGGAGCCGGTTCCTCGTCCACACTGACCCCGAAGTCGGTGGCGATGCCGGCGAGGCCGTTCGCATACCCCTGGCCGACCGCGCGGACCTTCCACGCACCGCCGCGCTGGTAGATCTCGACCACGACGAGTGCCGTCTCGGTGGCCAGCTGCGGCGGGGTGAACGCGGCGATCACCGAGCCGCCGTCGGCGTTGCGCACGGTGGCGGTGGGCTCGATGCCCTGGAAGGTCTGTCCGGCGGCGTCGGGGCTGGCCGTGACCACGATCCGCTCGATGCCCGGGGGCACCGAGGCGGTGTCCACGGTGACCGAGTCCGGCGCCGCGCCGCCACCGGACCGGTAGGTGACACCGGGCCCGGCGGGCTGGTTGAAGAAGATGAAGTCGGCGTCGGAGCGCACCTTGCCGTCCGCCGTGAGGAGCAGGGCGGACACGTCGAGCCGCACCGGGGCAGCCACGTCGACCGTCACGCGGACGGCGTTGAGCGGCAGGTTGGATCCAGGGGTCATAGCGGTCATGCCCGGAGAACGACCGGAGGGGCTTTGCCGTTCCCTTACCCTCGCGGGATATTTCCGCGCCGGTTGCGGGGGTGGTTCTTCGCGGTGCGCTCGTTGCCGAACTTGTAGGAGCCGGTCCACCGGGCCATCACGAGCTGCGGATCCCCGGCTTCCACTTCGGCCAGGAACGCGGCGGCGCGTTCCCCCCGCAGGGTGGCGGCGGCGCGGCCCCGGTGGGTGATGACGACGTGACCGTCGCCTCGTCGGTCGTAGGTGAACCCGTGCGGTGTCGGCATGGCCCGCAGCCTGCCCCGCCGGGGGCGGGGCGGGCAACGGATTTGTTCCCGCATGCGGGCGGTCGTGCGCGCGCCTGCCCGGGCGCGCAGGGCGGCCGGGCACCCCGGGGCCCGGCCGGCGGGGTCAGCCGCCCGTGACCCGGCGGGGGAGTCCCAGGGGGTTGGCCTCGCGCAGCTCGGCCGGCAGCAGCGCGTCCGGCACCGACTGGTAGGCCACCGGCCGCAGCCAGCGCTCGATCGCCGTGCCGCCCACGGAGGTGGAGTGCGAGGTCGCGGCCGGGTACGGCCCGCCGTGGTGCTGGGCCGGGGCCACCGCGACCCCCGTCGGCCACCCGTTGACCACGATCCGCCCCGCCAGCCGGGTGACCTGCCCGATCAGCTCGGCCGCCGGGCCCGGGGCGCCTTCGGTCTCGACGGCCGACAGCTGGAGGGTGGCGCTCAGGTTCCCGTCCAGCAGCCCGAGGACAGCGCCCGCCTCGGACTGCCCGCCGTACCGCACGACGACGGTGACCGGACCGAAGCACTCCTCCAGGAGGAGGCCGTGACCGTCGCCCGCGAGGAGGTCCCCGGCCCGCACGGTCAGATAGCCCGCACCCACGGTGTGCTCACCGCCGGCCCCCGGCGTGACGGGGGCCTCGACGCCGGGCAGCGCGGCCCGCTCGCGCACCCCGGAGATGAAGTTCTCCCGCATCCGCCGGTCGAGGAGCACCCCGGGCTCGATCTCGCCGAGGGCCTTGGTGAGCGCGCCGGTGATCCGGTCGCCGTCCGCGCCGTCGGGCACCAGGACCAGACCGGGCTTCACGCAGAACTGGCCGACGCCGAGGGTCATCGAGCCCGCGAGACCGGAGCCGATCTCCTCGGCGCGTTCGGCGGCCGCGGCCGGGGTGACCACGACGGGGTTGAGGGAGCCCAGTTCCCCGTGGAAGGGGATGGGCACGGGCCGGGCGGCGGCGGCGTCGAACAGCGCCCTGCCGCCCCGGACGGAACCGGTGAATCCGGCGGCGGCGACCAGCGGGTGGCGGATCAGCTCCAGGCCTGCGTCGAACCCGTGCACCACGCTCACCACTTCGGGCGGCAGCCCGACCGCGACGGCGGCGCGGCGCAGCAGCGAGGCGCACAGCTCGGAGGTGGCGGGGTGGTCGGGGTGCGCCTTGACCACGACCGGGCAGCCCGCGGCCAGCGCGCTCGCGGTGTCCCCGCCGGGGACGGAGAAGGCGAGCGGGAAGTTGGAGGCGGCGTAGACCGCGACCACGCCGAGCGGCACCTTGTAGCGGCGCAGCTCGGGGCGGGGCGGGCTGAGCGAGGGATCGGCGCGGTCGATCCGGACGTCGAGGTAGGACCCCTCGTCGACGGCGTCGGCGAAGGCGCGCAGCTGGCCGGTGGTGCGGGCCAGTTCGCCGGTGAGCCGGCCCGGGCCCAGCGCGGTCTCGGCGTCGGCGGCCTCGATGACGTGGGCGGCGGCCTCGTCGAGCAGCGCGGCGGCGGTGCGCAGGAAGGCGGCGCGGACGCCGGCGTCCGCGAGCGGCCCGCGGGCGGCGTGGGCGGCCCGTACGGCCTCGTCCACCTCGCGGGGTGTGGCCTCCACCGCAACCTGTTCGCGCTGCTTCCCGGTGCGGGGGTCCACACTCCAGACTGGTGTCGCTGTCATGGCCCACTGCCTCCTGGATCGTTCAGTATTCTGAACGCGGTTCCGGTGGATGAATGATCACATCTGCTGCGGACTCTATTTCCGGGTCCTCCGCGTGACAAGTGCCGACGAGTGGCGGCCAGAGGGGAAGCAGGCGTATGACGACGACCGAGCCGGGGATCCCTGCCCAGGCCGCGCCGGTCAAATCGGCGGTCCGCACCGTCCTGCTGCTGGAGCACTTCGCGGCGCGGCCGGGGCTGCACAGCCTGGCCGACATCCAGAACGACCTCTCCCTGCCCAAGTCCAGCCTCTACATGCTGCTGCGCACCCTGGTGAACCTGGGCTGGGTCGAGACCGACGCGACGGGCACGCGGTACGGCATCGGCGTACGGGCCCTGCTGGTCGGCAGCTCGTACATCGACGGCGACGAGGTGGTGGCCGCGGCCCGGCCCACCCTGGACCGGCTCTCCGACGACACGACGGAGACCATCCACCTGGCCCGGATCGACGGGACGAGCGTGGTGTACCTCGCCACCCGGCAGTCCCAGCACTACCTGAGGCCCTTCACCCGGGTCGGACGGCGGCTGCCCGTGCACTCGACGGCGCTCGGCAAGGCGCTGCTCGCCACGCACTTGGACGCGGAGGTGCGGGCGCTGCTGCCGCGGCGGCTGGAGGCGGTCACCGAGCACACCATCACCGACCGGGAGCAGCTCATCGAGGAGCTGGAACTGGTACGGGAGCAGGGGTACGCGGTGGACCGGGAGGAGAACACCCTCGGACTGCGCTGCTTCGGCGTGGCCGTGCCGTACCGGACACCGGCCAGGGACGCGGTGAGCTGCTCGGTGCCGGTGGCCCGGCTGACGCCCGGGCACGAGCAGGTCATCAAGGCGGCGCTGTTCGAGGCACGCGACCGGCTGTCGGTGGTGACGCGCCGCATGTGACGGCGCGCGCGGCGCCGCGGGTCCGGGAGGTTCCTCCCCCGCACGGGGGAGGCGGTTCCCCTTCGAGGGGGAGGTGGCGGGCCGCTGTGCGCGCGACCGTTGGGACATGACCACACGAGGCGTTCACACGAGGTACGAACCGCGGTCCTCCACCCCGTCGCAGGGGGCCGGGAGGCGCGTCCTCGCGGCAGCGGCCCTGGCGGCCACGGTGCCGTATCTGGCGCTCAAGGCCGCCTGGCTGTCCGGCAGCCGGATCGGGATACCGGACGGCAGCGTGCTGTTGGAGGCCGGCCCGTTCCTCACCGCGGCCAATGCCGTCACGCTGGCCATGGACGCGGCCGTGATCGTGCTCGTCCTGGTGCTCACCAGACCCTGGGGGCTGAGAACGCCCGCCTGGATGCTGACCGTTCCGATGTTCACCGCCACGGGCCTGCTGGCCCCGATCCTCCTCGGCTTCCCCGGCCAGCTCCTCGTACGGGCCCTCGGCTTCGGGACCGGCCCGGACGAGACGGCCGCGCGGGAGCCCTTCCTGGACTCCTGGGTTTTCATCGTCGTGTACACGGGATTCACCGTCCAAGGACTCGCCCTGGCCGGACTGTTCGTGCCCTATGCGCGCAGGCGCTGGGGCCGGCGGTGGCAGGGCGTGCTGGGAGAGCGGCTGCCGTCGCCCACGGGGGTGGTGGCGGCAGCCGCGGTCCCGTGCGCCCTGGCCCTGGGAACGCTGGACCTCTACTGGGCCTTCGGCGGTACGGCCGGGTTGAGCGCCGAGCGTGCCGAGGCGTATGCGGTGGAGAGCGCCATGGCCTCGGTTGCCCACGCGATCTGTGCGCTTGCCGCCGGAGTGGGCACGTTGCTCCTGGCCCGCGGCGGGACGCTGCGGGCACGGTGGCCGCTCGGGCTCACCTGGGTCGGCGCCGCGGCGACCCTGGCCTGGGGGGCCTGGATGCTGATCGCCTCGCTGGGCCCGCAGCCGGACGGCGGCGCAGCACCGTCCACCGCCGGGCAGTTGATCTACGCTGGACAGATGGTCACCGGAGCGCTCGCCACCGCCGTCCTCACCCGGTTCCTCATATCCCGACGCACGAGCTGATGCGCGACGGCCCGGGCCGGCTGCTGGGCGAGCGGGCCCGGCTGCGATGGCTCCACCAGATCCTCGGCGGGGCGCTGCTGATGCCGTACTTCCTCCTGGCCTCGGTGGGGGTCGGCTCGGCGGCCGGCGGGGCCAACGCCCTGTCCTCCCTCCCCCTGAGCCTCGCCGCCTACGCGGCGGCTCTGCCGCTGGCCGCCCTCACCGGGGTGTACGGGCTGGTCCGGCCGCTGTCGGTGGCCGCCGTGCGGGCCATGTGCGGGGTGCCGGGGGAGCGGCTCGCCGAAGGGCCGGCGCGGAGCTGGGCCGCGCGGGGGCGGGCCTCCGCCTGGTGGACCCTGCACCTGGGGGTCGGGGCGCTGGTCAGCGGGATGACCCTGGCAGTGCCGCCCATGGCAGTGGTGCTACTCCTCCTGCCCTTCGTCAGCGGACTGCGCGAAGTACGGCTGGGATTCGGGTGGTTCAACACCGGCGTGGAGACGTACACGGCGCCCCTCCTCGGGATCGGCCTCCTGGCCGCTCTCACCCTGTGCGCGGCCGGAGCGGGGAAGGTGCTGGCCCGGCTGGCACCCGTACTGCTCGGGCCGACGGCGGCGGACCGGCTCGCGGCGGCCGAGGAGCGGGCCGCCGACCTGGCCGTGCGCAACCGGCTCGCCCGGGAGCTGCACGACGCGGTCGGGCACGCGCTCAGCGCCGTCACCCTCCAGGCGGCCGCCGCCCGGCGGATGCTGGAGCGCGACCCCGCGTTCGTCCGGGAGGCGCTCACCGCGATCGAGGACACCACCCGGCGGACGGTGGGCGAGCTGGACGCCGTACTGGGCCTGCTGCGCGAGGGAGACCCGGCCCGGCCGGACGGCGCGACCGCCCCCGCCCCCACCCTCGCCGCCGACCTCGACGGCCTGCTGGCCCGCACCCGGGCCGCGGGAGCCGCCGTCACCGCACACCAGGACCCCGGGCCCGTGGAGGACTGGCGCAGGCTTCCGGAGATCACCTCGCGCGAGGCCTACCGGATCGTCCAGGAGGGCCTCAGCAACGCCCTGCGCCACGGCGGCGGCCCGGTGGATCTGCGGATCCTCGTCCGGGCCGGCCACGACACCGCACCGCGAGAACTGGAGATCACCATGACCAATCCGCCTGCCGGGCCCGAGGGCCGGGAGGGCCGCACCACCGGCGGCCGCGGGCTGCGCGGCTCCGCGGAGCGGGCCGCACTGCTCGGCGGGAGCATCGAGGCGGGTCCGTACGAGGACCGCTGGCGGCTGCGCGCGGTCCTCCCGCTGGCCGGAGGCGACCGATGACCGCGACCGCCCCGGCGGGCCGGCCGCCGCTGCGCATCGTGCTCTGCGACGACGAGCGGATGGTCCGCACCGCCCTGCGCGTCCTCCTCGAGGCCGAGGCGGACCTGGAGGTCGTCGGCGAGGCCGCCACCGGTGCCGAGGCGATCCCGCTGGTGCGCTCCCTCACCCCCGACGTGGTGCTGATGGACGTCCGGATGCCCGAGATCGACGGCATCCGGGCCACCGAGCAGATCCTCGCCACCATGGCCGAGCCGCCCAGGATCGTGGTCGTCACCACTTTCGAGAACGACGCCCATGTCTACGACGCGCTGCGCGCCGGCGCCGTCGGCTTCCTCCTCAAGCGCGCCGACCCCGACGAGCTGATCGGAGCGGTCCGGCTCGTCGCCCGCGGCGATTCGCTGCTCTTCCCGGCCGCCGTCCGCTCCCTCGCCGCCACGCACGCGTCGGCCCCCGCTCCCGCCGCCGCCCCATGGATCGCCAGGCTCACCGACCGGGAGGCCGATGTACTGCGCCTGATGGCCACCGGACTGTCCAACCACGAGATGAGCGAACGCCTCGGAGTCGGACCCCAGACGGTCAAGACACACGTCGCGTCGGTCCTCACCAAGACCGGCTCCCGCGATCGCACCCAGGCGGTCATCGCGGCCTACGAGGGAGGCTTCATCATGAAGAACCGCTGAGAACTCGGCCACAATCGGGGCAGAGCGGAACGCCAGGGGTCGCCGGGACGTCTTTTCGTTCGATGAACAAAACGATCAGGCGTGCGTCGGTCTTCTGTCTGCTCCTGGTGCTGGCCCTGCTGGTCCGCGTCACCTGGGTGCAGGCGTACCAAGGCCAGGCCCTCGCAGACGACAAGCACAACCGCCGCAATCTCATCGGGCAGTACGAGAACCCGCTGGGCAACATCATCGTGGGCGGGGAGGCGATCACCGGTTCGGAGAAGACGGGAGGCAAGGACTTCGGCTACAAGCGGACGTACGTCGACGGCCCCCTCTACGCGCCCGTCACCGGTTACAGCTCACAGGCCTTCGGCACCAGCATGCTGGAGGGTGTCTACAAGAACGTGCTCAACGGCTCCGACAGCCGGCTGAAGACCGTGATGGACATGCTCACCAACAAGCGCGCCGACCCCGGCAATGTCCTCACCACGATCGACAAGGACGTCCAGAAGGCCGCCTACGACGCTCTCCAGGGCAAGCAGGGCGCCGCCGTGGCCATCGACCCCGTCACCGGCGAGATCCTCGCCGTCGTGAACAACCCCTCCTTCGACCCGGGCAGCATCGCCGGCGCCAACGATCAGAAGGCCTGGGACGCGCTCTCCGCCGACAAGGGCAAGGCCATGGAGAACGTGGCCCTCCGCAAGCCCCAGGCGCCCGGCTCCACCTTCAAGCTGGTCACCCTCGCCGCGGCGATCGAGAACGGTCTGGTCACCGACATCGACCGGCAGACCGGCATCGCCGACCCGTACACCATCCCCGGCACCCGCACCCCGCTGCCCAGCGAGGCGGGCTCCGCGGCCTGCAACAACGTCTCGGTCCGCACCGCCCTGCGTCTGTCCTGCAACAACGTGTTCGCCGAGCTGGCCTCCAAGCTCGGCCAGGACAAGATGCGCGCGACCGCCGAGAAGCTCGGCTTCAACACGCAGATCGACACCCCGGTCCGCACCAACCCGCCGAGCAAGTACCCGTCCAAGAAGATGTCGATCGACCAGGTCGCGCAGACGGGCATCGGCCAGTTCGACGTCCAGGCCACCCCGCTGCAGATGGCGATGGTCACGGCCGCGATCGAGAACGGCGGCAAGCTCGTCGCCCCGCACATGGTCTCCGAGGTCACCGATGCCAACGGCAACGTGCTGGAGAGCTTCAAGGACCCGACGTCCCAGCAGGTGATGAAGGAGCGGACGGCCTCGATGATCCGGGACGCCATGCGCACCGTCGCCACCGAGGGCGGCGGCAAGCCGGCCCAGGTGCCGGGCGCAGAGGTGGGCGGCAAGACCGGCACCGCCCAGCGCGGCGTGAACAACAGCCTGGCGCCGCTTGCCTGGTTCACCTCCTACGGCAAGGCGAACGGCAAGCAGATCGCCGTGGCCGTGGTGATCGAGAACTCCGACACCGACCGTTCCGAGATCGGCGGCGGCAAGCTGGCCGCGCCGATCGCGCAGAAGATGATGCAGGCCTGGCTGAAGAAGTAGGCGGGCGGGGCTCCGTGCCCGACGCGCCGGGAACCGACGTGGTTCCCGGCGCGTATCTGTCTTCATGATCAGGAATGCGCGCCCCGCCGACCTCGACGCCATCGCCGCCCTCCACACCAGGGCCCGCGCCACCTACTACGAGGGCCACATACCCGAGGAGGCCTACGCCGGGGAGGCCGAGCTGGCCCGCACCCGCGAGGGCTGGGCTCTGGCCGTCGCCCGCGACGCCACCGAGGGCGGGGTTCTCTGCGCCGAGGTGGGCGGTGAACTCGCCGGGGTCGCCGCGTACCGCACGCAGGACGGCCGGACCACCCTCACCCAGCTGCACGTCGATCCGGTCCACTGGCGCCGGGGAACCGGGGGCGCCCTGCACGCCGCGTGCGTGGCGGCCTGGCGGCGCTCCGGCGTCCGCCGGGTCCGCCTGGAGGTGTACGAGCACAACCTCCGTGCCCAGGCCTTCTACGCGGCCCACGGCTGGCTGCCCGACCCGGCGGACACCCCGTCGGGCAGCCACCGCACGCTCTGGCTGGACGTCGCCTGAGGCAGCCGCGCCGCCCGCGGCGTCCGGGGAATGAGACGGCGGGGTAGATGGTTCACACCACTGATGGTTGAACGGCAAACCGTCCCCCCGCGACCCCGGAGAGAAGAAGGATCATGCGCGTCGAGATCTGGAGCGACATCGCCTGCCCCTGGTGCTACATCGGCAAGGCCCGTTTCACCAAGGGGCTGGCCGAGTTCGCGCACCGTGACGAGGTGGAGGTCGTCTTCCGGTCCTTCGAGCTCGACCCGCGCAGCCCCAAGGGCGTGACCGCCCCCGTCGTGGAGATGCTCGCCAAGAAGTACGGCCGCACCCTCGACGAGGCGCGCGGCATGGAGGAGCACGTCGCCGCGAGCGCCCGCGCCGAGGGGCTGGCGTACCGGACCGACGGGCGCGACCACGGCAACACCTTCGACATCCACCGGCTGCTGCACCTGGCCGACGCCAGGGGCCGGCAGGAGGAGCTGCTCGACCTCGCCTACCGGGCCAACTTCGCCGAGGAGCGCTCCGTGTTCGACCCCGAGGTGCTGGTCTCGCTCGCGGTCGAGGCCGGCTTGGAGGAGGCGGAGGCGCGTGCCGTCCTCGCCGACGGCTCCGCCTACGCCGACGAGGTCCGCGCCGACGAGCGCGAGGCCGCTGAGCTGGGTGCGAACGCCGTGCCCTTCTTCGTCCTCGACCGCCGCTACGGGATCTCCGGCGGGCAGCCGGCCGAGGTGTTCACCCGGGCCCTGGAGCAGGCGTGGGCCGGGCGCGAGGTGGCGGAACCGGCCGACGCGGCCGACGCGTGCGAGCCCGACGGGTCGTGCGCCGCCCCACAGGTATAAGTATTGCTTGGGGTGGGTGAGTGAAAATCGGCAATGGACTTTGGGTCGTTCCTGGCGCAGAGTTGACGACATGGATCTTCCGATCGCCGAAGCGACCCGTGCCGAATTCGCCCACTCCACCACCTATCTCAACTCCGCCAAGTGCGGAGTCGTCCCGCGTTCCGCCGTCGCGGCCATGAAGGAGCTGGCCGAGGCGGCGGGGGCCGGGGCCCCCGCCGGATTCGGGGACTTCGACCGCGTGAACCGCGCCCGCGCCTCCTTCGCCCGCCTGGTCGGGGTGGACGCCGACCGGGTGGCCGTCGGCTCGGCCGTGGCCACCCACGTCGGCCTCGTCGCGGCCTCGCTGCCCTCCGGCGCCGAAGTGCTGTGCCCGGAGGACGACTTCGCCTCCGTGATCAACCCGTTCGTGGTGCGGGACGACCTCAAGGTGCGGTTCGCGCCGCTGGAGTCCCTCGCCGAGGCCGTCGGCCCCGAGACCGCCCTGGTCTCGCTGAGCGCCGTCCAGTCCGCGGACGGGCGCAAGGCCGACCTGGCGGCGGTCCGTGCGGCGACCGCCGCGCACGGGGCCCGGATGCTCGTGGACGCGTCCCAGGCGGCGGGCTGGCTGCCCTTCGACGCCTCGCCGTACGACTACACGGTCGCCGTCGGCTTCAAGTGGCTGCTCGGCGTCCGCGGGGCCTCGTTCATGACCGTTTCGCGGGAGGCGCAGGACGCGCTGACCCCGCTGCACGCCGGATGGGTGGCGGCGGAGTCCATGTGGGACGCCATCTACGGTCCGATGCCCGGACTGGCCACCTCCGCGCGGAGGTTCGACGAGTCCCCCGCCTTCCTCGCCTACCACGCGGCAGAGGTCTCGCTGGCCCTGTTCGAGCGGATCGGCATCGAGGCCGTGCACGCCCACGACACCGCCCTGGCCGCCCGCTACCGAGCCGGACTCGCGAGCCTCGGCCACGAGCCCGTGCCCGGTGACGCCGCCATCGTCTCCGTGCCGGGCCTCGCCGACCGGCAGCCCGCCCTGGAGGCGGCCGGCATTCTCACCTCGGCCCGCGCGGGTCTGCTGCGAGCCTCGTTCCACCTGTACAACACGGAGGCGGAGGTGGACCGGCTCCTGGACGTCCTCTCCGCCTCCTGAGGCTGCGGGGGCCGCACGTACAGTGCCGCCATGAGCGATGTGAGCGATGTGAGCGGTCCGGGCGATCCGAGCGGTCCGGGCGAGGTGCTGCACGTGAAGGGGCGGGTGCTGATCGGACCCGACGAGGTCCGCGACGAACTCTGGGTCGTCGGCGGGCGCGTCTCCTACGAGCGCCCGCCCGGCGCCCGCGAGGTCACCACGGTGACCGGCTGGGTCCTGCCCGGGCTGGTCGACGCGCACTGCCACGTGGGGCTCGACGCCCACGGGCCGGTCGACCCCGGGACGGCCGAGCGCCAGGCACTCACCGACCGTGACGCGGGCACCCTCCTGATCCGCGACGCCGGATCGCCCTCGGACACCCGCTGGATCGACGACCGCGAGGACCTCCCGAAGATCATCCGGGCGGGTCGGCACATCGCGCGCACCCGCCGTTACATCCGCAACTACGCCCATGAGATCGAGCCGGCCGACCTCGTCGAGTACGTCGGCCGCGAGGCGCGGCGCGGCGACGGCTGGGTGAAGCTGGTCGGCGACTGGATCGACCGCGACGCCGGCGACCTGACGGCCTGCTGGCCGCGCGCCGAGGTCGAGGCGGCCATCGCCGAGGCGCACCGGCTGGGTGCCCGGGTCACCGCGCACTGTTTCGCCGAGGACTCGCTGCGCGACCTCGTCGAGGCGGGCATCGACTGCGTCGAACACGCCACCGGCCTCACCGAGGACACCATCCCGCTGTTCGCGCAGCGCGGGGTGGCGATCGTCCCCACCCTCGTGAACATCGCGACCTTCCCGAAGCTCGCGGCGGGCGGTGACGCGAAGTTCCCCCGCTGGTCGGCCCACATGCGGCGGCTCCACGAGCGGCGCTACGACACCGTGCGGGCCGCCCACGACGCGGGCATCCGGGTCTTCGTCGGTACCGACGCCGGGGGCTCCCTGCCGCACGGGCTGGTCGCGGCGGAGGTCGCCGAGCTGGTGAAGGCCGGGATCCCGGCCCTGGAGGCCCTCTCGGCTACGGCCTGGGCGGCCCGCGAGTGGCTCGGCAGGCCGGGGCTCACCGAGGGCGCCCCGGCGGACCTGGTCGTCTACGACGCCGATCCGCGGGCCGACGTACGGGTGCTGGCGCAGCCGCGGCGGGTGGTCGTCGACGGCAGGGTCAGGGCCTGAGGGCGGTGGCCCGAGCGCGGTGGCTCGAAGGGGGTGGCCCGAACGCCGTGGACCGAACGTGGTGCGGTGAGCGGGGCGGCAAATCGAAATCCAATGCGGAAACCACCCTTTGGGGTGAAGTGGCCTCAGGTGGCTGCCCCGTCACCCACATTGAGTAAGGATTCCCAGGGTCGAAGCCGTCGGCGCGTGCGATGTCCCCCATTGGCCGCGCGACGGCACCCAACTCCCCGGGGGTTCCAGCACCTTGAACAGCAATACCTTCCGCATGCCCGCGGCCGTTCTGCTCGCCACGGGGGCGGTCGCCCTGCTCACCGCACCGCCCGCCTCCGCCACGGGAGGCACCCCCGCCGGCGGAGAGGGCAGGTCCGGCGCTGTCGTCCTGCGTACCGGGCTGGACGTGGGTCTGCTCAACAAGACCGTGCACGTCCCGCTGAAGGCGACCCTCAACGAGGTCAGCGCCCCCGCGACGGCCGAGAAGACGGCGCTGACCGTCACCCTGGACGGGGTCGAGGGGAACAAGCCGGTCAGCGTGCTGCGCGCGGACGTCGCCACGTCCAAGGCCACCGCGGACAGGACGAAGGCGGAGGCCGAGGCACATCTGGCCAAGGCCCGCGTGCACGTGCCCGGACTCCCGCTGCTCTCGCTGATCGAGGTGGAGAAGGTCACCTCCAGGGCCGTCTGCGAAGCCGGCAAGAAGCCGGTGGCCAGCGCCAACGTCCTCGGCACGGTGACCGTGCTCGGCAAGAAGGTCACCCTGACGGCGGGCGGTCCCACCAAGGTCGAGGTCCCCGGCGTGGGCATGGTCAGCATGGAGCTGTCCGGCACCGAGACCACGTCCACCACCGCCGCCGCGGCCGCGCTCCGGCTGAAGGTGGCGGTGAACCCGCTGAACCTGAACGTCGCACAGGTGGACGGCGAGATTGTGCTGGCCGAGGCGCACTGCGCATCCCCGAAGGGCCCGGCCCCGACGGCGAAGGCACCCGAGCAGCCCGGCATCAAGACCCAGACCCAGACCCAGACCGGGACCGGCACCGGCGGCGCCACGGGCTCGGGCACCGGTGCGGGCAGCGCCACGGACGCCAACCTGGCCGAGACCGGCGGTGGTTCGCTCACCCCCTTCATCACGGGCGGTGCGCTGACTCTCCTCGCCCTCGGCGGCGGCGCGCTCTTCCTGACCCGGCGGGGCAGGGCCCAGTAGGACCGCCGGGTCACCCGGCCCGGAGTCAGGCCCGGAGCCCGGCCCGCCGTCCGGTGCTGCCGCGGCCGGCACCACCGCCACCCGGCGAGCACATCGGAGGGGAGTGCTCAACGGGTGGCGTGGGTGAGCCCCTGATCACCCGCGCCGCGTGACATCACGGCGTCGGTGACCTGCCGGTCGATCCGCGCGTACTCGCCGCGCTTCACGGCCGGGAGCGTCTCGTCCGCGGCCGCGCAGGAGGCACAGACGACGCGGAACGGCGGACCCATGTCCGAGTACTGCGTGAGGTATTCGGCCTTCACCACGTCCCAGCGGCCGGGCCGGTCCGCCGCCGGGGCGAAGGTGAAGCGGGGGACCGAGGACTGGTTGCCGCGCAGCTTGTCGGCCGGGACGAAGCTGGCGACCTGGTCGCCCATCCCGAAGACCACCCAGGTGCCGTTGATCTTCTCGTAGGGCTGCGGCACGTGGTTGTGCGTGCCGATGATCAGGTCGATGTCGGGAAGGCCGTCGGCCGAGCGGGAGGCGGTCAGTGCCTGCGCCAGCTCCGTCTGCTGCCGGTCGGGGGCGGTCTGCCATTCG
The DNA here is from genome assembly GCF_044748225.1 of Streptomyces sp. NPDC090021. NCBI lineage: Bacteria > Bacillati > Actinomycetota > Actinomycetes > Kitasatosporales > Streptomycetaceae > Streptomyces > Streptomyces sp. NPDC090021. The sequence goes on along the minus strand of NZ_JBIVFO010000001.1, from coordinate 68,050 downwards.
GTGCCCCAGTGGACGCTGAGGACCACGACGTTCGCGCCGCCCGCCCGGGCGGCCCGGGCGTCGGCGATGATCCGGTCCTTGTCGATCAGGTTCACGGCCCACGGCTTGTCCGGGGGGAGCGGGATGCCGTTCGTGCCGTACGTGTACGACAGCTGGGCGACCTTCGCGCCGCCCGCCGAGAGCAGGGCCGGGGCCCTGGCCTCCTCCGCGCTGCGCGCCGATCCGACGTGCGGGATGCCGACCCGGTCCAGGTGCTCCAGGGTGCGGGCCAGGCCCTCGTAGCCGTCGTCCAGCGTGTGGTTCGAGGCGGTGGAACACCCGTCGTACCCGGCGTCCTTGAGGGCGTCCGCCAGCTGGTGCGGGGCCTTGAAGGTGGGATAGCCGGTGTAGGGGCCGCCGGGGCGCCCGTACGGTATCTCGTGGTGGCATATCGCCAGGTCGGCGGCGGAGACCAGGGGTTTGACCCCGGCGAGTATCTTCCGGAAGTCGTACTCCCCGGCCTGGCCGGCATCGTCGCCCGCCCGCTGGACGATCGACGGGTACGGGATGATGTCCCCGGTCGCCAGCAGCGTGAACGGCTGCCCCGCGGGAGCGGCGGCGGCCGTCGGCGGGGGTGTCGCGACGCGGTCCTGTCCGGCCCCCAGCCGCTGCCGTGCGGCGGACGCGTCGTCCCCGTCGAGCAGCTGCGGCACGGCGTACAGTGCGCCGCCCACGATCACCAGTCCGGCCAGCGCTGCGCCTGTCGCTGCGGATGCCCTCATACCCTTGCCCCCGTTGTCCGTGCACCGATGCGGGGATCGTCGAACGGCCCCGCCCCCGCAGCCATCGTAAGGGGGCCGTTCGAGTGAACCCGGCACCGGAGTCCCTGAGAACGCGCAGGTCAGGCGGGTGAGTGCGCGACGTTCCCGAGGCCGGGCCCAGGCCGGCGCGAGGCCGGGCCCAGCCCGGCGCCGGGCTGGCGCGAGGTCAGCGCGAGGTCAGTGCCAGGGCCCGGTCCAGGGCCTGCAGCAGCCGTCCCGTCGTCGCCCGGTCGCGCACCGCCAGCCGCAGCCAGGTCCGGTCCAGCCCGGGGAAGGTGTCCCCGCGTCGGACGGCGAAGCCGAGGGCCCGCAACCGGGTGCGGACCTCCGCGCCGTCCGCCACCCGGATCAGGACGAACGGACCCTCCGCCCGGCCCACGACCGTCACCTCCTCGAACTCCGCGAGCCCGGCCAGCAGGTGCGCCCGGTCCACCGCGATCCGCCGCGCCGCCTCCTCCGCCTCGGCCAGCGCCGCCGGAGCCACGCAGGCCTCGGCCGCCACCAGGGCGGGCGTCGACACCGGCCACAGCGGCTGTGCCGCCGCCAGCTTCGCGATCACCGCGGGCTCGGCCAGCACGTAGCCGATCCGCAGCCCCGCCAGGCCCCACGTCTTCGTCAGGCTCCGCAGCACCACCAGCCCCGGCAGGTCCGTCCGGCCCGCGAGGGCCTCCCGTTCGCCCGGGACCGCGTCCATGAAGGCCTCGTCCACCACCAGGATCCGGCCCGGCCGGGCGAGCGCGGCCAGGGCCGCCGCCGGATGCAGGACGGACGTCGGATTGGTCGGGTTGCCGACGACCACCAGGTCGGCGTCCTCCGGCACGGCCGCCGGATCCAGCCGGAACCCGTCCTCGGCGCGCAGCACCACCCGCTCGACCTGATGGCCGGCGTCCCGCAGGGCGGCTTCCGGCTCGGTGAACTGCGGATGCACCACGACCGGCCGTACGGCGCCCAGGGCCCGCGCGATCAGTACGAAGGCCTCCGCGGCCCCCGCCGTCAGCAGCACCCGCTCGACCGGCAGCCCGTGCCGGGCCGCCACCGCCGCACGGGCCGCGCGCCCGTCGGGATACGCGGCGAGGTCCCCGAGGGATGTGGCGATCCGCTCCTTGAGCCACTCCGGCGGCGTGTGCGCCCGTACGTTGACCGCGAGGTCCTCCACGTCGGAGCCCGCGCCCAGCACCTCGGCGTCCCCGTGATGGCGCAGGTCGTGGGCCTGCGCCGTGGCCACCGCGCAGGTCGCCGACAGCGAGCGGCGCTTGGGCACGAGGAGCTCGCCGCCCGCCACGAGGGCGGCGGCCTCCGCCACCGAGGGCGTGCCGGTCGCGGCCCGCGCCGCCTCCGAGGGGTGCGGTACGGGGACGGCGGCCAGCCGGTCCGCGGGATAGCCGACGACGGGCACGCCGAAACGTTTAGCCGCCCCGGCGATTCCCGCCTCGCCCGCCTTCGAGTCCACCGTGGCCAGCGCCGTCACCGCCGCCGCGGCCAGCCCGGCGCCCCGCAGCGTCTCCTCCACCAGCGCGCAGAGTTCCTCGACGGACACTCCCGCCCGCCCGCCGACCCCGACCACCAGCCGCGTGTCCTCGCCCACCGCGGGGCCTCCCTCCGTCGTCACGGTCACCGGCACGCCGCCGGACATCCGTCAGCCGTCAACACTGCGACGCCCGCCGCCCGCGCGCGGACGTGCGCGCGGCCCGGGGAGTCTGTATTCAGGGGCACATGGCCGTGATCGTGGCGTTGGGTGCGTTCCTGATGACCCTGCTGGGCGGTTGGACGGCGCAGCGCGTCACCGACCGCCGCCACCTCGTGCTGGGGCTGGCGGGCGGGCTGATGCTCGGCGTCGTCGGCCTCGACCTGCTCCCCGAGGCCCTGCACGCGGCGGGCAGCGAGGTGTTCGGCGTCCCGCTCGCCCTGCTGCTCTTCGTGGCCGGTTTCCTCGTCGCCCATGTCGTCGAGCGGCTGCTGGCCGTCCGTCAGGCCGCGCACCGCGCCGAGAACGGCGCGCGCGTCCCGGAGGTCGGGCTCACCGCGGCCGCCGCGATGGTCGGCCACAGCCTCGCCGACGGGGTGGCGCTCGGCGCGGCCTTCCAGGTCGGCGGCGGTATGGGCGTGGCCGTGGCGCTGGCCGTCATCACCCACGACTTCGCCGACGGGTTCAACACCTACACCCTCACCAGTCTCTACGGCAACGACCGCCGCAAGGCCCTGATGATGCTCTTCGCGGACGCGGCCGCCCCGGTGGTGGGCGCCGCGTCCACGCTGCTCTTCACCCTTCCGGAGGAACCCCTCGGCGCGTACCTCGGGTTCTTCGGAGGTCTCCTGCTCTACCTCGCGGCCGCCGAGATCCTGCCCGAGGCGCACCACGAGCACCCCGCCCTGTCCACGCTGATGTGCACGGTGGGCGGGGTGGCCGCGATCTGGCTCGTGGTGGGCATCGCGGAGTGAGCCGGCGGGGTTCACGGCCGTGCTGCCGCGGCATCCCGCACGGCCGCCGTCCACGTGGCCGCGGCCTCGGTGAAACGGCGGGCGACGGACGGCTCCGCCGCCCAGTGCGTGTGCAGGTAACTGGCGTGCACGCCCCGCCGGACGAAGCCCTCGACCCTGCGCTCCGGGTGCGTGAACCCCCACGCCGGAGCGGCCCCGGCGCCCGGCTCGATCACCGTCCGGTGGAACTCGTGCCCGCGCAGCCGGGTCCCGGCCGCCGCGAGCGAGCTGTCGGACACCGCCACCGCCTCGCGGTACCCCAGGGTGAGCCGCTCCGACATCCGCGCGTCCGCGTCGAGCACCCCGCACATGGGCTTCCCGTCCAGCGACCGCGCCAGGTACAGCAGTCCGGCGCACTCGGCCGCCACCGGACCTCCGGCCGCCGCGAACGCGGCGACCGCCCCGCGCAGCGCCTCGTTGGCGGACAGTTCGGGCGCGTACACCTCGGGGAAGCCGCCGCCGATCACCAGGCCGGCGGTCCCCTCGGGCAGCACCTCGTCCCGGAGCGGGTCGAAGGTGACGACCTCGGCCCCGGCGGCGGTGAGCAGTTCCGCGTGCTCGGCGTACGAGAAGGTGAACGCGGCCCCGCCGGCGACGGCGACGACGGGCCGTCGTTGCGGTGCGGCGCCCCCGCTGCCCGTCGGTGCGGCCGCCGGCGACCACGGGGCGCAGGACAGCCGCGGGGCCGTCCGGGCCAGCGCCATCAGCGCGTCCAGGTCACAGCCCGCCCGCACCTGCTCGGCCAGCGCCGCGACGGCGGCCAGCGCGTCGGCGTGCCGCTCGGCCACCGGCACCAGTCCCAGGTGGCGTGAGGGAGTGGCCACCTGGGGAGCCCGCCGCAGGACCCCGAGCACCGGCATCCCCGCCTCCTCCAGGGCCTCCCGCAGCATCACCTCGTGCCGGTCGGAGCCGACCTTGTTGAGGATCACGCCGCCGAGGCGCACCTGCGGGTCGAAGGACGCGAAGCCGTGCACCAGCGCCGCCACCGACCTCGACTGCGAGGACGCGTCGACCACGAGCACCACCGGCGCCCGCAGCAACTTCGCCACCTGCGCCGTCGACGCCAGCTCGCCCCGGCCCGCGGCCCCGTCGTAGAGCCCCATCACGCCCTCGACCACGGCCAGGTCGCACCCCGCCGCCCCGTGCGCGAACAGCGGGGCGACGAGCTCCGGCCCGCACATGAAGGCGTCGAGGTTGCGGCCCGGCCGGCCGGTGGCCAGCGCGTGGTAGCCGGGGTCGATGTAGTCGGGCCCGGCCTTGTGCGGGGACACGGCGAGGCCGCGCTCCGCGAAGGCCGCCATCAGGCCCGTGGCCACGGTGGTCTTGCCGCTGCCGGACGACGGCGCGGCGACCACCAGCCGGGGCATGTCGAACGAGGTCACCACTCGATGCCCTTCTGGCCCTTCTGGCCGGTGTCCATCGGGTGCTTCACCTTGGCCATCTCGGTGACCAGGTCCGCGAACTCCACCAGCTTCTCCGGCGCGTTGCGGCCGGTGATCACCACGTGCTGGCTGCCGGGACGGTTGCGGAGCACCTCGATGACCTCGTCGACGTCGATCCAGCCCCAGTGCATCGGGTACGCGAACTCGTCGAGCACGTACAGCTTGTGCGTCTCGGCGGCCAGATCGCGCTTGACCTGCTCCCAGCCCTCCCTGGCCGCCTGCTCGTTGTCGAGCTGCGCGTCCCGCTGGACCCAGGACCAGCCCTCGCCCATCTTGTGCCAGACGACGGTGCCGCCCTCGCCAGAGGCGCCGAGCACCTTCAGCGCGTTCTCCTCGCCGACCTTCCACTTCGCCGACTTGACGAACTGGAACACCCCGATCGGCCAGCCCTGGTTCCAGGCGCGCAGCGCCAGCCCGAAGGCCGCCGTGGACTTGCCCTTGCCCGGTCCGGTGTGGACGAAGACGAGCGGACGGTTGCGGCGCTGGCGCGTGGTGAGTCCGTCGTCCGGAACGACGGACGGCTGTCCCTGAGGCATTACGCGGCCCTCCTGGTGGTGTGGGAAGCGGAAGTGGTCACTGCGGTACGTACGTCCTTCACGAGCCCGGCCAGCGCATCGGCCCGCAGCCCGTCGAGGGTGACGGCCGGACCGCCGAGGTCGGCTGCCAGCGCCCCGGCCAGTCCCAGCCGGACCGGCCCCGACTCGCAGTCCACGACGACCGACGCGACCCCGTCGGCGGCCAGCAGCCGGGCACTGCGCGTCGTCAGCTCCCGCGGGTCGCCCCCGAGGGCACCGGCCGAGGTGGCCCGCCCGTCGGTGACCACGACCAGCAGCGGGCGGCGGCTCGGATCCCGCAACCGCTCGATCCGCAGCACCTCGTGGGCCTTCAGCAGCCCGGACGCGAGCGGGGTGCGGCCCCCGGTGGGCAGCTTCTCCAGCCGGACGGCGGCCGCGTCCACCGAGGAGGTCGGCGGCAGCGCCAGCTCGGCGGCGGCGCCGCGGAAGGTGACCAGGCCGACCTTGTCCCGGCGCTGGTAGGCGTCCAGGAGCAGCGACAGCACGGCGCCCTTGACCGCGCTCATCCGCTGCCGGGCGGCCATGGAGCCGGAGGCGTCGACCACGAAGAGGACGAGGTTGCCCTCGCGGCCCTCCCGGGTGGCCTGGCGCAGATCGTCCTTGCGGACCACCAGGCCGCGCCCGGCCCGGCCGCGCGCCCTCTGGTGCGGGGCGGCGGCGTGCACGGTGGCCGCCAGGTGCAGCTTCGTGAGCTGGCCGCGGGGACGCTGGGCGCCGGTGGTCCGGCCGTGGGCGGTGCGGGCGCGCGAACGCCGCCCGGCGGCGCCCTCGCCGAGCCCCGGCACGCTCAGCATCCTGGTGCGGAACGGCTCGTCGGCCCGTACGGCGGCCTGTTCGGGCCCGCCGGCCTCCTGGGCGGAGGGCTGGGGGGCCTCCTCGGGGGACCGCGCCGGGGGGTCGGGGGTCTGGGCCGGGGGCTGGGCGTCCTGGGCACCGCCGCCCTGCGGCGGCACCCCGCCGCCGCCGTCGGGGCCGCCCCCGTCGTCGTCCGGGCCGCCCTCGGGACCCTCGGGCCCGGGGCCAGGGTCCGGGTCCGGCTCGGTCTCGTCCTGCGGGTCCTCGTCGGGGAACCGGTCGAGGATCTCGTCCAGCTTGTCCTCGTCCAGGCCCGGCGCGTCGAAGGGGTTGCGGCGGCGCCGGTGGGGGAGCGCGAGCAGCGCGGCCTGGCGCACGTCCTCCTTCAGCACGGTGGTCCGTCCGGCCCAGGCGGCCAGCGCGGTCGCGGTCCGCGCCATCACGATGTCGGCCCGCATGCCGTCGACCTCGAAGCCGGCGCAGGTCGCGGCGATCTGCAGGAGCGCGGTGTCCCCGAGGCGGACCTGCGGCAGCAGGGCCCGCGCGGCCACGACCCGGGCGCGGACCTCGTTCTCGTCCCCCGACCAGCGGGCGGCGAAGCCCGCGGGATCGTCCTCGTAGGCGAGGCGGCGGCGGACGACCTCCACCCGCTGGGCGGGCTCGCGGGACGCGGCGACCTCCACGGTCAGACCGAAGCGGTCGAGGAGCTGCGGCCGCAGCTCGCCCTCCTCCGGGTTCATGGTGCCGACGAGCAGGAAGCGGGCCGCGTGCCGGACGGAGACGCCCTCGCGCTCCACGTACGAGGCGCCCATCGCGGCGGCGTCGAGAAGGACATCCACCAGATGGTCATGGAGCAGGTTCACTTCGTCCACGTAGAGAATGCCGCGGTGGGCGTCGGCGAGCAGGCCCGGCTCGAAGGCCTTCACGCCCTCGGCGAGGGCCCGTTCGATGTCGAGGGCGCCGACGAGACGGTCCTCGGAGGCGCCGACGGGCAGCTCCACCATGCGGGCCGGCCGGGCGCCGCCGGGGCCGGACCCGTGCGGACCGTCGGGGCAGCCCGGGTCCGGCGCGGCGGGCGCGCAGGAGAACCGGCAGCCGGGCACGACGTCGACGGCCGGCAGCAGCGCGGAGAGCGCGCGCACGGCGGTGGACTTGGCGGTCCCCTTCTCGCCGCGCACGAGCACCCCGCCGACCGCCGGGCTCACGGCGTTCAGCAGGAGCGCCAGCCGCAGGTCGTCCTGCCCGACGACGGCGGAGAACGGGAAGTGGGCGCTGCTCATGAAACGGTCGCTCCTTCGAGTGGCTTGCGATGGACGTCGGTGCCGTCGTTCCGACGGTTCGCCGGGCTCGGTACCTGTTGCCCGCACCGGCGGGGACGGCCCGCTCCCGCACGAGTACCTGATCGAGCGGCTTGAGTGGTCCCCGCGACAGCGCGGGCGGCGCGCCCCCTGTCGCTCCGGCACCCGGTGCGGACAACCGGCTTCCGGCCCGTCACGGGGCGCCCGGGGGGAGGAACGGCAGGCCGGTGGGGGCGCCGGTCTCGATCAGGCCCAGCAGCGCGTGCGTGTCGGCGTGTTCCTCGATCAGGTCGCCCAGCACGTCCAGCTGTTCCTCGCGCAGCGCGGCGAACGAGGTGTCCGGGGCCGGGACGAACCGCCGCCCGGCGGCCGCCGCCACCTCCCGCAGGAACGCCCGGCGGAAGCCGTCCGACTCCAGCGAGCCGTGCCAGTGCGTGCCCCAGACCGCGCCGACGCGGCACCCGTCCAGGAACGCCTCGCCGCCGAGCACCTCGGCCACCCCGTGGTGGATCTCGTACCCGTCCACCGGTTCGCCGAGCGCGGTCCCGGTGGGCCGGGCCAGGGTCTTCTCGCGCGCGAAGCGCACCCGTACCGGCAGCAGGCCCAGGCCCTCGACCGAGCCGGCCTTCGACTCGACGTCGTCCTCGATGTGCTCACCCAGGGCCTGGAAACCGCCGCAGATGCCCAGGACGGGCCGGCCCTCGGCGGCCCGTCGCGCCAGCGCGTCGGCCAGTCCGCGTGCGCGCAGCCACGCCAGGGCCTTCACCGTGCCCCGGGTGCCGGGTACGACGACCAGGTCCGCGTCGGCGAGTTCCTCGGCGCGGTCCACGAAGCGCACCACGACCCCGGGCTCGGCCGCGAGCGCGTCGACGTCGGTGAAGTTCGACATGAGCGGCACCGCGCACACGGCGACGCGCAGCACGTCCTCGCCCACGGGCGGCGCCACCACGGACTCGCGCACGGCGCCGCGCAGCGAGACCCGCAGGCCGTCCTCCTCGTCGATGCCCAGCCCGTGCCGGAACGGCAGCACCCCGTAGGTCGCCCGCCCGGTCAGCCCCCGCAGCATCTCCATGCCCGGCTCCAGCAGCGACACGTCGCCGCGGAACTTGTTGACCAGGTAGCCGGCGATCAGCGCCTGGTCCTCGGGGGAGAGCAGTGCCGTCGTCCCGAAGAAGGACGCGAAGACCCCGCCGCGGTCGATGTCGCCGACCACGACCACGGGGAAGCGCGCGGCCCGCGCGATGCCCATGTTCACGATGTCGGTCCGGCGCAGGTTGATCTCGGCCGGACTGCCGGCCCCCTCGCAGATCACGGCGTCATACGTGCCCCGGAGCTGCTCCAGGCAGTCCGTGACGATGCCGAGCAGCTGCTCCTGCCGCCCGCCGTGGTAGCCGCGGGCGCTCATCTCGCCCACCGGCCTGCCCAGCAGCACCACCTGGCTGCTGCGGTCGCCGCCGGGCTTGAGCAGCACCGGGTTCATCAGCGCGGTCGGCTCCACGCGGGCCGCCTGGGCCTGCATCGCCTGGGCGCGGCCGATCTCGGCGCCCTCCCGGGTGACGAAGGAGTTCAGCGACATGTTCTGCGCCTTGAAGGGCGCCACCTTCACGCCCTGGCGGGTCAGCCAGCGGCAGATGCCCGCCGTGACCACGCTCTTGCCCGCGTCCGACGTCGTACCGGCGACCAGCAGTCCGCCGCCGCGCCTCGTGCCGCTCATGCGCGTCCCCCTCGTACCCCTCGTACTCGTCCCACCAGCAGCCGGGCGGCCACGCAGGCGCCCAGGGCCAGCCACGTCACCCGGCGTGACAGCCGTACCGCGCGCTCGATGTCCGCGACCTCCACCGGCCGCCCCTGCGCGCCGTTCAGCACGGCCCGGTGCTCGACCCGGCCGCCGTAAGCCAGGGTTCCGCCCAGTCTGACGCCGAGCGCCCCGGCGAAGGAGGCCTCCACGGGCCCGGCGTTGGGGCTCGGGTGCGCGGCGGCGTCCGCGCGCCAGGCGCGCACGGCCCCGCGCCGGTCGGGGCCGGCCACCACGGCGGCCAGGGCCGTCAGCCGGGCTCCGGGCCACCCGGCGAGGTCGTCGAGCCGGGCCGACGCCCAGCCGTAGCGCAAGTGGCGGGGGGACTTGTGGCCGACCATCGCGTCCAGCGTGTTGACGGCGCGGAACGCCAGCAGTCCGGGGACCCCGGCGACGGCGCCCCACACCAGGGCCCCGACCACGGCGTCGGAGGTGTTCTCGGCGACGGACTCCACGACGGCCCGGGCCATCTGCTGCCCGTCCAGGGAGTGCGGGTCGCGGCCGCACAGGTGCGGCAGCCGCTCGCGTGCCACCTCGACGTCGCCGACGGCGAGCGCGCCGCCGATGGCACGGGCCTCACGGCCCAGCGAGGTGCCGCCCACGACGGCCCAGGTGGCGGCGGCGGTCAGGGCGATACGGGCGGCTGCCGGGCGGGAGCGCACGGCGCGGGCGCCCAGCGCACCGACGGCGGCCGCGCCCCCGGCGCACAGCAGGGTGTGCAGGACGCCGCGGGCGCGGTCGTCACGCCACAGGGAGCGCTCGACTGCGGCGGCGGCTCGTCCGAAGGCGGCCACGGGGTGCCCGCGGCGGGGATCACCGAGGATCCGGTCGCCGATCAGGCCCGCCGTGGCGCCGTACGCGAAAACGCGATCGGCACGCATGGTGGCAGGTATGTCCTCACTCAGGGTCCGCGCCCTGGTTCGACGTGTCCGGCGGCGAGAGTTCCTGGCTCCCGGGACGCACGCGCGGCGTGCGCTCCCCGGTGACAGTGGCGGGACCGCGCCGGATTCGCACCGGACTTCCTCTCCATGCCGCCGTATTGGCTCGGGCAGTCCACCACGCAGCCGGAAGGCCCGTCAACTCGCCGTTGACCTGCGGTGCGGCCGGGCCCGGAGATGCGGAAGCCCCCTCCGGGACGAACCCGGAGGGGGCTTTCACGCCGTGCCCGCGCTGCTGCGGGGGATCAGGCGACGATCAGGTAGATCCCGTACGTCACGGCCGCCGTGACGAGCGCGAAGCACAGGTACGCGCCGCTGCGGGCCAGGGTGGCGCTGCCGCCCTGCTCGGTGGCGGCCTCGTGCTTGGACAGGCCCACCAGGCCCAGGGTGAACAGGGCCACGAGGGCGACGGTGGCGAAGAGGCTGACCCCGAAGACGGAGCCGAGCGCTTCCCAGTCGATCTTCATACTGCCGATTCCTCTGTGTGTCTCTGTCTCGGTCAGACCGTGGCGGCCGGAGCCGCCGGGGTCTGCGTCGCGGCCGGGATGGTGGCCTTGAGGTCTTCGTCCGTGACGGCGGCGGTGGTGCCGGCCGCGGCGACGGTCGGCGGGACGGTGACGGCCGCGATGGCCGTGGTGACGACGCCCGGTGCCGCGGCGTCCGCCTGCTCGACGTCGTTGACGTTGTGGTGGTCGACGACCTGGCGGCGCGAGATGAGCCAGATGGCCAGGCAGGAGCCGACCAGGAAGACGGTGACGGCGGCGATGCCGATGTCACCGACGCGCATGACCAGCTCGGCACCGGCCGAGACCAGCGCCGCGGCCGGCAGGGTCAGGCCCCAGGCGACGAACATGCGGGTCGCGGTGGACCAGCGGACCACACCGCCCTTGCGGCCCAGGCCCGCACCCATGACCGCGCCGGAGCACGAGTGGGTGGTGGAGAGCGAGAAGCCCAGGTTCGAGGAGGCGAGGATGACGGACGCGGCCGAGGTCTGGGCGGCGAAGCCCTGCTGCGGCTGCAGGTCGGTCAGGCCCTTGCCCATGGTGCGGATGATGCGCCAGCCGCCCAGGTAGGTGCCGAGCGCGATGGCCAGACCGGCGGAGACGATGACCCAGACCGGCGGGTTCGCGTCGGGCGCCAGCGCGCCGCCGGCGATGAGGGCCAGCGTGATGATGCCCATCGTCTTCTGCGCGTCGTTGGTGCCGTGCGCGAGGGAGACCAGACCGGCAGAGGCGATCTGACCGGCGCGGTAGCCCTTGGCGGAGGTCTTCTCGCCGACCTTGTCACCCAGCTTGTAGGTGAGCTTGGCGGCCAGGTACGCGGCGATGCCGGCGACCAGCGGCGCGGCGATCGCGGGGATGAGGACCTTGGTCACGACGACCCCGCCGTTGACCGCGCCGATGCCGGCGGAGGCGACCGCGGCACCGATCAGGCCGCCCATCAGGGCGTGGGAGGAACTGGACGGGAGTCCGACCAGCCAGGTGACGAGGTTCCAGAGGATCGCGCCGACCAGCGCGGCGAAGATCACCTCTGGCTGGATGCCTTCCTCGTTGACCAGGCCCTTGGAGATCGTCTTGGCGACCTCCACGGACAGGAACGCGCCGACGAGGTTGAGCACGGCGGACATGGCCACCGCGGTCTTGGGCTTGAGGGCGCCGGTCGAGATGGTGGTGGCCATCGCGTTGGCCGTGTCGTGAAAACCGTTCGTGAAGTCGAACACGAGAGCGGTGATGATCACGATCCCGAGGAGAAGCGTTATGTGCTCCATTTACCCAGGCTTCTGTTTGGCGTCAGTGGCTCGGCGAACCTAGGCAACCTGGATGAACAGAAGGTGAACTGACTCCGGCGGAGCGGTGTACGGGCACGGGGCGCGATCGGGACATTCGTCCTGATTCTTACGTAGATTTCGGCGTAAGTGCAGGCCAAAGCCGGGTGAATGCGCGCCTCCGCGTGTCCCCGGCGGCGCCCGCCGCCACCCCTGGCGCCCCTGGAAAGAGACCCAGATCACTCTCCCCGCGTAGACCCGGAGGGATCCCCTCCGGTGGCTCTCCGGACTCTGTGCGACGAAACTGGAACGGTGCGTACCGTTACTGCGGCGGCAGCGGCCGTCACCACCACCCTCATCGGCGCGGGCGCGGCCGCCGTGGCGGCCGGCCGGTACGCCGCCGACGCCGCCCTGCGCCCCCGGCCCGGTACGCCCCTCCCCGGCGGACCGCGGCTGAGCGTGCACTCCGCGGGCGACGGCAGGATCGCGCTGACCCGCTCGCTCGCCTCCCTGCGCCCCGGCACCTACGGCCTGGCCGCGCCCGGGGCGCACGCCGTCGTCGGGCCCGTCCTCCCGGACGCCGAACACGGCCCGGACACCGTCGTGCGCAGGCTCCTCGCCGTCACCCACGGCAGCCTGGCCCCCGGCACCCGGGTCACCCTCACCCCCCAGGTGCACATCGGCGACCCGCGCACCGCGCTCGGGCTCGACCACGCCGACGTGGACATCCCCGGGGAGCTCGGCGCGCTCCCCGCGTGGTTCGTCCCCGCCGCCCGGGACACCTGGGTGATCACCGTGCACGGACTCGGGTCCGGGCGGGAGCACCCCATGGTGGTCATGCCCTTCCTGCACCGGCACCGGCTGCCCGTCCTGGACCTCGGCTACCGCGGCGACCTCGGCGCCCCCGAACCCCCCGACGGCCTCGGCCACCTCGGCGAATCCGAATGGCGGGACCTGGACGCCGCCATCCGCTACGCCCTGCGCTACGGCGCCCGGCGGGTGGTCCTGCACGGCTGGTCCACCGGCGCGACCATGGCCCTGCGCGCCGTCGAGCGCTCGGCGCTCGCCGACCGGATCGCCGGCCTGGTCCTGGACTCGCCCGTGCTCGACCGGCACGCCACCCTGCGCGCACTCGTCGCGGCGCGCCGCACCCCGGCTCCCGTGCTGCCGCTGGCGGTACGGGCCGCCGAGAGCCGCGCCGGACTGCGCGCCGACCGTCTCCCGCCCGGCGCCGACCCCGGAGCGCTGCGGGTCCCCGTACTGGTCTTCCACGGCCCGGACGACGCCCTCGCCCCGTGGGAACCCTCCCGCAGGCTCGCCGCCGCCCGCCCCGACCTGGTCACCCTGCACACGGTGCGGCAGGCCGGGCACGGGGCGATGTGGAACGCCGATCCCGCCGGTTACGAGGAAGCCCTGCGCCGCTTCCTCACCCCTTTGATGTGAAGGCCGTGTGACGGAGCGGGCCCTGCGGGCGGCTTGTCCCGGTCTGCCCCCGGGCCGGGGGTGGAAGGAGCCGATTCCGTTTGGGCTTTCGGCCAGTGACGGGCGAGACTGCTTCCGTGACGTCCCGAAAGCCTGATGAGCAGTTGGCTCGCGACTCCAGACTCCGACTCGTCTCCCCGCGCTCCGTCGCCACCGCGCGCAAGGCGGTGACCGACCGACGCACCCGCCCCGCCCCGCGGCCCCCCGCGGGCACCCCGGCCACCGCCGACCTCGCGAACCGGGCCAGGGCCTCGCTGGCGGACGCCGTACGCCTGACCCGCTGGGCCGAACGCAACCTCGGCGCGGTGGACGGGGGCCGGCCCGCCCCGACGGGAGCCCTGCCCGCCGCCGACGTCGAACGTGCCGCCGCCGAACTGGGCCTCACGCACGGCCAGATCCGCGTTGGCTGGGACCGCGCCCGCCTCGCCGGCCTCGTCGAGGTGCACGGAGGCCACGCCCGGCCCGGCTGGCGGCTGCGCGCCTGGGACCGCGACGACACCGCGGTACTGCGCGGCTGGGTCGCCCTCTTCGACGCCTGGTCGCTGGTCCACCCCGCCCCCGCCGACATCGCCCCCGCGGTCGTCGCCGAGGTCGTCGAGGCCATGCCCCAGCTGCTCTCCCTGCTCCAGCTGTCCGCGGGCCCGGTGACCGTCCCCGACCTGCTCGACCTGCTCGGGCAGCGCGTCACCGAACTGCGCGACGAGCGCTGCGAGATCCCCTACGAGGCGGAGCCCGCGGCGGCCCGGACGGCCGCGGCCGCCCCCTGCGCCGAGGCCCCGCCGGTTCCGCTCGCCCGGCTGCTGCGCTGGGCGCTCGGTGGCCTCGCCGCCGTGGACGCCGTCACCCTCGGACCCGCCCGGGCCACCCTCACCCCGCTCGGCAGCTGGGCCGTATGGGTCAAGCTGGAGCAGATCTGCGTCGCGGCACAGAGCCCCGCCGGGAACATCGAGCAGTCCGCCGCCGCCATGCTGCACGGCTGCGCACGGCTCACCCCCGGCCCGGCCCGCGCCGAGTACCAGGCCTGGCTCGCCGCCCGGCCGGTCGGCCACGCCGTCGCCGAACTCCTCCAGGCCGCCCGCGGCGAGGACGCCCTGCTGCGCGGCCTGGCCTTCGAGGCGCTGCGCGTGGTGGGCGCGCCCGCCGAGCCCGAGGTGCGCGCCACCGTGCGCGAGCCCGCGCTGCGCCCGTACGCGCTGCTCTGGCTCGCCGAGCACGACGGGGTCGACCCCGACGAGGCGCAGGACGTGCTCACCGCGGAGGAGTCGACCTGGCTCTGGGTGGACACCGCCGCAGCCATCGCCGACCACGGCGAGGCCGATCTGCTGGCCCGCCACCTGGACTCGGCCGTCCGCACCACCGTCCCCCGGCTGCTGGACGAGGTCCGTGCGGTCGGCCATCCGCGCACCGTCCAGGTCCTGGTCGCGCTGGCCGCGGCGCACCCCGACCCGGCCCTGGCCAAGGCGGTCCGCCGGGCCGCCTTCCAGGTCCACACCGGCGGCGCCTGACCCCGGCGCTACGCGCGTACGCGCCGCGGGTTCTCAGGCCTGCGGCGCGTAGGTGCCGAAGCTCCAGATGTTGCCCTCACCGTCCCGGGCCATGTAGTCGCGGGAGCCGTAGTCCTGGTCGGTGGGGCCCATCAGGATCTCCACACCGTGCTCGACCGCCCTCAGGTGGTGGGCGTCCACGTCGTCGACCACCACGTAGACGCCCGCGGGCCCGGCGCCCTCCATGGCCTTGTCGAAGGCCCCGCCGGTGCCCGTGCTGCCCAGCATCACCACACCGTTGCCGTACGCCAGCTCCGCGTGCACCACCGAGCCGTCGTCCCCCTCGTACACCGCGACCTGGCTGAAGCCGAAGGCCTCGGTCAGCAGCTTGATGGCCGCCTTCGCGTCGCGGTAGACCAGCGTGGGACAGATGGACGGAACGCCTGCCATGACGATCACTCCCTCTCGTGACGGTGACCCGCGTCACACAGCATGGCAGGCGTCGCCGACGGTCAGCGGAAGGTGTTGCACTGGGCCATGTCGCCCGTCCGGTAACCCTGGTAGAACCACTGCCGGCGCTGCTCGGCCGAGCCGTGCGTCCAGGACTCCGGGGTCACCCGCCCCTGGAACCTCTCCTGGATGCGGTCGTCGCCGACCGCCGCCGCCGCGTCCAGCCCGTCCCGGATGTCCTCGTCGGTCAGCCGGGTGATCAGGGGCCGCCCCGTGGACTCGTCCGGGGTCCGCGTCGCGTTGTGCGCCCACACCCCCGCGTAGCAGTCCGCCTGCAGCTCGACCCTGACCGCGTTGCTGTCCGCGCCCTGCCGGCCGTCCTGGGCCCGCTGGAGGGTGCCGGTCAGGTTCTGGATGTGGTGGCCGTACTCGTGGGCCACCACGTAGGCCTGGGCGAAGGGGCCGCCGCTCGCGCCGAACTTCGTCCGCAGCTCGTTGAAGAACCCCAGGTCCAGGTACACCTGGCGGTCGGCCGGGCAGTAGAAGGGGCCCACCGCCGAGGTGGCCGCCCCGCACGCGGTGTTCACCCGGCCGGTGAAGAAGACCGTCGAGGCCGGTCCGTACCGGCCGCCGCGCCGCGTGAACTCCTGCCGCCAGAAGTCCTGGGTGCTGTTGACCACCGCGACCATCCGGCAGTCCTCGCGCGCGTTCGCGTCCTGCCCCGTCCTGCACGCCTGCTGCACCTGGTTGACGGAGGACGCGGCCGGGGCGGGCTCCTTGTCCCCGGAGGACAGCCCCAGCTGCTCCGGCCCCACACCGAAGAGCAGGCCCATGATCAGCGCGATGATGCCGACGAGGCCGCCGCCGATGGTGGCCCTCCCGCCCGGGATGCGACCGCCGCGCACATCCTTGACCTCTGAGGTGTCCAGATCGGCGTTGTCGTCGAACTGCATCCCGCACCGCCCTCCCTTCGTGAAGCCGGCGCGGCCGCATGACCGCCCCTGCGGTGAGTATCGACCCATTCGTACCGGTGCGCGCCCCAGCTCTGCCGATCCACGCCCCGGCACCTCCCCGAAGACCCTGGGCCGGACGGGTGACGCGGGGGAGCGCCGGCGGCCGCCGGGCGGTCCGGCGGTCACCCGGCCGCCGCCCCGGAAACCAGTTGCACACCCCCGGTAGAATGTCTCCCATGGCAAATCTCCTCGCGGATTAGCGGCGTCGAAGCCTCGCGTCCTGCCCCCTTCCGCCGTCCCGACCCGCCCTGGAGTATTTCCGTGATCACCGCCACCGGCATCGAGCTGCGCGCCGGCGCCCGCGTCCTCATCGAGTCCGCCTCTTTCCGCATCGCCAAGGGCGACCGCATCGGCCTGGTCGGCCGCAACGGCGCCGGCAAGACCACCCTCACCAAGTGCCTCGCGGGGGAGGGCCAGCCCGCCGGCGGCTCCATCACCCGTTCGGGTGAGGTGGGCTACCTCCCGCAGGACCCGCGCACCGGTGACCTCGACGTCCTGGCCCGCGACCGGATCCTGTCCGCCCGCGGTCTCGACGTCCTCATCAAGAAGATGCGGATGAACGAGGAGCGCATCGCCACCGGCTCCGGAGCCACCCGCGAGAAGGCGCTCAAGCAGTACGAGCGCCAGGAGACCGAGTTCCTCACCAAGGGCGGGTACGCCGCCGAGTCCGAGGCCGCGACCATCTCGGCCGCCCTCAGCCTCCCGGACCGGGTCCTCGGCCAGCCGCTGCACACCCTCTCCGGTGGTCAGCGCCGCCGTGTCGAGCTTGCCCGGATCCTCTTCTCGGACGCCGACACCCTCCTCCTCGACGAGCCGACCAACCACCTCGACGCCGACTCGATCGTCTGGCTGCGGGACTACCTCAAGAACTACCGCGGCGGCTTCGTCGTGATCTCCCACGACGTCGACCTGGTCGAGACCGTCGTGAACAAGGTGTTCTACCTGGACGCCAACCGGTCCGTGATCGACGTCTACAACATGGGCTGGAAGCTCTACCAGCAGCAGCGCGAGGCCGACGAGAAGCGCCGCAAGCGCGAGCGTCAGAACGCCGAGAAGAAGGCCGCGGCCCTGAACTCGCAGGCCGACAAGATGCGCGCCAAGGCCACCAAGACCGTCGCCGCGCAGAACATGGCCAAGCGGGCCGAGCGCCTGCTGTCCGGCCTGGAGGCCGTCCGCGTCTCCGACAAGGTCGCCAAGCTGCGCTTCCCGGACCCGGCGCCCTGCGGCAAGACCCCGCTGACCGCCGAGGGTCTGTCGAAGTCGTACGGCTCCCTGGAGATCTTCACCGACGTCGACCTGGCCATCGACAAGGGCTCCCGCGTCGTCATCCTGGGCCTCAACGGCGCGGGCAAGACCACCCTGCTGCGCCTGCTCGCGGGCACCGAGCAGCCCGACACCGGCCAGGTCACCCCCGGCCACGGCCTCAAGCTCGGCTACTACGCCCAGGAGCACGAGACCCTGGACCCGGACCGCACCGTCCTGGAGAACATGCGCTCCTCCGCGCCCGACCTGGACCTGGTCGAGGTGCGCAAGACGCTCGGCTCGTTCCTCTTCTCCGGCGACGACGTCGACAAGCCCGCCGGAGTCCTCTCCGGCGGTGAGAAGACCCGTCTGGCCCTGGCCACGCTGGTCGTCTCCTCCGCGAACGTGCTGCTCCTCGACGAGCCCACGAACAACCTCGACCCGGCCAGCCGCGAGGAGATCCTGGGCGCGCTGCGCACGTACAAGGGCGCCGTCATCCTCGTGACGCACGACGAGGGCGCCGTGGAGGCGCTGGAGCCGGAGCGCATCATCCTGCTCCCGGACGGTGTCGAGGACCTGTGGGGCCCGGACTACCGGGACCTGGTGGCCCTCGCCTGACCGCCGCCCGGCGGCGCCGGGAGGTGCCGGGACGGCGTCCCGGCTCTGATCCAGTTCCTTATGGATCATTCGGCTCAGGGGTGATCCATCATCTGAGTGAGACGGTCTCGTACCGTTGCGCGTCGTACGACGGCCCCGGCCGCACCCACGGAGGTGCGCGACCGGGGCCGTCGATTTTCCGCGGTCCGGCCCCTGACCAGGAGATTCGCGCACAGGGCGGCCAAGTGTGACGGAAGTCATGCAGCGGAAGGGGGGATTCCGTTCTGCTCGGGCGTCCATGGCTCGCGAAATGCCGTCGTACCGACCTTGCTGAATGGGTGGCCAGGAAGCCGGGGAGGGGTGATCATGAGAAGTCCAGAGCGCACTTCCCACGAGGAGGCACGGGTGGCCGAGACTCTGAAGAAGGGCAGCCGGGTTACCGGCGCCGCGCGCGACAAGCTCGCGGCAGACCTGAAGAAGAAGTACGACTCCGGTGCGAGTATCCGGGCGCTGGCCGAAGAGACCGGCCGGTCCTACGGATTCGTCCACCGGATGCTCAGTGAGTCCGGGGTTTCGCTGCGTGGCCGCGGTGGCGCGACGCGCGGCAAGAAGGCGGCTACGGCCTGACCCCGGCCCATCGGATCCAACGCTCCAACGGCTTCAAGGCTCACATGATCCGACGTTCCCTTCGGTGACCCCCGGTCGGCCACCCGGCCGACTGGGTGGTTACTGTGCAGTCACTTAGGCCGAGCTTGCGGCCGACTGCACACCGGAGGCACACGGATGGCTCTGCTCGACAAGGACGGCGTACGACTCATCGTCGACGACACGGTCGCCACGGTGACGCTGACCAATCCGGCCAAGCGAAATGCCCAATCCCCCGCGCTCTGGCGGGCTTTGGCCGAGGCGGGCAGGTTGTTGCCGGGCACCGTCCGGGTCGTCGTGCTGCGCGGCGAGGGCAAGTCCTTCTCCGCCGGACTCGACCGGCAGGCGTTCACCCCCGAAGGTTTCGAGGGCGAGCCGTCCTTCCTCGATCTGGCGCGCGGTTCCGACGAACGGCTCGACGCCACGATCTCCGAGTACCAGGAGGCGTTCACCTGGTGGAGGCGTAACGACATCATCTCCGTCGCCGCCGTGCAGGGGCACGCGATCGGCGCCGGCTTCCAGCTCGCACTGGCGTGCGACCTGCGCGTGGTCGCCGACGACGTGCAGTTCGCCATGCGCGAGACGAGCCTGGGCCTCGTCCCCGACCTGGCCGGCACCCAGCCGCTGGCCTCGCTGGTCGGGTACGCCCGCGCGCTCGAGATCTGCGCGACGGGCCGATTCGTGCACGCCGAGGAGGCGGAGCGGGTCGGTCTCGCCAACCTCGTGGTTCCGGCGGACGAGCTCGACGCGGCCGTCCAGGACCTGACCACCGCCCTGCTGGCCCCGCCCCGGGACGCCGTGATCGAGACGAAGACGCTGCTGCGCGCCGCCCAGGCCCGGCCGTACGACGACCAGCGCGCCGCCGAGCGCGCGGCCCAGGCCCGTCGCCTGCGGGACCTGGCGGGCCTCTCGGACTGACGCCACCCCACGGCGTGCCGGAAGGCGCCCCGGGAGCACGCCGACCGGCGTAGTCCCGGGGCGCCTTTGTGGCTCCGCGCGCCTACCGTGGAGCGGAGTGAGTCCGTACACGTGAAGGGACACGCGATGACCGACACCGCATCAGGGGGCTCCCACAAGGCACCCGGCGACCGGGGGCGCACGACCATCGCGGACGGGGTGGTCGAGAAGATCGCCGGACTGGCCGCCCGTGAAGTGGTCGGCGTGCACGCCCTGGGCACCGGCCTCTCCCGTACGTTCGGCGCCGTCCGGGACCGCGTCCCCGGTGGCGACAAGGCCGCGGTCACCCGCGGGGTCAAGGCGGAGGTCGGCGAGGTCCAGACCGCCCTCGACCTGGACATCGTCGTCGACTACGGCGTGTCGATCCGTGACGTGGCACGGGCCGTCCGTGAGAACGTCGTCTCCGCCGTCGAGCGGATGACCGGCCTGGAGGTCGTCGAGGTCAACATCGCCGTGGGTGACGTCAAGCTGCCCGACGAGCCCGACGAGGAGCCGGAGTCCCGACTCCAGTAGCCGAGAGGAGCCCCCACATGAGCATGGCGGTCGCCTGCATGCTGGCCGGCATGGCCCTGGGATTCGCCGGCTACTTCGGTGGCTTCGGTGCCTTCCTGCTGGTCGCGGCCCTCGGAGCCGTCGGCTTCGTCGCCGGTCGCTTCCTCGACGGGGACCTGGATCCCGGGGACCTGTTCCGCCGCCGCGACGACCGGCGGAGGTGAGCCGCGGATGAGCCCCCTGCCGCAGGCCACCCCGCCGGGCCCCACCGCGCCGCCCACCGGCGCCCGGCCCACCCCGGCCGAGGTGGCCCCCGCCGACCGCGGGGCCATCCGCATCGCCGACCGGGTCGTCGCCAAGATCGCGGCGCAGGCCGCCCGGGAGGCCCTCGCCGGCAGCTCCGGCGCACCTCCGCACGCCACCGTCACCGTGCACCACGACATCGCCCGGGTCCGGGTGGGCGTGGAGCTCGACTACCCCGGCGACCTCGCGGCCCAGTGCGCCGCCGTACGCAGCAGGGTCGTACGCCGTGTCGAGGAGTACGCGAACATGTCCGTGCCCGAGGTGGACGTCCACATCGAGCAACTGCACTCCGTCCACACCCGGACCGGCGCCGGGCGGGACCGGCGGCTGCGATGACGGCACACCGCTTCCGGTCCGCCCGCCGCATCCCCGCGGCCCTCGTCGCCCTGCTCGTGCTCGGCGCGGCCGGCCTCCTCCTCTACGACCTGGCCGCCGTACGCGCCGACCGCCCCGCCATGGCCTGGCGCCGGGAACTCGCCCACCGGCTGGAGCTCTACACCCCGGCCGACCCGTGGGTACAGGTGGCCGGCGGGGTCCTGGCCCTGGCCGGTGCGGTGCTCCTGCTGCTGGCCTTCACACCCGGCATCCGCCGGATCCTGATGATGCGGGGCCCCGACGGGGACGGCGAGCCGGAGGACGGCCCGCCGCCGCTGCGCGCCGGGATCGGCCGCAAGGACGCCGCCCAGGTGCTGCGGGACCGGGCCATGGAGGTGCCCGGCGTGCGGTCCGCCCGGGTCCGGATGGGCCGCTCCCGGGTCCGGGTGCGGGCCACGTCCCACTTCCGCGAACTGGACGAGGTACGGGCCGACCTGGCCGCGGTGATCGCCGTCGGGATCGAGGAACTGGGCCTGGTGCACCCGCCGCGGCCGCGTCTGCGGGTCAGGAGGCGAGCGGATTGATCGGGATCGTGAACCGGACCCTGCTGGCGGTGGTCGGCGCGGTCCTGCTGGCGGCCGGGGTCGTCCTGCTGACGGCCGTACGCCCGCTGAAGGGCCGCGCCGAGCCCCTGCTGACCGCCGCCGACCGGCGCAGGTACCTGCATGCCGACGGCTGGTGGTGGTGGGTGCTGATCGCCGCCCTCGTCGTGTGCCTGCTGCTGGCCCTGTGGTGGCTGCTGGCCCAGCTGAAGCGCGCCCGGCTGCGGACGGTCGCCGTGGACACCGGGGACGGTGCCTTCGCCCTGCTGCGCGGGCGCGCCCTGTCGGACGCGGTGGCCGCGGAGGCCGGCGCCCTGGACGGGGTCGCCGGCTGCCGGGTCGCCCTGCGCGGCCGCCGCGGCTCGCCCGCACTGCGGTTCGCGGTGGAGCTCGAACCCCACGCCGTCCCGGCCGACACCCTGGCCGGACTGGCGGGGCCGGTGCTGACGCACGCCCGGACCTCCGCGAACCTCCCCGCACTGCCGGCGGAGGCCCGCTTCAAGGTGACCTCGCACCGCGCCCGTCGCGTCAGCTGAGGACCGTCGCGGCAGCCGCCGCAGGGCGGCTGCCGCAGCGGACGCTCAGAAGCCGTGCCGGGAGCCGCCGTCGACCGGGAGCATCACGCCCGTCAGGTACGAGGCGGCCGGTGAGAGCAGGAACGCGGCCGTGCGGCCGAACTCCTGCGGGGTGCCGTACCGCCGCAGCGGGATGCGGGACTCGTTGCCCGCGCGGGAGGCGTCGGCGTCGCCGGACAGCGCGTCGAGCTCCCGCACGCGATCGGTGTCGATGCGGGCCGGAAGCAGGCCGACGACGCGGATCCCGCGCGGGCCGAGCTCCACCGAGAGGGACTTCGCGAAGCCGGCCAGACCCGGGCGCAGTCCGTTGGAGATGGTCAGGCCGGGGATCGGCTCGTGGACCGAGCCCGACAGGACGAAGCCGATGACCCCGCCCTCGCCCAGGACCGCGGCGGCCGCCCGGGCCAGACGCACCGCACCGAGGAAGACCGACTCGAAGGCGGCCGACCACTGCTCGTCGGTGCTGTCGACGGCGAAGCCCGGGACGGGGCCGCCGACGCTGATCAGGACGCCGTCGAAGCGGCCGAAGCGCTCGTGCGCGGTGGCGATGAGCCGCCCGGCGGCCGCCGGGTCCGCGTTGTCCGCAGCCGCGGCGGCGGCGTTCGGGCCGAGTTCGGCGGCGGCCTCGGTCACCCGCTTCTCGTCCCGGCCCGTCACGAGGACCTTCGCGCCGTCGGCGATCAGCTCCCGGGCGGAGGCGAAGCCGAGGCCGCGTGAGGCCCCGGTGACGATGTAGACACGGTCTTTCAATCCAAGATCCATGCCCGACACGCTACGCCGTCGCGGGCTCCTGTTCGGCGGCTTCGGCCCGGGCCGCGGCCTCCTCGCGGTCGCGCTTCTCGCGCCGTACGAGGACCAGCCAGCCCACCGGCACCGCGGAGGCGAACAGCCACCACTGGACCGCGTACGCCATGTGGGCACCGATCGAGTCGTGGTCGGGGTCGGCGACGGTCTCGGGACCGCCTTCCGGAGCCGGATCGGTCAGCTCCAGGTACCCGCCGAGGACCGGCCGGCCCAGCGACTGCGCCTGCTGCCCGCTGTTGATCAGCATCACCTGACGGTCGGGCAGGCCCTTGCGGTCCTTGATGCCGCTGCCGCCGCTCGTCTCGTCCGCCTTCAGCCGGCCGGTGACCGTGACCTCGCCCGCGGGCGCGGCCGGCACCGGCGGGTAGGCGCGCGGGTCGCCGCCGCCCGCGACCCAGCCGCGGTTGACCAGCACCACCCGGCCGTCGGTGAGGACGAGCGGGGTCACGACGTGGAAACCGACCTTGTCGTCGTTCGCGGTCCGCATCCGTACGACCACCTCGTGCGCGGAGTCGTACGTGCCGGTCGCCGTGACGGTCCGCCAGAAGTCGGTGCGGGGGACCTTGTGGCCGGGGGAGGTGACCTCCGTCATGGGGACGGGCTTCGCCCGCAGGTTCGCCTCGATCAGCTGGTTCTGCGCGACCCGGTGCACATGGCGGTGGTACTGCCAGAACCCGAGCTTGATCATCACGGGGATGAGGACGAGGGCGATGAGGGTGAGACACACCCACTGCCGGGTCAGCACAAAGCGGTACACGCCCACGACGGTACCCCGGCCGGAGCGGACCCCGGCGGCCGGGTGGCCCTCCGGGGTCGCCGGGCGGGGGAGCTGCGGTCAGACGTGGTCGACGATGCCCACCTTCCCTTCCGCGCGGGCGCAGTGCCCGCCGCAGAACCACTGGCCCTCGACCTCGACGCCCTGTCCGATGATCTGGACGCGGCAGTGCTCGCAGATGGGCGCCATGCGGTGGATGGCGCAGGAGAAGCAGTCGAAGACGTGGACCGCTCCCTGTGCATGAACCTCGAAGGACATGCCGTAATCGTTTCCGCAGACCTCACAACGTGCCATGCGCCGCATGCTGCGCACGGCGGAGCAGCGGAACAAGATCCACCCTGGTGAGTCGCCGTGCGGACACCCGCCCGGCGCAACGGCCGGCGGCCGGTCCGCTCAGTCCCCGGCCGGGGCCACGTCCCGCAGCAGCTGCGTGAAGGCCGCCTCGTCGACCACGGGGGTGCCGAAGGACTTCGCCTTGACCGTCTTCGAGGTCGCCGAGTCGGGGTCGTTCGTCACCAGGAGGCTGGTGAGCCGCGACACACTCGTCGCGACGTGCAGGCCCGCCTCGATCGCCCGGTCCTCCAGCAGCTCCCGCTCCACCGAGGTGTCGCCGGAGAAGGCGACCCGCATGCCCTGCTTCAGGGGCTTGCCGTCCTCGAAGCGCCCCGGGTTGGGATGCGGGCAGGCCGGCCGCTTGCGCGAGGGCCGCCAGCTGCCGCCGCCCCGGTACGACGCCTGGTGGCCGACGCGCGGGGCGGCGGCCGAGTCCGACCACTCCGTCAGCGGCCGGCACTCCAGCAGCGGCAGCCGTACGCCGCCCTGCGCCGCCGCGTGCAGCGACGGGCGGAAGGCCTCCGCGAGCACCCGGGCGTCGTCGAGCGCGTGGTGGGCGCGCTGCTGGACCACACCGAAGTGCGCGGCCAGCGACTCCAGCTTGTGGTTGGGCAGCGGGAGGTTCAGCTCCTTCGACAGGGCGATGGTGCACAGCCGCTGACGGACCGGCGCGGTCGTCTCCGCACGCGCGTACTCCCGGGCGATCATCTGCCAGTCGAAGATGGCGTTGTGCGCCACCAGCACGCGGTCCGCGAGCCGGCCGGCGAACTCCTCGGCGATGTCCTTGAAGAGGGGCGCACCGGCGAGCACGTCACTCGTCAGGCCGTGGATCCACACCGGTCCCGGGTCCCGCTGCGGGTTGACCAGGCTGTACCAGTGGTCCTCCACGTTGCCCTGTGCGTCGAGCCGGTAGACGGCGGCGGAGACTATCCGGTCGTCGCGCGCGAGCCCGGTGGTCTCCACGTCGACGACCGCGTACCCCTGGGGGTACGCGGTCGGCCACGTCGTCTCTGCGGTCGTACGGTCGTCGAGCATGGTCACAGAGGATATCGGCACGGACCGACACCGTGACCCCACCCTGGGTCGGCCCGGGGCGGACGGCGCGTCAGCGGCCGGTTCCCGGAGCCCGGGGCGGCGGCGCCAGCAGGGCCGTCACCAGGGACCGTACGGACAGCAGGAAGAGCCGCTCCGGATCCGCGGGCCGGGCCAGCGCCCGGGCGAGGGCCGGATCGTCGGGTGCCGCGGCCGGATCCCACAGCTCGCTCTCGGCCGGGTGCTGGGCGGGGGAGCGCTCGCGGTTGCGTTCGACCAGGAGGAACCCGACGATCTGGAACTGCACGGCGCGCACCGCGTCGGCCGCCCGGGCGCCGCGCAGCCCCGCGGCGTGCACCTCGTGGACGAGCGCCTGCTGTGCGGGCAGGAACATCCGCTCCGTGAGACCGCGTTCGTGGACCAGCGCGATCAGGTGCGGGCGCCCGCGCAGTTCGCGGCGCAGGATCCGGGCCACCGAGAGGATCCGCTCCGGCGGGGTGCGGCCGGCCGGCCGGATCGCGCCCATCTCCCGCACGGTCCGCTCCACGAGGGCGTCGAGCAGCGATTCGCGGTTCCCCACGTGCCAGTAGATGGACGTCACCGCGGTGCCCAGCTCGGCGGCGAGCCCCCGCATCGTGAGGGCGGCCGGACCGTGCTGCTTGACCAGGGACGCGGCGGCGTCCAGCACCTCGTCGCGGGTCAGCGAGGATCGGGCCATGTCTGCGGTCCGCCGATCTGTCGATGCGTCAGTTCTGGTGTGTGCAGGGGTCTTTACCCTTCATCGGCGGCGGTGTAACTGTGTTACAGACCCGAACCGAGAGGTGGTGCGAGACATGGCACGCGTACGGTACGGAGCGCGCAGCGAGGCCGAGATCGCCGCGTCGCGCGAGAAGAGTTCCAAGCTCCCCGACATCTGGTCCACCGGTGTGGTGGCCCTCTGGGAGACCGATCCCGACGTGGTCGCCGCGGTCCTCCCGCCACCGCTCAAGCCGGCCGAGAGGCCCCTCGTACGGGCGAACATCAGCACGGTCGACCTGCCCGGCTACCCGCTCGGTGCCGGCTCGGTGGCCGTCGCCGCCCGGCACGACGGGGTGGAGGGCTGGTACCCGCTCGTCATGCCGATGACGCACGAGCGTGCCCTGACCGGTGGCCGCGAGGTCTTCGGCGAACCGAAGAAGCTGGGCGAGGTCACCGTCGAGCGCGACGGCCTCGTCGTGCGCGCCGCGCTCGCCCGGCACGGGATCGCCTTCGTCGAGGTGCGCGGCGCCGTGGACCGCGCGCTCCCGCTGCCCGGGCCCACCCGCAAGACCGACTTCTACTTCAAGTTCCTGCCCGCCGTGGACGGTTCGGGCTTCGACGCGGACCCGGTCCTCGTGCACTGCGTCCGCAACGAGAAGGTCCGCAGGCTGGAGCACGTCACCGGCGACGTCGTCCTGCGCGAGTCCATGTTCGATCCCGTGGCGGACCTTCCTGTCCGCCGCCTCGTGGAGATCACCATCGGCGAGAAGACCACCGACCAGCAGGGCCGGGTCGTCGAGCGGGTCGGCGCACAGGCCCTGCTCCCGTACCTCCACCAGCGCTACGACGACCCGATGCAGATCCTCGACGGCCCGCCGGACGGGAGCCTGTGAGATGCGGCTCGAACCGGGACAGACGGCCGTCGTCACCGGCGCGGCGAGCGGCATCGGCCTCGCCATGGCCCGCCGCTTCGCCGCCGAAGGACTGGCGGTCGTCCTCGCCGACGTCGAGGAGGCCGCCCTGCGCGAGGCCGCCGGCGAACTCGCCGCGGACGGGGCGCGGGTCCTCGCCCGGCCCGTCGACGTCAGTGACCGCGACAGCGTCCTCGCCCTCGCCGACGCGGCGTACGACGCCTTCGGCGCCGCCCACGTCCTGTGCAACAACGCGGGCGTCGGCTCCGGCGCCGAGGGCCGGATGTGGGAGCACGAGCCCAACGACTGGAAGTGGGCCTTCTCCGTCAACGTGTGGGGCGTCTTCCACGGCATCCAGGCCTTCGTCCCCCGCATGATCGCCGGCGGCGCCCCCGGCCACGTCGTCAACACCTCCTCCGGCGACGGCGGCATCGCCCCGCTGCCCACCGCCTCCGTGTACGCCGTCACCAAGGCCGCCGTGGTCACCATGACCGAGTCCCTCTACGCCCACCTCAAGGCGGAGGGCGCGGCCGTCGGCGCCTCGGTGCTCTTCCCCGGACCGCACATGCTGCGCACCGGACTGTGGGAGTCCCACCGCAACCGGCCCGAGCGGTACGCGAAGGAGCGCCCGCGCAGGACCCCGTACCGCAGCCTCGACCAGTACGAGGCCGCGATGAAGCGGGCCGGCCACGAGGTGCGCTTCACCCCGGTCGAGGAGGTCGCGGAGCACGTCGTCGACGGCATCCGCGCCGACCGCTTCTGGATGCTGCCGCCGAGCGAGCACAGCGACCGGCAGATCCGCGCCCGGTCGCAGTCGATGCTCGACCGCGCCGACCCCGCCTACCTGGAGAGCTTCATCCTCGACTGAGGAGCGTCCGCCATGAGCGACACCACGAGTGACAGCACGAGCGAGAGCACGAGCGACACCCCGTACGAAGACCCGTACCTGATCATCTCCTCCGACTGCCACGCGGGCCTGCCCACCGAGCGGTACCGCCCCTACCTCGACTCCCGCTTCCACCGCCAGTTCGACGAGTTCCTCGGTCAGCAGGGCGCCCGCCGCGCGGAGGCCACCCGGCTGGGCGTCCGCAACGAGGCCTTCGCCGAGAAGTGGTTCCACGATCACGAGGAGGGCCTGCGGGGAGGCTGGGACACGGGGCAGCGGCTGAAGGAGCTCGACGGCGACGGCGTGGCCGCCGAGGTCGTCTTCCCGGACGCGGACGCCGTCGACAGCCAGACCGCGGCCCCCTTCGGCGTGGGCCTCGGGCTGTCCGGGGATCAGGACCCCGAGCTCGGCATGGCGGGCGCGCAGGCGCACAACCGCTGGCTGGCCGAGTTCGTCTCGCAGACCCCCGAACGCCACTGCGGCGTCGCGCTGCTGCCCATCACGGGCGAGCCGGACAAGGTCGTCGCCGAGATCCACCGGGCCAAGGAGTCCGGGCTGGGCGCGCTGATGATTCCCGCCATGTGGGTGGACAGGGCGCCCTACCACGACCGCCGCTACGACCCCGTCTGGGCGGCGGCGGCCGAGACACGGATGCCGATCGTGACCCACTCCGGGTCCTCGCCGCGCCACGAGTACGGAGACCACCTGGGCATCTTCGTCTCCGAGGTCACCTGGTGGCCGGCCCGCCCGCTGTGGTTCCTGCTCTGGTCGGGGGTGTTCGAGCGGCACCCGGGCCTGCGCTTCGGGGTCGCCGAGTCGGGCTGCTGGTGGCTGCCGAACCAGCTGTGGTTCATGGACCGGCTCTACCTGGGCGCGCACGGCGGCAAGAAGCTCTCGCCCTTCGAGGAGCTGAAGCGGCCGCCGAGCGAGTACCTGGACCGCCAGGTCTTCGTCTGCGCGACGAACACCAAGCGGCGGGAACTGGCCCAGCGCTACGAGATCGGCGTCGACAACATCCTGTGGGGCTCGGACTTCCCGCACCCCGAGGGCACCTGGCCGGACACCCGGAACTGGCTGCGCCGGACCTTCCACGACATCCCGGTCGACGAGACCCGGCGGATGCTCGGGCTCGCCGCGGCCGAGGTCTTCGGCTTCGACACCGCGAAGCTGGCGCCGATCGCCCGCCGGATCGGCCCCACCCCGGCCGAGCTGGGCCAGTCCCCGGACCAGGCGGCGGTGGCGGCCTCCTGGGCGCGCTCGCGCGAGGTGGGCCGGCACTGGCTGACCGGCCACGACTTCCCGGTCCTGGGGGCCGCGCGGTGACCGGCGACGACCGCTACACGGTGATCTCCGCGGACTGCCACGCGGGCGCCGACCTGCTGGACTACAAGCCGTACCTGGAGAAGCGTCACCACGACGACTTCGACGCCTGGGCCGCCGGTTACGTGAACCCGTACGAGGACCTCCTCGCGGACACGGCGGACCGCAACTGGAACTCGGCGCGGCGCCTGGCGGAACTGGAGGCCGACGGCATCGTCGCCGAGGTCGTCTTCCCCAACACCATCCCGCCGTTCTTCCCCAAGGCCTCCCTGGTGGCGCAGCCGCCGACGGCCGCGGAGTACGCGATGCGCTGGGCCGGCCTCCAGGCCCACAACCGCTGGCTGGCGGACTTCTGCGCGGACGCGCCGGGCCGGCGGGCGGGGGTCGCGCAGATCCTCCTCAACGACGTCGACGCCGCGGTGCGGGAGATCCGCCGCACGAAGGAGGCGGGCCTGACGGGCGGCATCCTGCTGCCCGGCGTGCCGCCCGGCTCCACGGTCCCCGAGCTGTATTCGGCCGCCTACGACCCCGTCTGGGCGGTGTGCGACGAACTGGACGTCCCGGTCAACCACCACGGGGGTTCGGCCTCGCCGCCGCTCGGGGACGAACCGGCGGCCCGGGCGGTCTTCATGGTGGAGACCACCTGGTTCTCCCACCGCGCCCTGTGGCACCTCGTCTTCGGCGGGGCGTTCCGGCGCCACCCGGGTCTCAAGCTGGTCCTGACGGAGCAGGGCTCGGGCTGGATCCCGGGCGTGCTGGACATGCTGGACTACTACCACGGCCGCCTGGTCGCGGCCTCCTCCACCGCCGAGTCCAAGTTCGGGGCGGGCCTCGCCGGGGCGATGGGCAAGGGCCCGAGCGAGGTCTGGCGGGACAACTGCTTCGTGGGAGCGAGCTTCATGCGTCCCCACGAGGTCCCGCTGCGGGACCGGATCGGCCTCGACAAGATCATGTGGGGCAGCGACTACCCCCACGACGAGGGCACCACTCCGTACTCCCGCGAAGGCCTCCGCATCGCCTACGCGGGCCTCCCGCGCGACGAGGTCGCCGCGATGGCCGGCGGCAACGCGGCCCGCGTCTACGGCTTCGACCTCACCCTGCTGGACACGCTGGCCGCGCAACACGGCCCCCTGGTCTCGGAGATCGCCGAACCCCTGACGGAGATCCCCCCGGACGCCACCAGCCCGGCCTTCGCCAAGGGCGGCTCGGTCCGCGTCTGGTAGCGCCCCGACCCGCCGGGCGGCTCGGCCCCTGTGGCGGAGCCGTCCGGCGGAGCGGTTCCACCTGAGCGCGGGCCAGGAACACCGGCAGCGGCGAACCGTCGGTAACCTCGACGGATACCGATCGGTAACAACCTCTAGCGGCAGCCCCGAAGGCGCCTCTATGGTGCGGACATGCCGAACCTGCCCGATGTCGTGCTGTGGTCCATACCCGCCTTCGTGCTGCTCACCGTCATCGAGCTGGTGAGCTACCGGCTCCATCCCGACGAGGACGCGGCCGGATACGACACCAAGGACGCCGTCACCAGCATCGGCATGGGGCTCGGCAGCATCGGCTTCGACCTCCTCTGGAAGATCCCGGTGGTCGCGGTCTTCACCGCCGTCTACGAACTGACCCCGCTGCGCGTGCCGTTGCTGTGGTGGACCCTCCCGCTGATGCTGCTCGCCCAGGACTTCCTCTACTACTGGCAGCACCGCGGCCACCACGTCATCCGCATCCTGTGGGCCTGCCACGTGGTCCATCACAGCAGCCGGAAGTTCAACCTCACCACCGCCCTGCGCCAGCCCTGGACCAGCGCCACGACGTACTGGTTCTACCTGCCGATGGTGGCCGTCGGGGTGCACCCGGCCGTGATCCCGTTCTGCTACGGCATCAACCTGCTCTACCAGTTCTGGGTCCACACCGAGCGCATCGGGAAGCTGCCGCGGGCCTATGAGTACGTCTTCAACACCCCGTCCCACCACCGCGTCCACCACGCGTCCCAGGGCGGATACCTGGACCGCAACTACGGCGGCATCCTGATCATCTGGGACCGGATGTTCGGCTCCTGGGTGGGCGAGACGGACAAGCCCGTCTACGGGCTCACCAAGAACATCAACACCTACAACCCGCTGCGCGTGGCCACCCACGAGTACGCCGCCATCGCCCGGGACGTACGCGCCGCCCGGAGCTGGAGCGAGCGGGCCGGCCGGGTCTTCCGAGGCCCCGGCTGGCAGCCCGCCCCGGCCGCCGCGTCGGACAAGGCCGCCGCGCCCGCCCCGGGCACCCCGGCCGCCGCGCCCGCCGCCGACCCGGCCGTACAGGAGAGCGCCGCGTGAGCACCGCAGAGTCCACCGGCCGTCCCGCCCCCTCCTGGGCCACCGACCGGGCGGCGCCCGGCCGGGCCCGGCTCGGCCGCACCGCCCTGGTGGCCTTCGCCGTGGCCGCCGCCGCGGACCTCGTGTCCCTGCTGGCCGACTGGCACCTCGGGCACGTCATCGCCAAGCCGCTGCTGATGCCGCTGCTGGTCGGGTACGTGATCACGCGCGGCGCGCCCCGCCTGCTGGTCGCCGCCCTGCTGTTCGGCTGGGGCGGGGACCTGGCCCTGCTCTTCGACGCCGAGGCCGCCTTCCTGGCCGGCATGGGCTCCTTCGCCGTCGGGCACGTCTGCTACCTCGTCCTGTTCGGCAAGCGGCCCGCGAACCCGCTGCTCGGGGGCGCCTACACCCTGGCCCTGCTCGGCACCGTCGCCCTGCTGTGGGCCGACCTGCCCGCCGGCCTGCGGATCCCCGTGGCCGGCTACAGCCTGCTGCTCACCGCCATGGCCTTCCGCTCCAGTGCCCTCGGCCTGCGGGCCGGCATCGGCGGTGCGCTGTTCCTGCTCTCCGACACCCTGATCGCCTCCGGCGTCGCGGAATGGCCGCAGCTGCCCCGCCCGGACTTCTGGATCATGGCCACCTACCTGGCCGCCCAGTACCTGCTGGCCACGGGCGCGACCACCCGCGAAGCAGGCGTACCGTAGGACGGCCGCCACGACCGCAGCGCGCTCAAGGTGCTGATCAAGCCCTGACCGGGGCGCCGGAGCGACGGACGGGCCGGGCGGGGAGCTTCCCGCCCGGCCCGTCCGGCACGGTGAGCCGTACTACTTCACGGCCTTGCGGGCGTCCACGACGCCGTAGCCGTAGTAGCCGGTCTGGCCCCACCTGGCCCGGCAGGTGGTGGCGTTGATCAGCGTGCCCGTGGCGTCGTAGATCTGGGCCGGGCACGTGGCCTTGGTGGACTGCGCCTTCAGCATCGCCTGGAGCTGGGAGGGCGTGGCCGACGGGTGGGCGCTCTTGAGCAGCGCCGCGACGCCCGCGACGTGCGGGGCGGCCATCGAGGTGCCCTGCTTGTACCCGTAGCCGCCGCCCGGGACGGTCGACAGCACGCGTCCGTTGCCGTCCGGGGTGGCCGGGACCTGCCACTTGTCGCCGCCGGGGGCCGCGACGTCCACGACTCCGAGGCCGTAGCTGGAGTAGTAGGAGCGCAGGCCCTTGTCACCGGTCGCGGAGACGGTGACGACGCCCGGCAGCTGCGTGGGCAGGTCCAGGCAGACCTTCGGGTTGATGGTGCGGGTGACCGGGGTGGTGTCGTTCGGGCTGGTGGTGTCCTCCAGGGAGGCCGCGGCCAGGTCCTGGTTGGAGTTGCCGGCCGAGGCCACGTGCAGGGTGCCCTTGCGCTCGGCGTACTTGGTGGCCCGGCCGATGGCCTCCACCAGCGCCTTCTGGTCGTCGTCGGTCTTGCAGTTGAAGAGCCACGGGTCGACGTAGTAGCTGTTGTTGGTCACCTCGATCCCCTTCTCGGCGGCGAACATGAAGCCGCAGACGACCGCCTCGGTGTAGAAGAGGCTGGTCCCGGGCTCGCTCACCTTGATCGCGGCGATCTTCACGCCGGGCGCCACACCGCTGATGCCGACGCCGTTGCGCGGGGCGCCGATGGTGCCGGCCACGTGCGTGCCGTGGTCGCTGCCGTCCGGGTACGGGCGCCAGGCGCCCTCGGTGGTGTCGGCGACGCCGCCGACGCAGTTGGCCGACTGGCCCTTGGAGAAGTTCGGGGCGAGATCGGGGTGGGTGTCGTCCACACCCGTGTCGATGATGCCCACGGTGACGTCCTGGCTGCCATCGTTGATCTTGTGAGCCTCGTCGGCCTTGATCGTCCGCAGGTCCCACTGGTTGGGTTCGAGCGGCTCCTGACCCTCCTGGGCCTGCGCCGCCGCCCTGGCGGCGTCCGCCTCGCTCAGCCGCTGGGTCGCGCCCTCGTCGGTGGTCTGCACCGCCTGCATCGGGGCCGTCCGGGTGGCGCCGACCGACACGAACAGCCCACGCTGGGCGCGCAGCTGCCTGGCGAAGTCCGGGTTCTGGGAGTGTGCGACGACGACCCCGATCTGCTCATAGGCCGTCACCACCGTTCCGCCGGCCCGTTCGACGGCCTTCTTCGCCGCCTTCACCGTGGCGTACGCGTTCAGGTTCGCCACGTAGGACAGCTTGGGGCCGTCGGCGGTGGCCTTCCGGGCCGTCGCCGTGCCCGCGGAGGCGTCCAGCGAGGCGGCGGAGGCCGACACCGAGGGCAGCAGGGCGAGCGAGGCGGTGAGCGCCAGGCCGACCGGTACGGCGAGGGCACGCCGGCGGGCGGATCCCAGATGAGCCATGGGTTCTCCAGATCATCTTGAAAAAGCCGTCCGCGCGCGGTCGCGCCGGACGGGTCCATGACAAGTGAACCTAGTGCCGCCGTTCCCCTTTCCGCCATCAGTTCGAGAAATCAGTTCCTGAAAGATCCCCGGGCGTTGAACCGTCCCGACACGCCGGCCGTGCCGTTGACAGAGGGGGCTCAGCGCCATCGATCCCCCCACACGGAGGTTGCTTTGTCCGTCGTCCCCACCGCACCCGCGTCACAAGGAGATTCCCCCGTGACCACCGAAGCAGCGCCGCCCCCGGGCAGCGCGGGAACGCCCCTTGCGGGCCCCACGGCCGATGAGTTCGTGAGCGTCCAGCAGAGCGCCGAGTTCGCCGAACTCCGCCGCTCCTACCGCTCCTTCGCCTTCCCGCTCACCGTGGCCTTCATCGCCTGGTACCTGCTCTACGTCCTGCTGTCCAACTACGCGGGCGACTTCATGGGGACCAAGGTCTTCGGCAACGTCAACGTCGCCCTGGTGCTCGGCCTCGCCCAGTTCGCGACGACCTTCCTCATCGCCTGGCTCTACGCGCGCCACGCCGCCGCCAGGCTCGACCCCCGGGCGGCGGCCATCAAGGCGCGGATGGAGGCCTCCGAATGAGCGGAGCGCACCACCTGACGACGGTCGCGGCCGGCGCTTCCGAGCACCGCCCGCTCATCATCACCCTGTTCGGGCTGTTCGTCGTCGCGACCCTCATCATCACGGTCTGGGCCGGCCGCCAGACCAAGGACGCCGCGGACTTCTACGCGGGCGGCCGCCAGTTCACCGGCTTCCAGAACGGCCTCGCCATCTCCGGCGACTACATGTCCGCCGCGTCCTTCCTGGGCATCGCCGGAGCCATCGCCCTCTTCGGCTACGACGGCTTCCTCTACTCCATCGGCTTCCTCGTCGCCTGGCTGGTCGCCCTGCTGCTCGTCGCCGAGCCGCTGCGCAACTCCGGCCGCTACACGATGGGCGACGTCCTCGCGTACCGGATGCGCCAGCGGCCCGTCCGCACCGCCGCCGGCACCTCCACCATCGTGGTCTCGATCTTCTACCTGCTCGCCCAGATGGCCGGAGCCGGCGTGCTCGTCTCCCTGCTCCTCGGCATCACCAGCGACGGCGGCAAGGTGGCGGTCGTCGCGCTCGTCGGCGTCCTGATGATCGTCTACGTGACCATCGGCGGCATGAAGGGCACCACCTGGGTCCAGATGGTCAAGGCGGTCCTGCTGATCGCGGGCGCCCTGCTGATCACCCTCCTGGTGCTGGTGAAGTTCAACTTCAACGTCTCCGACCTGCTGGGCAAGGCCGCCGAGAACAGCGGACAGGGCGCCAAGTTCCTCGAACCGGGCCTGAAGTACGGCAAGGACGCGACCTCGAAGCTGGACTTCCTCTCCCTCGGCCTCGCCCTCGTCCTCGGCACCGCCGGCCTCCCGCACATCCTGATCCGCTTCTACACCGTGCCCACCGCGAAGGCCGCCCGCAAGTCCGTGAACTGGGCCATCGGCATCATCGGCGCCTTCTACCTGATGACCATCGCCCTCGGCTTCGGCGCCGCGGCCCTGCTGGAGCGCGCCGACATCCTGGCCTCGAACAAGGCCGGCAACACCGCCGCACCCCTGCTGGCCCAGGCCGTGGGCGGCGGCGCGGACTCCACCGGCGGGGCCGTCCTGCTCGCCGTCATCTCCGCCGTCGCCTTCGCCACCATCCTCGCCGTGGTCGCGGGCCTCACCCTCGCCTCCTCCTCGTCCTTCGCCCACGACCTGTACGTGAACGTGATCCGCAAGGGCAGGGCCACCGAGCAGGAGGAGGTGCGCGCCGCCCGCTGGTCCACGGTGGTCATCGGCGCCGTCGCCATCGGCCTGGGCGCGCTGGCCCGCGACCTGAACGTGGCCGGCCTCGTCGCGCTCGCCTTCGCGGTCGCCGCCTCCGCGAACCTGCCGACGATCCTCTACAGCCTCTTCTGGAAGCGCTTCAACACGCAGGGGGCGCTCTGGTCGATCTACGGCGGGTTGGTCTCGGCGGTCGGCCTGGTGCTCTTCTCCCCGGTCGTGTCCGGCAAGCCGACCTCGATGTTCAAGGACGCCGACTTCTTCTGGTTCCCCCTGGAGAACCCGGGCATCATCTCGATCCCCCTCGGCTTCCTCCTCGGATGGCTGGGAACCGTCCTCACCAAGGAGAAGGCGGACCCGCAGAAGTTCGCCGAGCTGGAGGTGCGCTCCCTCACCGGAGCAGGGGCGCACTGACATCGTCCGAACACCCAGCGTGGCCGTGTCGTAGGGATCTACGACACGGCCACGTCACGTCTCGTTCATTCGGGCATCACGGAACGACACATGCGTCACGTAGTCTCGAAATAGAACGCGTGAAGTAGCTCCCATGTCGCGCGTATGTCTACTTCCGGACAGGGGAGGGGGCCCACAGTGCTTCTCGACACCTATGGCCGCGTGGCCACTGACCTGCGCGTCTCGCTCACCGACCGGTGCAATCTGCGCTGCACCTACTGCATGCCCGAAGAGGGCCTGCAGTGGCTCGGCAAGTCCGACCTGCTCACCGACGACGAGATCGTCCGGCTGATCGGCATCGCCGTCACGCGGCTCGGCGTCACCGAGGTCCGCTTCACCGGCGGCGAACCGCTGCTGCGGCCCGGCCTCGTCGGGATCGTCGAGCAGTGCGCGGCCCTGGAGCCCCGCCCCAAGATGTCGCTCACCACCAACGGCATCGGCCTGAAGCGCACCGCGCAGGCCCTGAAGGCCGCCGGCCTGGACCGGGTGAACGTCTCCCTGGACACCCTGCGGCCCGAGGTCTTCAAGACCCTCACCCGCCGCGACCGCCACAAGGACGTCATCGAGGGCATGGCAGCCGCCCGCGACGCCGGCCTGACCCCCGTCAAGGTCAATGCCGTGCTCATGCCGGGGCTCAACGACGACGAGGCCCCCGACCTGCTGGCCTGGGCCGTGGAGAACGCGTACGAACTCCGCTTCATCGAGCAGATGCCCCTCGACGCCCAGCACGGCTGGAAGCGCGACGGCATGATCACCGCCGGGGACATCCTGGAGTCCCTGCGCACCCGCTTCACGCTCACCGAGGAGGGCGCCGAGGAACGCGGCTCCGCCCCGGCCGAGCGGTGGGTCGTCGACGGCGGCCCCGCCACCGTCGGCGTCATCGCCTCGGTCACCCGCCCGTTCTGCGGGGCCTGCGACCGAACCCGGCTCACCGCCGACGGCCAGGTCCGTACGTGCCTGTTCGCCACCGAGGAGTCGGACCTGCGCTCCGCGCTGCGGTCGGGCGCCCCGGACGAGGAGATCGCCCGCCTGTGGAAGGTGGCGATGTGGGGCAAGAAGGCCGGCTCCGGCCTCGACGACCCGTCGTTCCTCCAGCCCGAGCGCCCCATGTCCGCGATCGGCGGCTGACCCCGCCGACGTGGCGGCCGGTACGGGCCGACCGCCACCGCGGGTCAGCGCGGGCGCTCCGAACCCTCCGGCTGCACCCACTCGTCGAGCTTCACGACGTCCTTGAGGAATCCGCGGACCCCCAGGAACTGCGAGAGGTGTTCGCGGTGCTCCTCGCAGGCGAGCCAGGTCTTGCGCCGCTCCGGTGTGTGCAGCGTCGGGTTGTTCCACGCGAGGACCCAGACGGCCGCGTCACGGCAGCCCTTGGCCGAGCAGGTGGGGATCTCTTCGGGAGCGGGGGAGTCGGAGGAAGTCACGACCTCACCCTAGAGGGTGCACCGAACGGAAAGGCGACGCCGAGCAGCCACGGGGGGAGCTGCCCGGCGTCGGTCCGTCGCTCCGACGGGGGATGCGGAGCGCGTGAGCAGTATGTCACGCAGGACCCGGTGCAGTGCACCGGAACTTCATGATTGATCTGAGGTCTTCTTGAGGTTTCCCGTGTCCAGGGCCGGGCGGACGGGAGACGGGACGAAATGGGAGGGCAGTGACGGCGCCGACTCGCGGCCCGCGTTGGCGATGACCACGGCGATGTAGGGGAGCAGGGCCCCGGCGACGAGCGTCACGACGGCCACCGGGCGCGACACGTTCCACAACAGCACGGTCGCGATGACCGACAGGGTCCTGACGGCCATCGAGATCACATAGCGGCGCTGGCGGCCCCGCACGTCCTCGGCGAGCCCCATCCGGGCGCCGGTGATCCGGAAGACCTCGGCCCCGTTCCGCTTCTGTCGCTTCACCCGTTCCACGTCCTACCACCCGATCGCCGGCCGGGCCTTCCCCGGCCCGGACCCTTCCACGGTACGCGGCCCCCGCCACGGCGGGGACAGCGGGACCCCCGGGCGGGCCGCCCGAAATGCGCGGTGCGCCGGACGGGCCGACACTGGGCGCACGTGCGCACACCGCGCCAGGAGGAGGCTGGACATGAGCTGGTTGTGGGCGATCATCGTCGGTTTCGTGCTGGGGCTGATAGCCAGGGCCGTCCTGCCGGGCAGACAGCACCAGCCCCTGTGGCTGACCACGCTGATGGGAATCATCGGCGGCGTCCTCGGCAACGCCGTCGCGGCCTGGATCGGGGTCGCCGACACCCGCGGCATCGACTGGACCCGCCACCTGCTGCAGCTCGCGGGCGCGGTCCTCTTCGTCTTCCTCGGCGAAATGGCCTACAAGGCGATGCGCGGAGGCAGCCGCCAGGTGACCTGAGCCGCTCCCGCGGCACCTGCGGCACCCGCGGCTCCCGCGGCACCTGCGGCACCTGCGGCTCCCGCGGCTCCCGCGGCACCTGCGGCACCTGCGGCACCTGCGGCACCCGCGGCGCACGGCGGAGGGGCCGGCCGGACCGTGACGTCCGAACCGGCCCCTCCGCCGTGTGCCGTACGGGACGGGTCAGGCGCCGGTGACCTCGACCGCCGCCAGGTTCTTCTTGCCCCGGCGCAGGACCAGCCAGCGCCCGTGCAGCAGGTCCTCCCGGGCGGGGACCGCGTCCTCGGCGGTGACCTTCACGTTGTTCACGTAGGCGCCGCCCTCCTTCACGGTCCGCCGGCCGGCCGACTTGCTCGCGACCAGACCCGTCTCCGCGAAGAGGTCCACCACCAGGCCCGGCTCCGCCACCTTGGCGTGCGGCAGCTCGGACAGGGCCGCGGCCAGCGTGGCCTCGTCCAGCTCCGCCAGATCGCCCTGGCCGAACAGCGCCCGCGACGCGGCGATCACGGCGGCGCACTGGTCGGCGCCGTGCACCAGGGCGGTCAGCTCCTCGGCCAGCGCCCGCTGGGCGGCGCGCGCCTGCGGCCGCTCGGCGGTCTGCGCCTCCAGCTCCTCCAGCTCCTCACGGGACCTGAAGGAAAGGATCCGCATGTAGGTGGAGATGTCCCGGTCATCCACGTTCAGCCAGAACTGGTAGAACGCGTACGGGGTGGTCATCTCCGGGTCCAGCCAGACGGCCCCGCCCTCGGTCTTGCCGAACTTCGTGCCGTCCGCCTTGACCATCAGGGGGGTCGCCATCGCGTGGACGTGGGCGTCCGGCTCGACCCGGTGGATCAGGTCGAGGCCGGCCGTCAGGTTGCCCCACTGGTCCGAGCCGCCCTGCTGCAGGGTGCAGCCGTGGCGCCGGTACAGCTCCAGGAAGTCCATGCCCTGGAGCAGCTGGTAGCTGAACTCCGTGTAGCTGATGCCCTGGTCCGACTCCAGCCGCTTGGCGACCGAGTCCTTCGTCAGCATCTTGTTGACGCGGAAGTGCTTGCCGATGTCCCGCAGGAACTCGATGGCGGACATGCCCGCCGTCCAGTCCAGGTTGTTGACCATGACCGCGGCGTTCTCGCCCTCGAAGGACAGGAACGGCTCGATCTGCGAGCGCAGCCGGTTCACCCACTCCGCGATGACCGCGGGGTCGTTCAGGGTGCGCTCGGCGGTCGGACGGGGGTCACCGATCTGACCGGTGGCCCCGCCGACCAGCGCGAGCGGCCGGTTGCCCGCCAGCTGCAGCCGGCGCATCGTGAGTACCTGCACCAGGTGGCCGACGTGCAGCGAGGCAGCGGTCGGGTCATAGCCGCAATAGAACGTGACCGGACCGTCCGCGAAGGCCTTCCGCAGCGCTTCTTCGTCGGTGGACTGGGCGAAGAGCCCGCGCCACTTCAGTTCGTCGACGATGTCCGTCACGGTCTCTCGACTCCTTACGTTTTGTGGAAATGCCGTGCTCAGTCTAGGTGGGTCAGACGCCCTTGCTCACCGAACTCATATTGAAGTCCGGGATGCGGACAGGAGGCATCGCGGCCCGGGTGAACCAGTCGCTCCACTCGCGCGGCAGGGTCCTCTCCGTCCGGCCCGCCTCCGAGGCGCGCGACAGCAGGTCCACGGGGGACTCGTTGAAGCGGAAGTTGTTCACCTCGCCCACGACCTGCCCGTTCTCCACCAGGTAGACGCCGTCCCGGGTCAGGCCGGTCAGCAGCAGCGTCGCCGGGTCCACCTCGCGGATGTACCAGAGGCAGGTCAGCAGCAGGCCCCGCTCGGTGTCCGCGACCATCTCGTCGAGGGACTTCTCGCCGCCGCCGTCCAGGATCAGGTTCCCGAAGCCGGGGGAGACCGGCAGGCCGGTCAGGCCGGCCGTGTGCCGGGTCGTCGACAGCCGGGCCAGCTCGCCGTCGCGGATCCACTCGGTCGCCGGGACCGGCAGGCCGTTGTCGAAGGCCGAGACGTCGTCGCCGGAGCTGTGCGCGATGACGAACGGCGCGGACTCCAGGCCCGGCGCGTTCGGGTCACTGCGCAGGGTCAGCGGCAGCTCGGTGAGCCGCTCGCCGAGCCGCGTGCCGCCGCCGGGCTTGGAGAAGACCGTACGGCCCTCCACCGCGTCCCGGGCCGACGCCGACCACATCTGGTAGATCAGCAGGTCCGCCACGGCCGTCGGCGGCAGCAGGGTCTCGTACCGTCCGGCGGGCAGGTCGATCTTCCGCTCCGCCCAGCCCAGCCGTACGGCGAGCTCCGCGTCCAGCGCGGTGGGGTCGACGTCCTTGAAGTCCCGCGTGGCGCGCCCGGCCCAGGCCGAACGCTGGCGGTCCGGAGACTTCGCGTTGAGCTCCAGGGTGCCGTTGGGCTGGTCGTGGCGCAGCCGCAGGCCGGTCGAGGTGCCGACGTACGTGGAAACCAGCTCGTGGTGGGCGAAGCCGTACAGCTCCCGCCCGCCCGCCCGGGCCCGGGCGAAGGCCTCGCCGAGGGCCGGGGCGAAGTCCGCGAACACGGCGGAGGTGGTCTCGGCGGGAGCGTCGGTGAAGTCCGGCGAGACCGGGGTCCCGCTGACCAGCGGCTGGGCGTCTTCGGCGGGGCCCGCGCCGCGCGCGGCCGCCTCGGCGGCCCGCACCAGGGGCTCCAGGT
Source organism: Streptomyces sp. NPDC090021 (assembly GCF_044748225.1). NCBI lineage: Bacteria > Bacillati > Actinomycetota > Actinomycetes > Kitasatosporales > Streptomycetaceae > Streptomyces > Streptomyces sp. NPDC090021. The sequence continues at coordinate 27,226 of NZ_JBIVFO010000001.1, read as the reverse complement.
CGTCCGCGGTGACGGCGGAGCGCGAGACGACCCCCGAGGCCGTGCCCTCCTTGCCGTCGACCGTGGCGATGACCGTCAGGGTCCGTCCGCGGGTGACGCCGTTGGTCGTCAGGGCGTTGCCGGCCCAGCGCAGGTTGGCGCTCGACTCCTCGTCGGCGATGACGACGCAGCCGTCGGCGGTGGACAGCTCCAGGGCACGTTCGACGATCTCGTGCGGCTTGGTCGATCGGCTCATCGGCCGGCCTCCTGCGTGGTGTTCAGGCTGTGCTGTCCCGGGGGGCGACCCCCGGACCCCCGGCGGATCCCGTGGTGATCGTGCGTGCTCATCGGCCGGCCTCCTGCGTGGTGTTCAGGATGTTCACGTCGCGGAACAGTGCGGACGGGCAGCCGTGCGAGACGGCCGCGACCTGGCCCGGCTGGGCCTTGCCGCAGTTGAAGGCGCCGCCCAGGACGTAGGTCTGCGGGCCGCCGACCTTCTCCATCGAGCCCCAGAAGTCGGTGGTGGTGGCCTGGTAGGCGACGTCCCGCAGCTGTCCGGCCAGCCGGCCGTTCTCGATCCGGAAGAACCGCTGCCCGGTGAACTGGAAGTTGTAGCGCTGCATGTCGATCGACCAGGAGCGGTCGCCGACCACGTAGATACCGCGCTCCACTCCGCCGATCAGGTCCTCGGTCGACAGGCCGCCGGGATCCGGCTGGAGCGACACGTTCGCCATCCGCTGGACGGGCACGTGTCCGGGGGAGTCGGCGAAGGCGCAGCCGTTGGAGCGGCCCAGCCCGGTGAGCTTCGCGATCCGCCGGTCCGTCTGGTAGCCGACCAGGGTGCCGTCCTTGACGAGGTCCCAGCTCTGCGCCTGGACGCCCTCGTCGTCGAAGCCGACGGTGGCCAGCCCGTGCTCGGCGGTGCGGTCGCCCGTCACGTTCATGATCGGAGAGCCGTACCTGAGCTTGCCCAGCTGGTCGAAGGTGGCGAAGGAGGTCCCCGCGTACGCGGCCTCGTAGCCCAGCGCCCGGTCGAGTTCGGTGGCGTGGCCGATGGACTCGTGGATGGTGAGCCACAGGTTGGACGGGTCCACCACCAGGTCGTAGCGCCCGGCCTGGACGCTCGGCGCCCGCATCTTCTCGGCGAGCAGGCCGGGGATCTCCTCCAGCTCGGCGTCCCAGTCCCAGCCGGTGCCGGTCAGGTACTCCCAGCCGCGGCCGGCGGGCGGGGCGATGGTGCGCATCGAGTCGAACTCACCGGTGGCGCCGTTGACGGCGACCGCGGTGAGCTGCGGGTGGATCCGGACCCGCTGCTGCGTGGTCGTGGTGCCCGCGGTGTCGGCGTAGAACTTGTTCTCGTGCACGGCGAGCAGCGAGGCGTCCACGTGTGCGACGCCGTCGGCCGCCAGCAGCCGGGAGCTCCAGTCGGCGAGCAGGGCCGCCTTCTCCGCGTCCGGCACCTCGAAGGGGTTCACCTCGTAGGCGGAGATCCACGTCCTGTCCGCGTGCACCGGCTCCTCGGCGAGTTCCACCCGCTCGTCGGAACCGGCGGCCTTGATCACCTGGGCGGACAGCTTCGCCATGGCCACGGCCTGCGAGGCCACCCTGGCGGCGGCGTCCATGGTCAGGTCCACGCCGGAGGCGAACCCCCAGCTGCCCCCGTGCACGACCCGGACCGCGTAGCCGAGGTCGGTGGTGTCGGACCCGCCGGAGGGCTTGGCGTCGCGCAGCCGCCACGAGGCGCTGCGGATCCGCTCCAGCCGGAAGTCGGCATGGTCGGCGCCCAGCGCGCGGGCCCGGGCGAGCGCCGCGTCGGCGAGCGCCCGCAGGGGCAGCGCGGTGAATGCCGCGTCGATGGAATGGGGCACGGAAGTCCTCCCGGGGTCGGGGCCGGTCGCCCCGATCATGTCGTGATCGGGGCCCTTGTGCCTACATCTTTCTGTAGGGATTCGACAGAGCCCGCTGCGAGGCCCTGTCGGGGCCGATTCCCCGTACGAGCGATGCGGCCTATAGGTTTTCGGTATTCAGAACGCTAGTGAAAGGGTGATCCGTTGAGCCGCTCGGTTCTCGTCACCGGAGGAAACCGGGGCATCGGCCTCGCCATCGCCCGAGCTTTCGCGGAGGCCGGCGACAAGGTCGCGATCACGTACCGGTCGGGTGAGCCGCCGCAGGCCCTCACCGAACTCGGTGTCCTGGCGGTGCGGTGCGACATCACCGACTCCGAGCAGGTGGAGCAGGCCTACAAGCAGATCGAGGACGCGCACGGCGCGGTCGAGGTGCTCGTGGCCAACGCCGGCATCACCAAGGACACGCTGCTGATGCGGATGTCCGAGGAGGACTTCGCCTCGGTCGTGGACACCAACCTCACCGGCACCTTCCGGGTGGTCAAGCGCGCGAACCGCGGCATGCTCCGCGCGAAGAAGGGCCGCGTCGTCCTGATCTCCTCGGTGGTCGGGCTCCTCGGCTCGGCGGGGCAGGCCAACTACGCCGCCTCCAAGGCCGCACTGGTCGGTTTCGCCCGCTCGCTCGCCCGCGAGCTGGGCTCCCGCAACATCACCTTCAACGTCGTCGCGCCCGGGTTCGTGGACACCGACATGACGAAGGTGCTCACCGACGAGCAGCGCGCGGGCATCGTGGCGCAGGTGCCGCTCGCCCGTTACGCGCAGCCCGAGGAGATCGCGGCAGCCGTCCGCTTCCTGGCGTCCGACGACGCCGCGTACATCACCGGAGCCGTCATTCCCGTTGACGGCGGATTGGGCATGGGTCACTGATCACCATGAGCGGAATTCTCGAGGGCAAGCGCATCCTCATCACGGGTGTGCTGATGGAGTCCTCCATCGCCTTCCACACGGCCCGGCTGGCGCAGGAGCAGGGCGCCGAGGTCATCCTCACCGCGTGGCCGCGCCCGTCCCTGACGGAGCGCATCGCGAAGAAGCTGCCCAAGCCGGTCAAGGTGATCGAGCTCGACGTCACCAACGACGAGCACCTGGCCCGCCTGGAGGGCCTCGTCCGCGAGGAGCTCGGCGGCCTCGACGGCGTCGTGCACTCCATCGGCTTCGCGCCGCAGGACGCCCTCGGCGGCAACTTCCTGAACACGCCGTTCGAGTCGGTCGCCACCGCCATGCACGTCTCGGCCTTCTCGCTGAAGTCGCTGACCATGGCCTGCAAGCCGCTCTTCCCGGCGGAGGGCGGGGCCGTCGTCGGCCTCACCTTCGACGCGCAGTTCGCCTGGCCGCAGTACGACTGGATGGGCCCGGCCAAGGCCGCGCTGGAGGCCACCAGCCGCTACCTCGCCCGCGACCTGGGCAAGGAGAACATCCGCTGCAACCTGGTCTCGGCCGGTCCGATCGGCTCCATGGCCGCGAAGTCCATCCCGGGATTCGGTGAGCTGGCCGAGGTCTGGAACACCCGCTCCATGCTGTCGTGGGACATGAGCGACCCGGAGCCGACCGGCCGCGGCGTCGTCGCCCTGCTGTCGGACTGGTTCCCGAAGACCACCGGCGAGATCGTCCACGTGGACGGCGGCGTGCACGCGATGGGTGCCTGACCCCCGGTCAGGACCCCGTGTCCGTACGGCGGCGGCCGCCCCTTCCCTCAGGGAGGGGCGGCCGCCGCCGTTCTCGTGTGCGCCCGCGGACCGGGACGGGCCGGCGGCTTCGCTCGCATGTTCACCGGCCGACCGGATCTTCCCGAGTCGAAAACCGGGACAGATGCCTGCAAACTAGCCAAGTCGGGATCTTCCCGGCTTCGGCGGGGAGGAGGCAGGGGTGCGCACCAGGCCGAGCCGAGCGGTATCGATACTGGTCACGTCGGTGATCGTGACCGGACTCCTGATCCCGGCCGTCGCCGCGCAGCCCTCCGGAGACGAGGCGGTACCCGGCTCCGGGCCCGCCGCACCGGCCGTCGTGGACCTCGCCGACATCCCCGCCGAACCCCCCGTGCAGCCCTCCCCGCCCGCCGGCCGTGAACTCTTCGGCGCCGACTGCGCGACCACCGTCGAGGGCTCCCTGGTCACCGCGCACTGCCACAACGCCTACCCGGAGACCGACCTGGTGAGCCTGCACGTCGAGTGCGACCGCTGGTGGGACCTGGACGGCGACGGCGCGGCCGTGGCCGTCGGCCCGGCCGGCCGGGCCGAGCTCGTCGGCCGCTGCTGGAAGGAGGTCCGCGCGGCCTGGGTCAGTCACCGGCGGCCGTGACCGCACCCCCCGGCGCTTCCCTGCCCAGGCACACGAAGGGGTAGCCCGCGGCCTCCGAGGCCGCCGCGTCCCCGTCCCCGCGCCGGATCGCCTCGATCAGCCGGGCGTGGTCGAGATGGGCCGCGGGATCCAGCGCGGTGCCCACGTCGGCCCGCAGCCAGTCGGCCACCAGTTCGCCCAGGTCCGCGTACAGCTCGATCAGCACCTCGTTGTGCGAGGCCGTCACCACCGCCATGTGCAGGCTGACGTCCGCGGCCACGAAGACCTCCGCGTCCCCGCCCGCCCAGGCCTCCTCGCGACGCGCGAGCAGGGCGTCCAGCTGGACGAGGTCCCGTTCCGTACGCCGCTCCGCCGCCAGCCGGGCCGCCGAGGACTCCAGCGTGGAGCGGAGCTCGGCGATGTGCCTCGGCTCGGCCCCGGCGAAGCGCCGGTGCATCACGCCGGCCAGCTCGCTGGTCGCGATGACGTACGTGCCCGAGCCCTGCCGGATGTCGAGGAGGCCGTTGTGCGCCAGCGCGCGCACCGCCTCGCGCACGGTGTTGCGGGCGACGCCCATCAGCTCCACGAGCTCTGGCTCGGTGGGGATGCGCGAGCCGACCGGCCACTCGCCGGAGGTGATCTGGTTGCGCAACTGGGCGATCACCTGATCGACGAGTGCGGAGCGCCGGGGCGAGGTCAGCGGCATGGGTTCCTCTCACGTGCGGCTGCGGCCGCGCATGCGGTGCGCGTGCAGGTGTGACGGACGGCAGGAGTGGCGGACGACGACTGGACAACCAATCATCCCATGATTCTATGATGGCGGAATGTCCGACGAAGAGACCAAGACGCTCACCCGGCCCGCCGCGGGCCGCACCGCGGTCCCCGCCCCGTCCGCGACGGCGCAGCCGGCCTGGCTCGGCCCGGTGCTCATCGTCGGAATCGTGCTGGCCGCCCTCAACCTGCGCCCGGCCATCACCAGCCTCGGCGCCCTCTTCGAGGAGACCCGCGCCGGTCTGGGCATGAGCGGCACCGTCGCCGGACTGATCACCTCCGTCCCGGCCCTGTGCTTCGCCGTCTTCGGAGTCACCGCACCCCGGCTCTCCCGCCGCTTCGGCCCGGTCGCCGTCGTCTGCGCCGGCATGGCCGCCGTCGCCGCCGGACTGCTGATACGCCCCTTCGCCGACGGTGCCGCCGGCTTCCTCGCCGCCAGCGCCCTGTCCCTGGCCGGCATCGCCCTCACCAACGTCCTGCTCCCGGTGATCGTCAAGCGCTACTTCCCGGACCGGGTCGGCACCATGACCGGCCTCTACTCCATGGCCCTCGCCGCCGGCACCTCGCTCGCCGCCGCCGCGACCGTCCCGCTGACCGACGCCCTCGGCGGCAGCTGGCGCACCGGCCTGCTGATGTGGGCCTCCCCCGCCCTGGTCGCCGTACTGCTGTGGCTGCCCATCGCCCGGGCCGCCCGGCGCGCCGACCGGGCCCCGACGGCCGCGGGCACCGGCCCGGCCACCGCAGGCACCGGCGCGGCAGGCACCGGCGCGGGCGCGGCCGTACGGACCGACACCGGCCCGCGGGTCGCCCGCAGCCGTACCGCCTGGGCCCTGGCCTGCTACTTCGGCCTGCAGGCCACCGGCGCGTACATCACCATGGGCTGGCTCCCGCAGATCTTCCGTGACGCCGGGGTCTCCGCCTCCACCGCCGGTGTGCTCCTCGCCGTCACCATGGTCATGGGCGTCCCGCTCGCCTTCGTCATCCCCGGCCTCGCCGGCCGCATGAGGAACCAGGGAGCCATCGCCGTCACCCTCGGCGTCTTCGGCCTCACCGGCTACCTCGGGCTCTCCCTCGCGCCCGCCGCCGGAGCCTGGGCCTGGGCGCTCCTGCTCGGCGTCTCCAACTGCGCGTTCCCCCTGGTCATCACCATGATCGGGCTGCGGGCCAAGTCCCCGGCCGGGGTGGTGAAGCTCTCCGCCTTCGCCCAGAGCACCGGCTACCTCATCTCCATCCCCGGCCCCCTCGTCATCGGCACCCTCTACCAGCACAGCGGAGGCTGGGACCTGCCTCTCGCCCTGATGGCGGGCCTGCTCGTGCCGCAGATCGCCCTCGGGGTCCTGGCGGGCCGGGACCGCACGATCGAGGACGAATGCGGCATGCGAGACTGACCCGCATGTCTCCCGTACTCGAACCGAACCCCGAGGGCGGCCGCAGGAAGCTCGGCCTCGTCCTCGGCGCCATGCTCGTCGTCTCCGTGATCATCTCCGTCATCGCGACGATCGCCTCCCCGTGACGCCGGCCGCCGCCGCCCGGGTCGGTGGGGACACCCCCACCAACCCCTAGGGGGACAGGCTCAGGGTGAAGTGGGGTGCGCCCCGGATGGGAACCGCCCTCCCGGATCAATAGATTCGGAAGGCAGCGAGTCAGCCCGGTCCACACACCCACGGAGGCGGCCATGTCGGCCCCCACGCACCCACGGTCCCTCCCGCCCACCCGCCGCGCCCGCAGCGCGACCGCCGCGAGCACCCGGCTGCACTGGTGGGCGCTGGCCCTGCCCGCACTCGCCTTCGGCCTCCTCCTGCTGCTCCTCGCCGGATCCGGCGAGGCCCACGCGGCCACCGGCGAGGTCTCCGGCCTCGTCCAGGTCGCGCAGCAGCTCCTGCGCGCCGTCGGCTGACCTTCCGAGCGCCCCTCACCACCGGGGACGAGCCCCCTCAACCCCCTGCGCCCCACGGCCCGTTTCATGCGAAGCTGGGAGCCATGAGCGCAGACACACCCCGCAGGATCGCCCTCCTCCGGCATGCCAAGGCCGACTGGCCCGATGTGTCCGACCACGACCGTCCGCTGGCGGAACGGGGCCGCAAGGACGCACCCGCCGTCGGTCTGAAGCTCGCCGAGACCGGAATCGTCTTCGACCTGGCCCTCTGCTCCACCGCCGCTCGCACCCGCGAGACCTGGAAGCTCGCTGTCCAGGAGATGCCGCACCGGCCGAAGACCCACTACGAGGAGCGGATCTACGACGCCTCGCCGGGCGAGCTCATCGCCCTGCTGAACGAGACGTCCGACGAGGTCTGCGACCTCCTCGTCATCGGCCACAACCCCGGCATGCACGCCCTCGCCGACGCCCTCGCCGGCCGCGCGGAGGGCGACACCCTGGCACGGATGACCCGTACGGGATTCCCGACCGCGGCGCTCGCCGTCGTCTCCTTCACCGGCTCGTGGAAGTCCCTTGAGCACGGGGTGGGCACGCTGCTGGACTACTGGACCCCCAAGGGGCACTGACCGGCGCCGCACGCGCGGGGGCCCCGGCAGCCAAGCACCGGCCGTCGGGGCCCACTCATGTCCGGGATCGGGGTGCCTCGCGCACCTTCGGAAGGTCAGGCCAGGTCGGCGGCCTCGACCTCCTCGCGGGTGATCCCCAGCAGGTACAGCACCGCGTCCAGGAACGGCACGTTCACCGCCGTGTGCGCCGCCTCGCGGACCACCGGCTTGGCGTTGAAGGCCACGCCCAGCCCGGCCGCGTTCAGCATGTCCAGGTCGTTGGCGCCGTCACCGATGGCCACCGTCTGGGCCAGCGGCACCCCGGCCTCGGCGGCGAAGCGGCGCAGCAGCCGGGCCTTGCCTGCCCGGTCCACGATCTCCCCGGTGACCCTGCCCGTCAGCTTCCCGTCGACGATCTCCAGGGTGTTGGCGGAGGCGAAGTCCAGCCCCAGCCGCTCCCGCAGGTCGTCCGTCACCTGGGTGAAGCCACCGGAGACCACGCCCACCTGGTAGCCGAGCCGCTTGAGGGTACGGATCAGGGTCCGCGCCCCCGGCGTCAGCTGCACCTCGGCGCGGACCTTGTCGACGACGGACGCGTCCAGGCCCGCCAGCAGCGCCACACGGGCGTGCAGCGACTGCTCGAAGTCCAGTTCGCCGCGCATGGCCCGCTCGGTGACCTCGGCGACCTCGGCCTCGCACCCGGCGTGGGCGGCGAAGAGCTCGATGACCTCGTCCTGGATGAGGGTCGAGTCCACGTCCATGACGACCAGGCGCTGCGCCCGGCGGTGCAGCCCGGCCGAGACCACGGCGATGTCCACGCCGATGTGCGCGGCGGCCGTGGCCAGCGCGGTGCGCAGCGGCTCGGTCTCCACGCCGGAGACGGCGAACTCCACCGCGGTCACCGGGTACTTGGCGAGCCGGAAGATACGGTCGATGTTGCCGCCGGCCCCGGTGATCTCCGCGGCGATCGCGGCCGTGGACTCGGCGGTGAGTGGATGTCCGAGCACGGTGACATGGGACCGGCCGCTGCCGCGCGGCCTGTTGTCACCGGTACCGGAGAGGATCTCGGCCTGCAGCTTGAGCGACTCGGCCCAGCTGTGGACCGTGGCCCGCAGGTCGCCCTCGCTGCCGCCCACGGGCTTGGTGACGAGGGCGCACAGGACGATGCGGCCACGGGTGACGACCTGCTCGATGTCGACGACGTCGACGGAGTAGGCGGCGAGGGTGTCGAACAGCCCGGCGGTGATCCCGGGACGGTCCTTGCCGAAGATCTTGACGAGGAGGGTGGGGACGTCGGAGGTCTGCGATGCGCTCATGGTGCCCTCACCGTATCTTCCCGGCTCCCGGGACAGGACCCCCGTCCCATTTCCTGAACGTGCCGCGCCGCGCCCGGTCGTCAGCGCGGCCGGGGTGGCGGACCCGGTGGTTCCGGCGGGGCCGGCGGGGGCGGTGGTTCCGGCGGGGGCGGTGGTTCCGGCGGGGGTGGCGGGGCCGGCGGGGGCGGTGGAGTGAAGGGCGGTCGCTGCGGGGGCCGGGTGCGCCGCGGCGGGTGCGGCGGTACGCCGGTGACCGTCACGTCCCAGGAGACGTCGGGGTCCAGGTACGGAAGCGCCCACCCGGGTGGGCCACCCTGCCCGCCCTGCCCGCCCGGCCCGGCGCCGTACGGGGCCGTGGGCGCCCCGCGATCCACCGGTGCCGGCCGGCCGGCACCGCCCGCGGCCGCCGGCCAGGGCGGCCCGCCGCCCGGATCCCGGGCCGGTACGGCAGCCGCCCGGCGCCGGCCGGCCAGCACCGCACCGGCCGCACCGGCCACCGCACCCCACACCGAGCCCAGCAGCAGCGCGTACGGGACGTCCCCCCTCAGCTCCACCCCGGCGTCCACCACGTCCACGCCCAGCACCGCCGACGAGGCGTCCGCCGACAGCCGCGTCAGCCGCACCAGCACCGCCAGGGCCACCCCGGTGACCGCCCCCAGCCGCACCGCGCAGCCCGCGACGCCGCGCCCGGGAGTCCGTACGGCCGCCACCACGCCCGCGGCGAGCAGCAGCAGCGACACGCCCGCCACCAGCAGCCAGACCCGTTCGTCGTACTCCGCGAGCCGGGCCACCGTCACCGGCTCCCGCACGGAGGCCGACAGCAGCTCGTCCAGCGGATCGGGCAGCAACCGCGCGGGCTCGCCCGAGGCCTTGCCGCGCAGTGGCACGAACAGGCCCAGCAGCACCCCCAGCCAGCTGCCGTTCGGCGCGCCCAGCAGCGCGGCGCCCATCACCCGCCCGGGGTGATCGTCGTCCGCCGCCGCCCACACCGCCGAGGCCAGCCCCGCCACCACCGCGACCAGCAGCACCGTCACCACCGCCGAGGCCGCGGGCCGCCACCGGGCGAGCACGGCGGGCCCGCGCCGCGAGACCAGCAGCGCCACCGCGAGCACGGCGAGCGCCCACACACCCGCGCCCAGCAGGGTCGGCCCGGGCACCACGGAGAAACCCACCCTCGTCCGAGCCTCGATCAGGTCCCCTACGTGGTCCGGGAGGAGCCCTCCGACGTCACCGACCCCCGGCACCTCGACCCGCACCGGGACGCGGGTGCCCGGCAGCGCCGCGCCGTCGAGGGTGACCACGTCGTGGCCGGCCCACGCCAGCCCGCCCGCCGTCGCGACGAGCAGCGCCGTGAACGCCGCGACCCGGGCGGCCGTCTCGCCCGGCCCCGCGCCGGCCCGCAGCGAACGCAGGAACACCCCCGCCAGCACCAGGGCGCCGGCCAGCGACACCCCCAAGGGCATGACGTCCAGCGAGGCTTCGGCCTCCGCCCCGGCAACTCCGAAGACCGAGACGTCACCCGAGGGGTCCACGGTTCCACCGATCGCGAGGACCACCACGGCCGCTGTCATCGGTCCGAGCGAACCCCCTGCGGCGTCGGCGCCCAGCAGGTGCAGCCCCGGGCCGGCCACGGCCGCCATCGCGATCAGGGACCAGCCCACGGCGGCCACGGCGGACAGGAAGACGTCTCCCCAACGGATGCGGCGCACGCGGCGACCCCCCGATGCATGCCGAGCGGTATGCGACGGAACTCCCGGGCGAGAAGTCCCGTATCTCACTCTCCGGGCGACTTTCGACCCCGTCAACGGGCAGACGTAGACGCCCCGGCAAGGCCCGGATTCCACATACGGGTGCAGGCCTGAAATAGTTCCCCCGGATGTTCGCCATCCCTAGACTCCCTGACGTCATGGGGGATTCTCGGGGGACTTAAGTGGGGCTGGAGTGCCGGAACTCGTACTGGAATTGAATGGCAGGACCTGGACGCTCGATCCGTCCAGGTCGTACTCCCTCGGGCGTGACCCCCAGGGAGACGTGGTGATCGACGATGCGCGGGTGTCATGGCGGCACGCCACCATCGCCTGGAACGGCCAGGGTTGGGGGCTCGACGACCACGGCAGCACCAACGGCACCTACGTACAGGGGGCCAGGGTCCAGCAGATCGCGCTGGTGCCCGGCACGCGGGTCCACCTGGGCAACGCCACCGACGGACCGCGGCTGAATCTGAGCGCCGCCGGCGCGCCGCAGTCCGCCGTGGCAGCGCACGCGCAGCAGGCACAGCAGACGCCGGCCCAGGCGTACCCCCAGCCGCAGTCCGCGGCCTACCAGGCCCCGCAGCAGCCCCAGCAGCCCCAGCAGGCCTGGAACCAGCAGCCCCAGCAGCCCCAGCAGCCGCAGGCCCACGTCCCGCACCAGCAGGGCGGCGCCGCGCCCGGCCAGGCGCAGGGCGGCGCACCGGGCTACGGCGGCGACCGCAGCCCGACGACGTTCCACCAGCTCGCGCTGGGCCACGTCATGCGGATCGGCCGTGCGCTGGAGAACGACCTGGTGGTCTCCGACCTCCAGGTCTCCCGCCACCACGCCGAGTTCCACTCGATGCCCGGCGGCCGCTTCGAGATCCGCGACCTCGGCAGCCACAACGGCACCTACGTCAACGGCCAGCCGCTGCCCAAGTCCGGCACCCAGCTCCTCGGCCCGAACGACATCGTCGGCGTCGGCCACTCGACGTTCCGCATCGTCGGGGACCGCCTGGAGGAGTTCGTCGACACCGGCGAGGTCTCCTTCTCGGCCCGCCACCTCACCGTCACGGTCGACGGCGGCAAGCAGATCCTCAAGGACGTCACCTTTGGCGTCCCGGAGAAGTCGCTGATCGGCGTCATCGGCCCGTCCGGCTCCGGCAAGTCCACCCTGCTCAAGGCGCTGACCGGCTACCGGCCCGCCGACCAGGGCGACGTCCTCTACGACAACCGCAACCTGTACAAGCAGTTCGCGGAACTCCGCCAGCGCATCGGCCTGGTCCCGCAGGACGACATCCTGCACAAGGAGCTGAAGGTCAGCACCGCGCTCAAGTACGCGGCCAAGCTCCGCTTCCCCGGCGACACCGCCGAGTCCGAGCGCTCCGCCCGCATCGACGAGGTGCTGCGCGAGCTCAAGCTCGACATCCACAAGGACAAGAAGATCACCGCGCTCTCGGGTGGTCAGCGCAAGCGCGTGTCCGTCGCCCTGGAGCTGCTCACCAAGCCCTCGCTGATCTTCCTGGACGAGCCGACCTCCGGTCTCGACCCGGGCATGGACCGCGACGTCATGCAGCTGCTGCGCGGCCTCGCCGACGACGGCCGCACGGTCCTCGTCGTCACGCACTCCGTCGCCGAGCTGTCGCTCTGCGACAAGCTGCTGGTCATGGCTCCGGGCGGGTCCGTCGCCTACTTCGGCCCGCCGGACGAGGCGCTGAACTTCTTCGGCTACGGCACGTGGGCGGACGTCTTCTCGGCCTTCGAGAACTACCGCGACTACGACTGGGCGGGCCGCTGGAAGGGCTCCCAGCACTACCAGCTCTACGCCGCCGAGCTCGACGCGGTCGCCCCGCAGCCGGTCGTCATGCCGCCGGCCCAGCAGATGCGCCCCGCCAAGCCGCAGGGCTGGGGCTCGCAGCTGTGGACGCTGATCCGCCGCTACGTCTCGGTGATCGCGTCGGACAAGGGCTTCATGGGTCTGATGCTGATCCTGCCGGCCGTCCTGGGCGTGGTCTCCACGGTCATCCCCGCGACCTTCGGCCTGGCGCCGCCGAGGCCGCCGTCGCGCTTCAACGGCGACGCGGGCACGATCATGCTGATCCTCGCGGTCGGCATGTGCTTCTCCGGCGCCGCCAACTCGGTCCGTGAGCTGATCAAGGAACGCGTCATCTACGAGCGTGAGCGCGCGACCGGCCTGTCCCGGTCGGCGTACCTCATGTCGAAGGTGATCGTCCTCGGCTTCATCACGGCCATCCAGGGCGTGATCATCTGCGCGATCGGCTTCACCCCGCGCGACCTGCCCACCGAGGGCCTGCTGATGCCGCCGGCCGTCGAGCTGTGCGTGTCGGTCATCGCGCTCGGCTTCACCTCGATGATGTTCGGCCTGGTCATCTCCTCGCTGGTGAAGACCGCCGAGAAGACCATGCCGCTCCTGGTCATGTTCGCGATCGTCCAGGTCGTCTTCACCGGCATCCTCTTCCAGGTGTACGACTCCCCGGGCCTGGAGCAGTTCGCCTGGCTGATGCCGTCCCGCTGGGCCATCGCCGCCGCCGGCACCACCCTGAACCTCGGCAGGCTCATGCCGCCGTGGGACCAGGACAACCCGACCAACACCGACCCGCTCTGGGACGCCACGGTCGGCCAGTGGAGCCTGAACATCATCGTCCTGCTGGCCCTCGGTATCGCCTGCGGGTTCCTGGTGCAGCGCCTGCTGCGCCGCCACGAGCCCGAGGTCATGCGCGCGGGCAAGTAAGCGCCGGAAAGCCGAAGGGCGGCACCCGGGATCCGTGATCCGGGTGCCGCCCTTCGGCGCGTGTCGGGGTGGGCGAGGACCGCCGAAGGCCTAGTAGGCGCTGTTGACGTTGTCCATCGAGCCGTACCGGTCGGCCGCGTAGTTGCAGGCGGCGACGATGTTGGCGACCGGGTCGTACTGGTCGAACTTGGTGCCCTTGACGTGGTACGCCTTGAAGGTCGGGTAGATGACCTGGAGCAGACCCTTGCTGGGGACGCCGTTGCGGGCGTTGATGTCCCAGTTGTTGATCGCCAGCGGGTTGCCGCTGGACTCGCGCATGATGTTGCGGTGAATACCGGCGTACGTGCCCGGAATGCCCTCCTTCTTCATGATGAAGAGGGCCTCCTTGATCCAGCCGTCAAGGTTGTTCGCGAAGACGGGGGTGCGGGCGGCGGAGCGGCTGGCGGCCGCCTTCTGCTCGCGGGCCTTCTTCGCGGCGGCCTCGGCCTTGGCCTTGGCGTCTGCGTCGGCCTTGGCCTTCGCGGCGACGGCGGCGGCCTTGGCGTTGGCGTCGGCGATGACGTGCTGCGTGGAGAGGTGGCCGTACAGGGCCTTCGTCTGCGTGCCGTTCACGGCCTGGGTCCAGGCGACGGGGGCGGCCGAGAGGGTCTCGGCCTCGGCTGCGTCGGCCGGGACGAGGGAGAAGGCGACGGCGGCGGCGCTCAGGGTGGCGACACCGGCGATGGACAGCTTGTGTGCCTTCGTCAGACGACTGTGACCGGGAGTGCGGGAAGCAGACATGGCGGGGCAACCTCTTCGAATAGCGGGGGCCGCAGGAAGGCGCCGAGCGGATCCGGGATCCGCGGCGCCTGGCGACGGGAGCAATTCTTAGCGGCGGCAAAATCCTGTGGCAAAGGTGTGACGTACGATCCCGCTTAGTGGATCAGGGGCGGGCGCCGAGGCGCGTTTTCCGGCCTCGGCGCTACGCCCGTCCGCCCTGACAGGGCCTGGTCTCCTCCACTAGGGAGCTTCGTAAGTGATGTGGGTCCTATGCCGGGGCTCACACCGCCCTTACGTCGTCCTCACCATGCGTTGCTCCAGCAATTCATTCAGTGACGGTTGTCATCCCTGAGGAGGAGATGGACGTCGCCGAACTCGTGCCAGAGGCAGAGCCGGGCCAGCGCCTGCGCATACCCCAGCCGTACCGCGTCCCGCCCCGCCACCGCCTCCAGCATCAGCAGGTGGGAGGCCTCGGGCTCGTGCAGCCCGGTCAGCAGGCCGTCCACCACCCGCACCCCGCGCTCCGGCGTCACCACCAGGTCGGTCCACCCGCCCGCCGCGCGCACCACCCCCCGCGGGTCCGCCGCGGACTCCAGCGCCCGCACCGCGGTGGTCCCCACCGCGATCACCCGCCCGCCCCCGGCCCTCGCCGCGTTCACCAGCGCCGCCGTCGTGGCCGGCACCGTGTACCGCTCCGGGTACGGCGGTTCGTGCGCCTCCTGTGAGGCCACCCCCGTGTGCAGGGTCAGCGGGGCGAACTGCACCCCCCGGCTCACCAGCCGCGCCACCAGCTCCGCCGTGAAGGGCCGGCCCGCGCTCGGCATCTCCGCCGAGCCCGCCCCGTCGGACTCGGGCGCCGAGAACACCGTCTGGTACACCGACAGCGGCAGGTCCCGCTCGGTGTAGGCGTACCGGATCGGCCGCCCGTGCTCCCGCAGCAGCTCCGGAACGCCGTACGGAACGGGGGAGGGCCGGTCGGAGGGGGAGCGGTCGGAGGAGGAGCGGTCGGAGCAGGGCCGCGCCCACCAGAGCCGGTCCGCACCCGCGGCCAGCGGCTCCTCCAGGACCAGGCGGCGGCCACCCGGCAGCTCCACCACCGCACCGGCCGGCCCGCCCGGCCGCGGCCGGGTCGTCCCGCCGCCCGCCGGGGTGCGCAGCTCCACCGCCCAGCGGCCGTCGTCACCCCGGGTCGAGAAGTGCACCACCAGGGCCTCGCCGCCCAGCCGGGCGTCCACTGCGGCCGCGAGGGTGGCCGAGGTGTTCACCACCAGCACGTCACCGGCCCGCAGCAGGTGCGGCAGCTCCCGGAAGCCGTGCAGCGACACCCGGGTGCTGCCCCGGGACACCAGCAGCCGTACCGCGTCCCGCCCCAGCCCCGGACCCCGCTGCTCGGCCGGAACCCGAGCCAGCAGTTCGCGAGGAATGTCCCTTATATACAGTCCTGCCGTCGTCTCCTCCCGCACCATCGCCGCCCGGCCTCCCGTCCCGGCCCGACTCCCGTCCACCCCGCCGACGTACGCACCGGTCCCGCTCATCGCTCGGTCCCGCCGCCCGCCGAGGACCCGGCCGGTGCCTGAGCCGCGGCCAGCCCCTCCGCCGTGTACCGCCCGCTCGGCAGACCCCGCTCCAGCAGCCGCAGCAGCACCGGCGCCACCTCCTCCGGCGCCGGCAGCCCCGCCAGGTCCTCACCCGGCTCGGCCGCCGCCATCATCCGCGTCCGCATCGACCCCGGATCCGCCCACCACACCCGCAGCCCCGGCTCCTCCACCGCCAGCACGGACGACATCAGGTCCACGGCCGCCTTGGTCGCCCCGTACGCACCCCACGTGGCGTACGGAACCACCGCGGCGTCCGAGCTGATGTTCAGCACCGCCCCCGCCGCCGAGGCCCGCAGCAGCACCAGCCCCTCCTGGACCAGCCCCAGCGGCCCCAGCACATTGACCTCGAACGCCTCGCGCAGCCCGGCCTCCGGCTGGGCCGCCAGCGGCACCAGCGGCTCGGCCCCCAGCACCCCCGCGTTGTTGACCAGCAGGTCCAGCCCGCCCAGCCCCCGTGCGGCCGCCACCAGCGCCGCCCGGTGCGCCGCCGCGGACACGTCACCGGCCACCGCCACCACCCGCACCCCCTCGGCCCGCTCCAGCCCGGCCGCCACCTCCCCCAGCGCCGCCCCACCCCGCGCGCTCAGCACCAGGTCCCAGCCGCGCCCCGCCAGCTCCCCGGCCAGTGCCCGGCCGAGCCCCCTGGAAGCCCCCGTCACGATCGCCACCGACATGACAGCACCTCTCGCCTTCGTCCCGATCAGCAGATGCCCTCAACCTAGGAACCGCCGGGTCGCACCCGCGTCGGCCGCCGGCCCCACCCGTACCGGTCCCTTCGACCTACGCCCTGCGGCGGGCCCGGAGTCCCTCCACCGCCCGATCCCGCAGGTCACGGCCGCCGGTACGGTGAGGCCATGACCGCAAGCCCCCCGCAGGGCGGACCCCGCAGCGGCCTGGCCGCCGTGAGCACCGCGCTGCTCGCCATGAGCCGCCGCCTGGAGGTCCGCGACGTCCTGCGCACGATCGTGGTGTCGGCCCGCGAACTGCTGGACGCCGAGTACGCGGCCCTCGGCGTCCCGGACGACCACGGCGGCTTCGCCCAGTTCGTCGTCGACGGCATCAGCGCGGAACAGTGGCGGCAGATCGGCCCGCTGCCCCGGCAGCACGGCATCCTCGCCGCGATGCTCCACGAGGACGGCCCCGAGCGACTGGCCGACGTACGCAAGGACCCCCGCTTCGAGGGCTGGCCCGCCGCCCACCCCGAGATGTCCGACTTCCTGGGCATGCCGGTCCGGGACGGCGAGGAGACCCTCGGCGCGATCTTCCTCGCGAACAAGCGGGGCGCACCCGACGGCACCGACCGCGTCTTCACCGACGAGGACCAGGAACTGCTCTCCCTCCTCGCACAGCACGCGGCCATCGCCCTCACCAACGCCCGGCTCTACGAACGCAGCCGCGAGCTCACCATCGCGGAGGAACGCTCCCGGCTCGCGCACGAACTGCACGACGCCGTCAGCCAGAAGCTCTTCTCCCTGCGCCTCACCGCCCAGGCCGCCGCGACCCTCGTCGACCGCGATCCGGCCCGCGCCAAGGACGAGCTCCAGCAGGTGGCCGCCCTCGCGGCGGAGGCCGCCGACGAACTGCGCGCCGCCGTGACCGAGCTGCGCCCGGCAGCCCTGGACGAGGACGGCCTGGTGGCCACCCTGCGCACGCACGTGCACGTACTCGACCGCGCGCACACCGCGCACGTCACCTTCACCTGCGACGGCGTACGGGCCCTCCCCGCCGCCCAGGAGGAAGCGGTGCTGCGCGTCGCCCAGGAGGCCCTCCACAACGCCCTGCGCCACGCGGACGGCGACCGGGTCGAGGTCACCCTGGCCCGTACAGCCGCCGGGGGCGCCGTCCTCAGGGTCGTCGACTCCGGCAAGGGCTTCGACCCCCTGGCCGTCCGCCGGGCGGGCCGTCATCTGGGGCTGGTCTCCATGCGGGACCGCGCGAGCGGTGTCGGAGGCCGCCTCACCGTGCACTCGGAGCCCGGGCAGGGCACCACGATCGAGATGGAGGTACCCGGTGGCTGACAGCACCGGCCGAAGCGCCAGCCGTATCCGGGTCCTGCTGGTCGACGACCACCAGGTGGTCCGGCGGGGCCTGCGCACCTTCCTGGAGGTCCAGGAGGACATCGAGGTGGTCGGGGAGGCCTCCGACGGCGAGGAGGGCATCGCCCGCGCCGAGGAGCTGCGGCCCGACGTGATCCTCATGGACGTGAAGATGCCGGGCACCGACGGCATCGAGGCCCTGCGCCGGCTGCGCGAGCCGGCGAACCCCGCGCGGGTGCTGATCGTCACCAGCTTCACGGAGCAGCGGACCGCGGTCCCCGCCCTGCGCGCGGGCGCCGCCGGATACGTCTACAAGGACATCGACCCCGACGCCCTGGCCGCAGCGATCCGCTCCGTCCGCGCCGGTCATGTCGTGCTCCAGCCGGAGGTGGCCGAGGCCCTGCTCGCCCAGGAGGAGCAGAGCCCGGCGGCGGGCCGCCCCGGCTCGCTGACCGACCGCGAGCGGGAGGTCCTCGGCCTCATCGCGGACGGCCGTTCCAACCGCGAGATCGCCCGCGCGCTGGTGCTGTCCGAGAAGACGGTCAAGACGCACGTCTCGAACATCCTGATGAAGTTGGACCTTTCCGACCGGACCCAGGCCGCATTGTGGGCGGTCAGGCACGGAATAACGGAGTGAGGCGGCCGAATCGGACCGAGTCCTTCCGGTCTGAGATTCATACGGTCGGGTGTATGTAGCCCACATGGCGTATCCCCGGCCGTGGGCGGCCGTTCTCCATGACGTGCCGCGACGGCTGGTCGCGGCCGACGTACTGGAGGACGAGAACGTGAAGAACTTCAAGAAGGCCGCAGCCGTCACCATGATCGCGGGCGGCCTCCTCGCCGCCGGCGCGGGTGTCTCCTCGGCGCACGGCGGTGCGTCGGCGGAGGGCGAGGCCCTGAACTCGCCCGGCGTGGCCTCGGGGAACCTCGTCCAGGCCCCGGTACACGTCCCGGTGAACGTCGTGGGCAACACGGTCAACGTGATCGGCCTGCTCAACGGCGCGTGGGGCAACACCGGCGTGAACGCCTGACCCCGTCCCGACCTGCGGCCCCGCTTCCCCCCTCTCCCTGGAAGCGGGGCCGCATCCTCGTGTCCGGACGGCGGACGGATGCTGCCGCACGCCCCCGGCGCGAGCCTGCACTCCGACACCGTCTCGGTCGTCGACACCCGCAACGGCGGCGTCGTGGACGACGTCCCCACGGGCCTGGCCACCGCCAGCCCCGCCGACGCATGAGACACGGGGCCGACGGCTGACCCCGAGCACCGGGCCGCCCCCCCCACGAGGCCGGGCGCAGCCCGGTTCCCGGAACCCCGCAGGAGGCGTACGGCCGGGGCGTTTCCGCAACGTCCCGCCCCGCCCCGCGGCCCCCGACACCGGCGCTTCGCCGCGTCGCGATCTGCGGGCCCGGGGAGGCCCCACGCACCGGACGCCGCCGCGCCCGCCCCGCCCCGGCGGCCGGCGCTCCGTCCCGGACACGACCCGGACCCTCTCCCGGATCCGGCCCGGCCCTGCCCTGCCCGGCCCTGCCCTGCCCGGCACGGCCCTGCCCGGCACGGCCCTGCCCGGCACGGCCCTGCCCGGCCCTGCCCTGCCCGGCCCGCGGCACGGCACCGCGCTCAGCCGCCGGGGCGCCCGAGTACGTCCCGTACGCAGGCACCCTCCGCCTCGCGAGGCACCGCACCGGACGCCCCGGGCCCATCCGGCAAGATCCGAAAGAGCCGACAGAACCGCTAGTGCTGCTCCACCGCCGCGTTGTACGCGGCAACCAGCGCCCGCCGTGCGACCCGCTCCACCGGCCGCAAGGCCTCCGACCGCGCCGCCATCTCCGACGCGGCCACCGCACCCCCGTGCCCGCTCTCGTACGCCAGCGACACCATCAGATCGACCCGCTGCGCCAGCGCCAGCACCCGTACCGCCCGCGCCGGATACCCCGGCGCCAGCGCGTCCCGCCCCGCATCCGCCCGCGCCCGGTACGCCGACAGCGCCGCCTCCGCCACCGGACCCGACCCCGCCACGTCCAGCCGGGTCAACACCACGGTCGCCTCGCGCAGCGCCTCCGCCAGCTCCCGCTCCGCCTCGCCGAGCGACGGCACGTCCGCCGGCGGGGCCTCCCGTACCGGCAGCACGTGCCAGGTCACCGACACATGCACGTCACCGGCCGGGCCGGCCTCCGTCACCTCCGGAACCAGCCCCAGCGCCGCTCCCACCGCGACGATCGCCTCCTCGGCCTCCAGCGCCCGCGCGTTGAACTCCGGCGGCCCGCTCAGCCCGAGCGGATGCCCCGGCACCGGCAGCGCCACCCGCAGTCCCGTCACCCCCAGCGCGCGGAGCCGGCCGAGCGCCAGCGTGAGCCCCACCGGACCCGCCTCGCCCGGCAGACCCTCCACCCGGTGCACGGCGTCCTCACCCACGATCGACATCGCGGCTTCGTCGGGCGAGACCAGACCGGCCAGCAGCGCGTTCCCCCAGGCGGCCAGCCGCCCTGAACGTGGTTCGAAAAGCATCCCCCCACTTTACGGATCGGCCCCGGCACCGGGCCCCGGCCCCGGACCCCTTCCCCAGTGGCGTAGGTTTTCCCCTGGGGCTGCGTCTACCGGCGCACAGTGAACCGTGACTGCAAGGGGTGACAACACGCTCATGAGCGATGTTCTGGAGCTGGTGGACGTATCCGTGGTCCGCGAGGGCCGGGCTCTGGTGGACCAGGTCTCCTGGTCGGTGAAGGAGGGTGAGCGCTGGGTGATCCTCGGCCCCAACGGCGCCGGCAAGACCACTCTGCTGAACCTCGCCTCCAGCTACCTCTTCCCCACCAAGGGCTCCGCCACCATCCTCGGCAGCACCCTCGGCAAGGTCGACGTCTTCGAACTGCGCCCCCGCATCGGCATGGCCGGCATCGCGATGGCCGACAAGCTCCCCAAGCGGCAGACCGTCCTGCAGACCGTCCTCACCGCCGCCTACGGCATGACCGCGACCTGGCAGGAGGAGTACGAGGCCGTCGACGAGCAGCGCGCCCTCGCCTTCCTCGACCGGCTCGGCATGACCGAGTACCTCGACCGGAAGTTCGGCACCCTCTCCGAGGGCGAGCGCAAGCGCACCCTGATCGCCCGAGCGCTGATGACCGACCCCGAGCTCCTGCTCCTCGACGAGCCCGCCGCCGGCCTCGACCTCGGCGGCCGCGAGGACCTCGTACGCCGCCTCGGCCGCCTCGCCCGCGACCCGCTCGCCCCCTCCATGGTCATGGTCACGCACCACGTCGAGGAGATCGCCCCCGGTTTCACCCACGTCCTGATGATCCGCCAGGGCAAGGTCGTCACCGCCGGTCCCATCGACCTCGAACTGACCTCCCGCAACCTCTCGCTCTGCTTCGGCCTCCCCCTGGTCGTCGAGCGCAACGGGACCGACCGCTGGACCGCCCAGGGCCTGCCCCTCGGCTAGGGCGTGTTTCGAAAGTCCCGCCTGCCCCGCGGCGCCTGGTACGCACGCTCGCCGCGTTGTCGGGATCGTCCAAGTACGCCCAGTACGAGGACGACCCTCCGCCTTGCGATCGCACGCACCAGACGCCGCGGGGCCCGCCCTCCGGGCGGACGGCGCTACTTTCGAAACACGCCCTAGCCGCCACCGAGCAGCCGCGCCGGTCACCCTCCGGTACAGGCCCCCGCACCCTGTCCCGACCGCGCCCACCCGACCTACCATGACCACGTGGACATCGACGCGTGGGTGTGGTGGCTCATCGGCGCGGTCGGACTGGGCATCCCCCTGGTCCTGACCGCCATGCCGGAGTTCGGCATGTTCGCCGTCGGGGCGGTGGCGGCCGCCGTCACGGCGGCCCTCGGCGGGGGAGTGGTGGCCCAAGTCCTGGTGTTCGTGGTCGTGTCGGTCGCGCTCGTCGCCGTCGTCCGGCCCATCGCGAAACGGCACCGCGACCAGCGGCCCCAGCACCGCAGCGGAGTCGACGCGTTGAGGGGCAGAACCGCAGTCGTCCTCGAACGCGTCGACGGCAGCGGCGGCCGCATCAAGCTCGCCGGCGAGATCTGGTCCGCCCGTACCCTCGACGCGGACACCAGCTTCGAGCCCGGCCAGTCCGTCGACGTGGTGGAGATCGACGGGGCGACCGCCGTCGTGATGTGAGAAGCAGCCTGCTCGCGGCCCACAGGTCTGCGAGACTCCGATCAACGGGGCAGCACAGACAGCCGGAAGGGCACGGGGAACCGCATGCAACCGATCATCATCGTCCTGATCATTCTGGTGGTTCTGGTCTTCATCGCACTGGTCAAGACGATCCAGGTGATCCCGCAGGCCAGCGCCGCCATCGTCGAGCGGTTCGGCCGCTACACCCGCACCCTCAACGCGGGCCTCAACATCGTCGTCCCGTTCATCGACTCCATCCGCAACCGGATCGACCTGCGCGAACAGGTCGTCCCCTTCCCGCCGCAGCCCGTCATCACCCAGGACAACCTGGTCGTCAACATCGACACCGTCATCTACTACCAGGTGACCGACGCCCGGGCCGCGACGTACGAAGTGGCCAGCTACATCCAGGCCATCGAGCAGCTCACCGTCACCACGCTGCGCAACATCATCGGCGGCATGGACCTGGAGCGCACCCTCACCTCCCGCGAGGAGATCAACGCCGCCCTGCGCGGGGTCCTCGACGAGGCCACCGGCAAGTGGGGCATCCGCGTCAACCGCGTCGAGCTCAAGGCCATCGAGCCGCCCACCTCCATCCAGGACTCGATGGAGAAGCAGATGCGCGCCGACCGCGACAAGCGGGCCGCGATCCTCCAGGCCGAAGGTGTCCGGCAGTCCGAGATCCTGCGCGCCGAGGGTGAGAAGCAGTCCTCCATCCTGCGCGCCGAGGGTGAGGCCAAGGCCGCCGCGCTCAAGGCCGAGGGTGAAGCGCAGGCCATTCGTACGGTGTTCGAGTCCATCCACGCCGGCGACGCCGACCAGAAGCTCCTCGCCTACCAGTACCTGCAGATGCTCCCGAAGATCGCCGAGGGCGACGCCAACAAGCTCTGGATCGTACCCAGCGAGATCGGCGACGCACTGAAGGGCCTCTCCGGCGCCATGGGCAACTTCGGTCCCCTCGGCGGAGGTTCGGGATTCAACCCGCAGGGTTCCGGCAAGGACGGCGGTGGCATCCCGGCCGCCCGCGACAAGGACGCCGCCGAGCGTCGCGAGCAGCCCCCCATCGACTGAGCCCGCACACCCCCTGATGCATGATCAGTGAGGCCCCTCGACCTTCATGGCGGGGAGGCGACTCACTCATGCAAAGGGGATGGCACAGTCCATGTCCATCTGGGAATCACTCGCGGTTCTCGCCGCCGGCATCGGCGCGGGCACGATCAACACCATCGTCGGCTCCGGCACCCTCATCACCTTCCCGGTGCTGCTGGCCACCGGTCTGCCACCGGTCACCGCCAACGTGTCCAACACCCTGGGCCTGGTGCCCGGTTCGATCAGCGGGGCCATCGGCTACCGCAAGGAGCTCCAAGGGCAGCGCGCCCGCATCCTGCGCCTCGGCTCGGTCTCGGCCGTCGGAGGACTCACCGGCGCGGCCCTGCTCCTCGCCCTGCCGTCGGACTCCTTCGACACCATCGTGCCGATCCTGATCGGACTCGCACTCGTCCTCGTCGTCCTGCAGCCCCGGCTCGCCGCCGCCCTGCGCCGCCGTCAGGAAGCCGCCGGGGGCGACACCGGCCACCCCGACGGAGGCCCGGTCCTGCTCGGCGGCATGCTGCTCTCCAGCGCCTACGGCGGCTACTTCGGCGCGGCCCAGGGCGTGCTCTACCTCGGGCTGATGGGCCTGCTGCTCCACGACGACCTGCAACGGATCAACGCCGTCAAGAACGTCATCGCCGCCCTGGTGAACGGCATCGCGGCCGTCTTCTTCCTGTTCGTCGCCGAGTTCGACTGGACGGCCGTGCTCCTCATCGCCGTCGGCTCGACGATCGGCGGCCAGATCGGCGCCAAGGTCGGCCGCCGCCTCCCGCCGACCGTCCTGCGCGGCGTCATCGTAACGGTCGGGATCCTCGCGATCGTCCAGCTGCTGGTCCGCTGAGCGACGTAGCAGAACTACGCCGCCCAGCGCAGACGTCCTAGGCGGAACGCTCCAGCCAATCCGGGAGCGCCTCCCGCCCGGCCACCCCCAGCGCAAGGAGCATGGCGTCCGCCGGAGACGGTACGAAGGGCTTCCGGAGGAG
Source organism: Streptomyces sp. NPDC090021 (assembly GCF_044748225.1). Taxonomy (NCBI): domain Bacteria; kingdom Bacillati; phylum Actinomycetota; class Actinomycetes; order Kitasatosporales; family Streptomycetaceae; genus Streptomyces; species Streptomyces sp. NPDC090021. The sequence continues at coordinate 3,424 of NZ_JBIVFO010000001.1, read as the reverse complement.
CGGCATCCCCGCCTCCTCCGGAGTCCGGGCCGCTTTGCGGTGGTTGTCCTCGGCACAGGACGCCACCGTGTTCAGCCAGGTGTCCCCGCCGCCCTGCGCCCTCGGCAGTACGTGGTCCACCGTGGTCGCGCGCTTGCCGCAGTAGGCGCACCGGTGCTGGTCCCGGACCAACACCCCCCTCCGCGACCAGGGAGCGTGTCTTCGGAAGGGCACCCTGACGTACCGGCAGAGCCTGATCACCCGGGGCATCGGAAGGTCCATGGTCGCTGCGCGGACACGGAGATCGGGGTGCGACTGTTCGACGACGGCCTTGTCCTGCAGCACCAGGACCACAGCCCGGTTCAGCGTCACCGTCGACAGCGGCTCGAAGCTCGCATTCAGCACCAGCGTGTCCCGCATCTCGCCCACCTCCCGTGTGCAGGCCCGCGACCACCATGGCGGCAGGGCCCGCAACCACTCTGGCCGCGCGCGCCACGCGGGACAACGCAATAAAAATGCCCGGTCCCGGCCTTCTTTAGACCAGGACCGGGCAAACGCCGGGCGAACGATCAGCGCGCGGCGGGCGCCTCGTACTCGGCGACGAGCTGCGCACGCCCCAGGGCGTGGAACCGCAGATGGAAACCGACGACCGCCGGCGAGGAGTCCTCGTCCGGGCCGAGCTGCTCACGGTCCACCGCGTACACGGTGAACACGTAGCGGTGCCGCTCCCCGCGCGGCGGGGCCGCACCGCCGAAGTCCCGCGTCCCGTAGTCGTTCCGCGCGTGCACGGCACCTTCCGGCAGGCCCGGGAAGTCCCCCGTGCCCGCACCGGCCGGCAGCTCCGTCACCGAGACGGGCAGGTCGAAGAGGACCCAGTGCCAGAACCCGCTGCCCGTCGGCGCGTCCGGGTCGAAGCAGGTCACGGCGAAGCTCTTCGTCCCCTCGGGGAAGCCCTCCCAACGCAGGTGCGGGGAGACGTTCTTCCCCGTGAGGACCTGTGCGGCGTGCAGGTCCGCTCCGTGGGAGACGTCCTCACTCGTCACGGTGAACTCGTGCACCTCGGGATGGAAATCGTGGGGGAGCGGCGCCCTGTCACGTTCGGACACGTCAAGACCTCCTGGTCGAAATGGGAAACCCCTGCAAAGACGGAGCCTAGGCCTCCAGCAAGATCGTCGATCACCCCGCGCGTTGCGAAACCTGCAAGACCCTCTCGTTTCCCGCCGCTCGCGGCGCCCGTCGCACGCGTGGCGACGCCGGCGACCGGCCTCGTGGGCGCGCGGGCCCGCGCAGGCGAGCGGGACGGCCCAGTAGACCCCGGACGCCACTGGCGTCCGGGGCCCGTCCCCGCCGTCCGGATCAGAACCAGTTGCGCTGCGAGCCCACCGAGGCGATCCACTGGTTCAGGTACGCCGCCCAGTCCGTGCCCTGGTACGACTGCAGACCCACCTGGAAGCAGCGGTAGGTGTCACTGCCCTCGCTGAACAGACCCGGCTTCTTGTCCATCTCCAGGACGACGTCCATCTCCCGGCCGTCCGAGACGAAGGTCAGCTCGACCTGGTTCAGCCCCCGGTACTGCGAGGGCGGCAGGAACTCGATCTCCTGGTAGAAGGGCAGCGTCTGCCGCGTCCCGCGGATGTGCCCCCGCTCCATGTCCGCGCTGCGGAAGGTGAAGCCCAGCTGCCGGAAGGCGTCCAGGATCGCCTGCTGCGCCGGTACCGGGTGCACGTTGATCGCGTCGAGGTCGCCGGCGTCGACCGCACGGGCGATCTCCAGCTCGGTGCTGACCCCGATGTTCATACCGTGCAGGTACTGACCCGCGAAATGGGTGATCGGCGTCTCCCAGGGGATCTCCATCGCGAACGGCACCACGTGCAGCGCACCGGCCTGCACCTGGAAGGCCCCGCCGAGGCGCTGCTTCGTGAAGACGACGTTCTGCTTGTACTCCTGGTCACCACCCTCGACCTCGACCCGCGCCTGCAGCCCGATGGACAGCCCCTCGATCTGCTGCTCCACGGATCCGCCCTGGATACGGACCTCGCCCTGGACGATCCCGCCCGGAACGACGTTCGGCTCGGTGATGATCGTGTCCACCGAAGCACCACCGGCACCCAGGCTCGCGAACAGCTTCTTGAAGCCCATGCTCAAACTCCCCTTGAACGTTCTGGCGACTACGCCGCGACTACCCCATACCAACGCGGAACACTAGGTCCCGGTTGCAGGTGGGCGCGGTCCACTACGCTCGACCGGATGAGCGCGCGTCCTGACCGTACGCCCCTGTCCCGGTCCTTCTTCGACCGCCCGGCCCTCACCGTGGCCCCGGACCTCCTCGGCCGCACCCTCGTCCGCCGTACCGGGGAGGGGCCCCTGGAACTGCGCATCACGGAGGTGGAGGCGTACGAGGGGGAGTCCGATCCGGGCTCGCACGCCTACCGCGGGCGCACGGCACGGAACGCATCGATGTTCGGCCCGCCCGGACACGCGTACGTCTACTTCATCTACGGCATGTGGTTCAGCTTCAACCTGGTGTGCGGCCCGGAGGGCCGGGCGAGTGGGGTGCTGGTGCGCGCGGGCGAGATCACGGTCGGTGTCGACCTGGCCGCCAAACGTCGAGTTTCGGCCAGAAACCCACGTGAACTCGCCAAAGGGCCGGCCCGCCTCGCCATGGCCCTGGACATCGACCGCTCGCTGGACGGGACCGACCTCTGCGGAGGCCCCGCTTCCCCGCTGTCCCTCCTCGCGGGTACCCCCACCTCGTCCGACCTGGTGAGCAGCGGCCCGCGCACGGGAGTCGGCGGAGCCGGCGCGGACCACCCGTACCGCTTCTGGATCACTCACGACCCGACGGTGAGCCCCTACCGGGCCCACGCGCCACGCCGCCGCTCAACTTGACTCGCCCTGGCCGGACGCCTAACGTTGCTCGAGCCGCTTTTACGGGGCACTGCCATCGGCAGACCTTCGAGCGGCCAACCCACTACCTACGACCTACCCCTGGCGGGGCTCTATTCGGCATGCCCGAATTCCCGGCCGGCGGCTCGATTATGAGTCGCAAGGGAAAAGCGCTAACGTAGTGGAAAGCCGAGAGGCAAAGACCCCCAACGGTCACCGAATTCAAATCCGAATCGACTGCGACTTTCGAGAAGCAGGACGCGGAAATGATCTGGTAGAGTTGGAAACGCAAGACAGGAAAGCCCGGAGGAAAGCCGCAGCCGAGAGGCTGAGGTGAGTACGAAGGAAGCGTCCGTTCCTTGAGAACTCAACAGCGTGCCAAAAATCAACGCCAGAAGTTGATACCCCGTCCACTTCGGTGGATGAGGTTCCTTTGAAAAAGACCTGTCGGGCCTTCGGGTGCCGGCAGGCGACAAACACAGCGAGGACGTTGTGGCGCGTCGGTCATATTCCGACATGATGCGCCCGCTCTTTCGTGCGTGTGCACCCGATCACGGGT